>DGYA01000067.1:27499-50828 GCA_002396505.1 Cyanobacteria bacterium UBA5018 | reverse complement strand
GCCACCTGGTGGATCCGCCAGGCTATCACCCGGGCCATTGCAGACCAATCACGCACTATTCGCCTGCCGGTTCATCTATACGAAACCATATCCCGGATTAAGAAAACAACCAAAACCCTATCCCAGGAGTTTGGCCGCAAACCCACGGAGGAGGAGATTGCCGAAAGCATGGAGATGACCATTGAAAAGCTTCGTTTCATCGCCAAGTCTGCTCAGCTACCTATTTCCCTGGAAACTCCGATTGGCAAGGAGGAGGACTCACGGCTTGGTGATTTTATCGAAGCCGATATCGAAAATCCCGAGCAGGATGTAGCCAAAAATCTATTACGTGAAGATCTTGAGGGGGTACTGGCTACTCTCAGCCCTCGGGAGCGCGATGTGCTGAGGCTGCGTTACGGCCTCGATGATGGCCGCATGAAAACCCTGGAGGAGATTGGGCAAATCTTCGATGTCACTCGCGAACGCATCCGTCAAATTGAGGCCAAGGCGCTGCGCAAGCTCCGCCATCCCAACCGCAATGGCGTGCTTAAGGAGTACATCAAGTAAGCCTGCGGCCTGAACTGATCGGAACTCCAGTTCAAATTGCGACCTGGGCAATGGGCATCACCCAAGCCCAGGCGAAAGCCACCAGCACGAACGCAAAACAAACCACAGCTCCTGCCTATACCGCCCATCGCTATACCGCCCATCGCCATACCGCCAATTTCAATCCCGCCCATCACAGCATCTCTCTCATGATACTAATTTTTTCCGATTCTACATGTTGCAGCATGCCTATTGCAACACCCTTACCTTTATACTACCCATCCCAAAGTCGTCCCGGGAATACCGCCGACCTTAAGACCGTTAATATTTTATAGCTTTTTAAGTCTTATTTCTTAGTACTTTCATTTTTAACGCTGCTAATTTGCAGGCCGATTTCACTCTAGCCCCTGGCCCTGTCCTAACGCCCGCAGCCCCTGGCTCAAACCCAAGCATCCGGCTCTCAATCGTATTGCCCAGCTTTAACGAGCGGGGCACTATTGAGCATGTCATTCGGCAGTTATTGGTGCTACGCCAACTGTTTTTATTGGAGGTTTTAGTAGTCGACGACGACTCCCCCGATGGCACCGCCGAATTGGTACGTCAGTTGGCGCGCCAGGAACCCTGTTTAAAGCTGATCCGCAGGGTGGGCAGGTCCGGGCTAGCGAGCGCCATCAAGGAGGGCCTACTCAATGCCACCGGTGATGTCGCCCTGGTTATGGACAGTGATGGCCAACATGAGCCAGCGTCAGTGCAGCGGGCCGTAACCACCTTGCTGGAGGGTAAGTGGGATCTAGTGGTTGGTAGTCGCTTCCATCCCGAGGCGGAGATTCAGGGGCTCAGTAACCGGCGGGAACTGGGCTCCTCCTGGGCCAATGCCAGCGCCCGCTTAAGTCTTCCAGGCGTTTATGCCGAGTTGAGTGATTACATGAGTGGCTTTTTTGCATTACAACTCGATCCCATACTGCCGTTACTGAGGGCAGTTGATGTAAATGGATTTAAGTTTCTCTACGAACTGCTTGCGGTGAGCCGAGGACGACTGAAGGCGGTGGATATACCGCTTAATTTCCAGCCCCGCAGCTGTGGCAGTTCTAAATTGGATTTAGCTATCTTCTGGGATTTTCTAATCTCCATACTGCATACCTATAGTCTAAGGCTGGTGCCGCGCAGGGCGATCAGCTTTGCCCTTGTGGGGGCCAGTGGGGTGGTGGTGCAGTTGGTTGTCTGTCAATTACTAATGGCTTGGGCCGCCATGAGCTTCAGCCATGCCCTGCCCTTTGCGGTGGTGGTTTCCGCCAGTTCAAATTACTTAATCAACAACGCTCTCACCTTCCGCTTTCAACGCCTGCAAGGGGCAGCCCTGCTACGGGGCCTGTTCAAGTTCCTACTGGTTTCCTCCCTGCCGGTGCTGGCCAACGTGGGCCTGGCCTCCGCCTTTTATGACTTCGTGTCAAGGGACGCCATCTGGGCCCAGCTGGCCGGAATCCTGGTGGTGTTCGTGTGGAACTATGCCGCCTCCAGCCGTCTGGTCTGGAACACGCCCTAGGGTTTGTCGTCTGTCGTCCAGAAGACATCGCTTTGGCTATACAGGACACGGACGCCTCCGATCTTTCCGTGACCGCCAGGGCCATGCCCGTCAACCAGGCGTCAGTTGAGCCGCAGACCCTGGCAGCTCAGCAAGCGCCAGGCGGCCTTGGCAGCAAAGGCGCGAACCCCGGGGGATTAGCGATTACAGGGATCGGCAGCTGGCCGCCAGCGGCGCTGGTGGGCTTGGCCCTGCTGGGCCTCTGCTGGCTGGCCTTGTTCAACGGGCTGGGAACCCTGGGTCTGCTGGACAAGACCGAGGCCCTGTTCGTGGAGGTGGCCCACCAGATGCTGCTGCGGGATGACTGGGTCACCCCGATCTGGAACGGCAGCCCTTTTTTCGATTACCCGGTCTGGGGCTACTGGATGGTGGCCCTCAGCTTTCGCTTGTTTGGCATCAGTGAATGGGCGGCGCGGCTACCAGGGGCCTTGGCCGCCAGTGCCGTGGTGATCGCCAGCTTTGGACTGCTCTGGTGCCTGGTGCCTGCCAGCGCCAAAGGCGGCAACCAGCGCCTGGGCACCGGCCTACTTGGGGCCTCCCTGCTGGCCACCACACCGGGCTGGATCGGCTGGGGCCGCACCGCCACCACAGACATGTTCCTGGCCAGTGCGATCACCCTTGCCCTCTATGGGTTTGCTCTGGTGGAACTGGCTCCGCCAAGTTCGGCTGATCGTTGGCGCCAGCCCCTGGGTAAGGTTTGCTTGGCCGGCTTCTGTGGCATCGCCGTACTGGCCAAGGGACCGGTTGGTCTACTGCTGCCGGGCTTGGTGATCGGCAGCTTCTTGAGCCTGAGAGGTGGCTGGCGCAGATGGCTAGCGCCTGGGCCGCTGGCGGCAATGGCCGCTCTGTTTTTTGGCATTTGTCTGCCCTGGTATTGGCTGGCCGCTGTGGTTAACGGCCAGTCCTTTCTGGGGGGCTTTCTCGGCTTCAGCAACCTGCAGCGCTTCACCTCGGTGCTCTACGCCCACCCGGGACCCGTCTGGTTCTATATCCCATGGCTGTTGATTCTGGTTTTTCCCTGGTCGCCATTTCTGCCCTTGGCGATCGGCCGCAGTGGCTTTTGGCAGCCCAGCAATTGGCGTCGCCTCAAGGGCGGCGAAGCGCTGCCCCTGCTGCTGGTGATTTGGATGGGGGTGATCCTGGCCTTCTTCTCCGCAGCCGCCACCAAATTACCCGGCTACATCCTGCCTGCCCTGCCAGCTACAACAATGTTGGTGGCCTGGCTATTCACCACGCCTGGAGCGGCTCGCCCTAGCTGGCCTGTGAAGCTCTCGGGCGGTGTGGGAGCGGTGATCCTGGCCCTGGCGGCAACGGCGGTGGCCCTAGCCCCCGGTCTGCTGGCCAGCGATCCCGCCTATCCGCAACTTGCCGCTGCCCTAGGCCAATCCGGTCTGCCCTTTGCCCTGGCGACGATCCTGGGCCTCACCGCCCTTGGCTGCTTCACGGTGTTGGGGCTGGACAAGCCAAAGCGGCTGTGGATAGTAAATCTGGCTGGTTTCCTCACCCTGCTAGCAGTGGTGATCGCCCCGCTGGCAGACCTACTTAATCGCCAGCGTCAGCAACCTCTACAGGCTATTCAAATACAAGCCGGCCGTTTGATCCAGCCTGGTGAACCGCTTTGGGTGATCGGCACGCGCCGATACAGCACGTTGTTCTACGCAAAACGTCGGGCTGTGTTTCTCGGTGATGCCCCAGAGGCCCTTAAACAACTGGTCAGCGCTCCAGCTTCCGTGGGCGTCCAGCCCAGCACAAGATCGGTGCTGCTATTAGGTGATAGAGCTGAAATAACCGGTTTTGGACCAGCTTCCGCCCAACTGCAACGGCTGGCAAAACGCGGCGAACAGGAGCTCTGGCGCCTTTCGCTCCAAGCACCGCGGCCAAGGGCTGGAGGCGCGAACTGATGGCGATGCCAGCCCCTATCCGCCCCCGTGACTGGCTGGTGCCCCTAGCTGCCCTGGTGCTGGCATTTGCCCTGGGCGCGGCAGTGGCCAAGGGCGAAACGCCGAACATCGACCAACAGATGCTGACCTGGATTAGCATTAATGTCACTGGAATAGCTCGACTTGCCCTGATTGGCGTCTACAAGGCAAGCGGGGTAGCCGCAAGCTTTCTCCTTGTATTGACAGTAATAATTTATCTGCTTATTTCGCGGAGCTGGCGGGATCTGATCATGCTGGCGATGGCCACTGGAGGTATCCTTGTGATTGTAGATATGCTGTTAAAACCACATTTCGATCGGGCCCGCCCCCCTGAAGCCCTGATTTCCCTTGAGGGCCATAGTTTTCCCAGCGGCCATGCCGCAGGTGGGATTGTTTTCTATTTCGCCCTAGTGGCAATTCTCTCTGCGGGTCATCCCAGGCGCAGGCTGCCCCTGGCTTTGCTGGCCGTGATCTGGGTGGCGCTGGTGTGGTTCAGCACCCTGGTGGTGCGAGCCCACTGGCCCTCTGATTTGATTGCTGGCGGCGCGGTGGGGGTGGCCTGGTTGAGCCTTTGCCTGGCATGGTGGCGCAGTTCTACGCGAGTTTTAATAGCCGATGGCCGCCCACCTTGCTGATCTGCGCGGCCTGCGCAGTGCCCCAGCCATCAATGCCGATCAGCGGCAAGCACTGCTGGCTGAACTCAAACCCCTGCTAGCCGCCTGCGAGTGGTTCACCATTGGCGTGATGGCCCCCAGCGGCATCACTGCCCTGCGGGCCCTGCGCGGCTGCGAACAGGCCCTTGGCTGGCAACCACTGCAAGCGGATCCGGCCAGTGGCCTGGCCGAGGACATGCCGATGGGGGTGTTTCTCAAGGGCAACCAGGGCACGGGTCGCTATCAACTCAGGCCCGAGCAGGGTTTGGGCGAGGGGCTGCTGATCAGTGGCCACTGCGCCAGCGACCCCAGCGCCGAGGACACCTGGGGGCCGCTGCCCTTGGATTTGTTCTGCTCGTAGGCTGGGCGGCTGTGCCTGAACCACCTTCGCCCTCGATGGCCAAACTCCTGCGCATCGCCTCTCGCCGCAGCCAGCTGGCCATGGTGCAAACCCACTGGGTGCGCGATGAGCTGGTCAAGGCCCATCCAAATCTGGAGATCAGCATCGAGGCGATGGCCACCCAGGGGGACAAGATCCTCGATGTGGCCCTGGCCAAAATCGGCGACAAGGGCCTGTTCACCAAAGAACTGGAGGCCCAAATGCTGGTGGACCAGGCCGATATCGCTGTGCACAGCCTCAAAGACCTGCCCACCAACCTTCCCGAGGGCCTGATGCTGGGCTGCATCACCGAACGGGAGGATCCGGCCGACGCCCTGGTGGTGCATCAAAAGCACAAGGACAAAACCTTGGCCACCCTGCCGGAGGGGAGTGTGGTGGGCACCAGTTCCCTGCGTCGCCTGGCCCAACTGCGCCATCACTACCCGCAGCTGCTCTTCAAAGACGTGCGTGGCAATGTGATTACACGGCTCGAAAAGCTTGATGCCGGCGAGTTCGACTGCCTGATCCTGGCCGCAGCCGGCCTGGGGCGCTTGGGCCTAGGCGATCGCATCCATGAGTTGATCGATGCCTCGATCTCCCTCCACGCCGTGGGCCAGGGAGCACTGGGCATCGAATGTCGCCAAGGCGATGCCGCCGTGCTCGCCCAAATCAAGCTGCTGGAGCACCTGCCCACCACCCGCCGCTGCCTGGCCGAGCGAGCCTTTTTGCGCGAATTGGAAGGCGGCTGTCAGGTGCCGATCGGCGTCAACAGCAGCTTCGCTGAGGCCGATGGCGATGCCAGCGATGGCGGCCAGGAGTTAATTCTCACCGGCATGGTGGCCAGCCTTGATGGCACCAAGCTGATTCGCGATCAGGCCCGCGGTGCCGCGGAGGATCCCGAGTCGATTGGCATTGCCCTGGCCTTGAAGCTGCGCGAGCAGGGGGCCGGCGAGATCCTGGAGCAAATCTTTGCCGACGTCCGCCCCCAAGCCTGACCACCCCCTGCAGAGCGGCGTCGCTGGCCTGCAGGGACAGCCAGAGGTAATTCAGCCGCCCATGGGGAACCTGGCGGCCGCAGGAGCGCGTATGGACAGCGAACCCGGGGCCCTGCCATTCCAATGGAACCTGCTGGCCTGGGCCGCCTTGGTAGGAGTGCTTACAGGTTTGGCGGTGGTGGCTTTCCACGAGTTACTGGGATTTATCAATAACGGGCTTTTTGGTCCGTTTATTGAGTGGCTGCTGAAACTGGCGCGCGGCTCGAGCGCGACCTTGCCACCGCCGGTACTGCCGTTACCCCAGATTCCCAGCCCTGCCGAAACCGGCACGCCACTCAATGCCTTATTGCAGATCGGCCTGGGCGGGCTGGGTTTCTTACCTCCGCCTCCCACGATTCCCCAACCCCCACCTGAAGTGGTGTTGGTATCTACCGCTTCCTTGCCCGACTGGTTGCGCCTATGGCCCGTGGTGGTGGTACCCACCCTGGGCGGCTATGCCATGGGTCTGCTGCGCCGCTATGGCGGCTCTCTGGGCCCAGGTTTGCCCAGCCTGATGGCCATGGCAGATGGGGCAATGCGGGCGGCGCCCAAATTGCCTCTGCAGAGACTGCTGGGAGCCTCCCTCAGCCTTGGCAGTGGCGCCTCCCTCGGACCTGAGGGTCCCAGTGTGGAGAGTGGCGGCAACATTGGCCTATGGGTGGCGCTGCGGGCTCGGCTCACGCCCGAGAGCCAGAAGACGCTGGTGGCGGCTGGGGCAGCGGCGGGCTTGGCCGCTGGCTTCAAGGCGCCAATCGCCGGGGTGTTCTTTGCCTTTGAGGGCAACTTCCGGGCTATTCCAGGCCGGCCAAGCCTGCGGGCGGTACTGGTGGCCGCCGTGGCCTCCACGCTGGTTACCCAGCTGCTATTGGGCGATCAGCCGATTCTGCGCTTACCAGCCTATGAAGTGCGATCGCCGCTGGAGCTGCCCCTCTATCTGGGCTTGGGGGTAGTGGCCAGTTTGATGTCCTGGGGGCTGGTGAGCCTGCTTGCCCTGGGGCGCAGCGCTGCCATGCAGAACCTGATTCGCCAATTGCCGCCAGGTTTTGCCACGGCATTTGGCGGCATGGCGGTGGGTCTGCTAGCCCTGGTCTTTCCCCAGGTACTGGGGGTTGGTTACGACACCATTGAGGCCCTACTCAGCAGAGATGGGGGGCTGCCCCTGCTCACTTTGCTGATGCTGCTTGTAGTTAAGTTACTGGCTACGGGCCTTAGCAATGCCACGGGATTTGTGGGCGGAGGCTTTGCTCCAGCTCTGTTTTTAGGGGCTGTGCTTGGCAACTGCTACGGTCAATTTCTAGGTGATAGTGGCTTGCATCTACCGGTGGCCGAACCACCCGCCTACGCCATGGTGGGCATGGCGGCCGTGCTGGCGGGTAGCGCCAGGTCACCACTCACCGCCATGCTGCTGCTATTTGAACTCACCCGCGACATTCGCATCGTGTTGCCGCTGATGGCTGCGGCCGGTTTAAGTGCCGCTTTGGTAGAGCGTTGGCAGGGGCTAAATGACCCGGGCCTGCTGGGACCAGATCCCCTGGAGGAAAAGCGCCGTCGGATCCTGGCAAATCTTGCCGTAGCTGAGGCCTTTGACGCCGAGGCCCCCTTGGTGTTATCGGCTGAAACCCCAGCCCAGGAAGCCCTTGCCCAGCTAGTAAATTCCCGTAGTCACTGCTTGATAGTGGCCGATGGACCCTGGGCAATAGGCCTAGTCACACTTACGGATTTACAAAGAGCCTTGGCAATTGACTTATCACAAAATACTGAGATTCCCAGCAAGACGCCGCAAGATTCTTCGCCAGCACATCAGCCATTCTTCAGCTCTTTATCAACCAATACTGCTAGCTACCCTACTTTTTCGAGCATCGCATTGAGTGATTGCCGCAGAGCAGACCTGGTTTGGCTGCCCCTGGAAGCTCAGCTATTACAATTAGAGGATCAACTCACACCCAATGGGCTGCGTCAATTACCTGTTTTTGATGTGCCTGGACTACAGGTGGGAGCCCTGCCAGTGGGAATGCCAAATTCAGGCCTACCCATAGACAAACTTCGGGGCTTGGCCAGCCGAGATGGCATGGCCCTTGCCCTGGCCAGAATCCAGGCGCAGCAACTGCCCAAATCAGCAGAATTAACTGATGGCCAGAGTTAATTAATCACCAGAGTTAACCAATGACCAGAGTTAACCAATGACCAGAATAAACTAATTGTCACCTCATAAAAATTGCTCACTACATTCGCCAGAGCGAAGGGGCAGGCCAGCATCTGTAACGCTTCTCGCGGCGCGGTTTCAATGAAATTGATATTTTTCGAGGCGCACTTAATTGGCACCTCGAAAAATATCAAAATTTTCGAGGTGCCCTTAGCCCCCTCCCAATTAATTCACCAACGTGAAAATCAGTTCACCAGCTTGGGATCGATTACCTCCAGGTAGCGCTGTTCGCACTCCTGAATAATTTTTACAGCTTCCTCCGCATCAAAGAAGCCATTAACGCGGCAGCTGCCAGGCTTCTTGAGATCCTTGTAGTGTTCCCAGTAATACTGGGTTTCTTTAATCCAGTGATCACCCAGTTGGGTGTAGCTGGTGATGTGATCCATGCGCTTATCATCAGCAAGCACGGCAATTACCTTGTCGTCAACCTCTCCACCATCATCAAATTTCATGATCCCAATAATCCGGGCCTCCACCAGGGAGCCAGGTACCAGTGGCTCAGTAACCCCAACAATCTCGATATCCAACGGGTCACCATCCTCATCCCAGGTACGGGGAATGCAGCCGTAGGCGAAGGGGTAGGCAAGCGAGGAGTAGCCGACCCGATCCAACTTGAGCTGGCCAGTTTCGGTGATCAGTTCGTACTTATTGATTGTGTTGCTGTTGAGCTCCACAATGGCGTTGAGACGCAGCTCCTCTGCATCGGCGAAGGCCGGCAGCACATGCAGCAGATTGAGCATGATGCGGCTGGGAGCGTGGTCGATGTTTGCCATGCAGAGGCTTGAACAGGGCATTGGCATCTTACGAAGCCGCTCGTTAGGGAGCCCCATTGCTTACGAAGCCGCCTTGGCGGCTGGCTTGGCGGCGATCACGCAGAAGAAGGGATCCCCCTTTGCCCCCAGCCAGCCCAGGGGCGCTGGCGCTGGCGTGTCTGCGGCGATCACCCCGCTGATCGTCCAGCCCTGGGCCACCAGCACCTCCGCCACATAAGCCAGGTGGTCGCGGTCTGAGCCTTCACTCCAAATCAAGGGTGCCTTTGTAAAAAACATGCGGTTGCTGAAGGCCACCAACAGCTGACCGCCAGCTCTGGTGCAGCGAAACAGCTCCTCGGCCAGCGGCTCTGGCTGCTGCAGATATTGCCAGCCGGCCACGATCAGGCTCACGTCAACACTGTCCTGGGGAAGCGGCAGGCGTGGATCAACATTCAGGTTCTGCACCCAATAGCGATTGAGCCTGGGATTGGCCCGCAGTTCGGCTTCGTTGAGGCCATGACCGATCACCTCCCCGTAACTGATTTGCTCAGGCAGATGGCTGACCCAGCTACTCATCAAATCCAGCACCACCGAGCCAGGCGGAATCCGCTCGCGATAGAGCTCGGTCAACCTCTGGCGAAAGGCGGCATCGAGATGCTGCACAAAACGCGGCTCGGCATAAAACAGCTTGTCATCAGCGCTGTCTAGTTTTTTGCGTTGGTCGTCACTGAGCACCAGCTGGGCCATGGATCTGTTTCAACAGCCCGGCCAGCCTGGCAAACCGGCCAGCCTGGTAAACCGGCCAGCCTGGCGGGCAGGGCAGACCAGGCCAAAAACAACTGGGTGCATCAGCCGATCAGGCGATCTAGCTTTTGCTCCAGATAGGTGAGAAATGGTTCTGCCGTGAGGGTTGAACCAGTCACCAGCTCCACCAGTTGCTCAGCGTTGACGCTGCGGCCCAGGGGATAAACCCGCTCGGCCAGCCAGTTCACCAACATCTGGTCTTCTCCATTAGCCAACCGGTCTTCGATCGGGCCCAGATTCGCTTCCATAGCCCCACTCAGCTGGGCACTGATCAAATGGCCGAGGGCGTAGGAGGGGAAATAGCCAAATAGCCCTTCACTCCAATGAACATCTTGCAGGCAACCCTCGCCATCGTGGGCGGGGGTGATGCCCATCAACTCCCGCAGGCGTCGATTCCACTGCGATGGCAGCTCAGCCACCGGTAAATCACCCTCCAATAGGGCAATTTCCAGTTCATAGCGCAGCACGATATGCAGGCCATAGCTCACCTCATCGGCCTCCACCCGAATCAAGCTGGGCCTTACCGGGTTGAGGTCGCGCCAAAAGCCCAAAGCGCCACCCCAGGGATCCCGGCCCAGGGCCTGGCGGAAGTGGGGATACCAGCGCTCGGCAAAGGCCGCGCTGCGGGCCAGGCGATTTTCATGAAACAAACTCTGGCTCTCATGCACAGCCATGGAGGTGGCCTCCCCCAGGGGCCAGGGGAACCAGTGTTCGCCGCTGCGGGGCAGACCCTGCTCGTAGCGGGAGTGACCCCATTCGTGGGCGGTGGCCAGGAAGGCGGAAAAGGGCTGCCCCGGCACCACGCGAGTGGTGATCCGGAAGTCGCTGGGGCCCAATGTGGTGGAAAAGGGATGGGGGGAGAGGGAGCGGGCGCAGCGCTCGCGGTTGTAACCCCAGCCATCCAACAGTTCGCTACAGAGTTGCTCCTGGCTCTGATGGGCCAGGTCCCAGGCCTGGCTGGCCCCTGGGGGGATCGAGCTTGCCCGATCCAACAGCTTCGGCAGCCGCTGGCTGAGGGGGGCAAATAAAACCGCCAGTCTTTGCTTGCTGATATCCGGTTCAAAGCGCTGGGCCAGGGTTTCCCAGGTGCTGCGGGCTTGACCGGCGGCGGCCTCCACCGGCGCCAGTTGGGCGGCCTGCTGTTGCCTCAGGGCCACCAACCGCTCCAACACCGGTGCAAACAGGCTGAAGTCGGCCTGGGCCCTGGCCCTTTGCCACACCGCATAGCCCTCGGCCTGGGCGGTGGCCAGTTCCCCCACCAAGGCGGGATCGAGGCACTGCTGGCGTTGCAGCTCCTGGCGCAGCAATTGCAAATTGCGTTTGGTTTGGGGCGGGGCATCGCCGCTTAGATCAGCTTCAGCTTCTGCCACCAGTTCGGCGTAGTCACTGCTCGATTGGCGCCCATGCAGCAGCTTGGCCAGCAGTGCCAACTGCTCGCCTCGCCAGCTGGCACCACCGCTGGGCATGGCCGTGTTTTGGTCGTAGTAGAGCGAGCTCTGGATGCTGCCCAGCAGCTGGGTGGTGTGCAGGTGCTCGCGCAGGCGGCTGTGGGCCTTGGACATCTCAGGCCTCTTGCCAGTTAAACGTCACAGCCAGGGAGCTTGCCAGGATGAGCCTCCCTGGACAAGTAACAACTGCGCCAGAAGGCTGCGCCGCTCAAATCAGCTGGACAAGGTGGCTGGGCCGCTCAGCTCAGCTGGGCCAGGATGGCGGGGCCAGCTAAGCGGCGCGAACTTTTCGCCACTCACTTCTTGCGGCAGTAGCCGCCGCCCACATTCATCCAGCCTTCCAGGCAGGCCTTGCCATGGGTGGGCTGCAGGGTGTAGTTGACAAGCCCCAAGGTGCTGCATTGGCCATTGAGCTTATCGACATAGCCCATCGGGCAGATCGTGCCGATTTTGGGCACCTGACGCTGGGCCAGGGCAGGGGCAGTGGAGACCAGAGCGCCCACCAACACAGGCAAAATCATCAGAAAGGTACGCATTGAACCGCTGCGATGGATGACATATGCTAAGCAACGCCGCCTCAAGGGAAGCTGTGGAAAACCCGAGCAACTGCCAATGAAGCTCTGATTTCGCAGAGGTTCTCGGGTGGCAGGATCGCCGAACAGGCGGCTTTCCAGAGTTTATCCAAGGTCAGCGGTCAGAAGGCCATCCAGCCCTAAAGCCAATTGATCTACTGGGCAATCCGTTTAGCCCTGAAACCGATTGATTTACAGGGCAATCCGTCCCTGGCAAAATTCACACCAGAGTGAGGACTTCCCCCCCAAATGCTCCGCCAGAGTCAGCACACCCTCAACTTCATCACCGTGGGCGAGGGCCTGCTCAATATCACGGCTGAGCTGAATCGGGCGCTAATTTCCAGCGGCATGCAACAGGGGCAGGCCTGTCTGCTCTGCCTGCACACCTCCTGTTCACTAACGATCAACGAGAACTCAGATTCGCGGGTGCTCACCGATCTCTCTGCCCACCTGCAGGCCCTGGTGCCAGAGGAGGGTTTCCGCTCGCTCAGCGGTCGCGGGCCGCTGCGGCCCTACCTGCACGACGACGAGGGGGCCGACGACATGCCCGCCCATATCCGCAGCTCGCTCACCAGCAGCAACCTCTGCCTGCCCTTCCAGGCCGGCAGGCTGGTGCTGGGCACCTGGCAGGCCATCTACCTGTGGGAGCATCGCTCCAGACCCCAGCGCCGCCAGCTCTGCCTGCAGTTGATCGGCGAGTGAAGGGTCGCCAGCCAGGCGCCAAAGCCGCCAGAGTTTGGTTGCGTGCAACTCAATCTCGATGGACAGCGACAGCCCCAGCAAGCAGCAAATTGTGGCTAGCTCGAGTATCTGGGTGGCGGCCCTGCTCAACCTGGTGCCCGGCCTGGGCAGTGGCTACCTGTACCAAAGGCGTTGGCGGGCCTACTGGATCACTGCCAGCGTGTCGACAGCCTGGTTTGTCGCCGGCGCCCTGGCGGCCCGTGGGCTGGAAGCCCAGCCCCAGTTCGATCGCCTGCAGCAAAACCAACTGGTGGGCCTGCTGGGCCTGCTGCTGTTGGCGGTTGTGACGGCCGTGGAGGCCAGCCTGGCCGTCCAGCAGGCTCGCCGCAGCTGAGCTAAACCCAGGCCAAATCTGGGCTCAGGTTGGTTATACGCCCAAGCCTCAGCCCAGGATTAGGCCTCCATCGGCACCATGGGCGGCTCGGGCGCTGCGCAGATCTAGCAGCAGATCCTCGAGACTGAGCCGGGAAAGCTCCCGCTCCATTGCCCGCTGCAGGCGATAAACCAGCAGTTGAGTCACCTGTTGGCTGGCCGGATCGCCAGCCGCCGTCTCGTTTAGCCCAGCAGCCTCTGCGGAAGTTTGTGCGGCGGTTTCGGCAGCGAGCAGGGACTTGGCCGGGTCGCTGGCGGAATGGGAGGGCATAAACAAACCGGGGGAAGCCAGCGGGCCCGGCATGGCCGCCACCGCCGCCAGCACCTGGTTGAGGGCGATCTGGGGAGGAGGCAGGGCTAGCCGATAGCCTCCGAGACGCCCGCGGCGGGCCTCCAACAGCCCCGCCCTGCGCAGGCGCAGCAACAACTGTTCCAACATCGGCGCCGGCAGGTTTTGCAACTCCGCCAGCTCCCGCACCGAACGCCAGCGCTGCGGTTCCAGGGCCAGTTCCAGCAGGGCCTGAATCGCCTGCAATCCCCGCCGCCGCAACATCGCTAGGGGCGGGGCACCGCCAGTGCCAGTCGTCGCAGCACCTGCTCCATGGTGTAGCCAAACAGGGCAGGATCGGGATTGCCCGTGCCCAGATCCGCCAGGCCCAGCTCTTGCCAGCGGCGATCCAGGCGGCTCTCCAACTCCGCTGAATGATTTAGTGGTTCGCCCCAGGGATGGCGCTTTTCTGGGCCCAGCTTGGTGGTGGCATCGATGGCCAGCCGCCCCCCCAACCCCAACCTTTCACTGGCGAAATCGAGGCTGTCAAAGGGGGTGTCCTCGAGCACAAACAGGTCGCGCTGGGGATCCACCTGGGCGCTGATCGCCCAGATCACCTGGCGAGGATCGCGAATATTGATGACCTTGTCGACAACAACTACAAACTTTGTATAGGTGAATTGGGGTAGGGCGCTCCAAAAGGCCATCGCCGCCCGTTTCGCCTGCCCCGGATAGGCCTTATCGATGGCAATTATGGCCAATTTGTAGCTGAGACCCTCCATCGGCAGGAAGAAATCAACGATTTCCGGGATCTGCTGCCGCAGGATTGGCGTATAGATACGGTTCAAGGCGATCGCCAGCATGGCGTCCTCCTTGGGCGGCCGACCGCTGAAGGTGGTGAAGTAAATCGGCTGGTGCCTTTGGGTGACGCATTGGATACGCACCAGCGGCGAAGCTTCCACACCGCCGTAGAAGCCCATGTGATCCCCGAAGGGCCCGTCGTCGATTAGCTCTCCCGGATTAATTGTGCCCTCCAACACCAGTTCACTGTGGCTGGGTACCTCCAGGTTCACCGTCTTGCAACGGGCCAGCCGCACCCCCTCACCCGCGTAGAGGCCAGCGAACAGCCACTCGCTGAGTTGCACCGGAATCGGCGTGGCGGCTGCCATCACCAGCAGCGGATGCACGCCGATGGCAACGGCGATCTCCAGGGGCACGCCCAGGGCTGCCGCCTTGCGCAGATGCCGGGCGCCCCCCCGCACGCTCAGCCAATGCACCGAGAGGGTATTGATCGATTGCTGCTGCAACCGGTACACGCCAACGTTGGGTGTGCCGGTTTCTGGATCCTTGGTAATCACCAGGCCCAGGGTGATGATCCGGCCGCCGTCGGCTGGCCAGGGTCGCAGCAGCGGCAGGGCATCAAGATTCACCTGGTCGCCCTTGAACACCCGCTGGTGGCAGGGAGGAATCAGGTCCAGATCCGGCCGGGCCATCACCAGATCCCAGAGCACCCCGCCAAAGCGCTTCAATTCCGCCAGTCCCTTGGGCGGCCTGGGTTGCTGCAGTAAAGCCAGCCGCTCCCCCAGGGCCTCCAGCTCCTCGGCCCGCTCCATGCCCATGCTCCAGAGCACCCGTTCCAAGGTGCCCAGCAGGTTGATCGCCACCGGCATCCGGGAACCGATCACGTTTTCAAACAGCAGCGCCGGCCCGCCGAGGCCGAGCACCCGATCGGCGATCGCCGCCAACTCCAGATCGGGATCCACCGCAGCGGTGATGCGGCGCAATTGGCCCCGCTGCTCCAACAGCTGAATAAATCCCCGCAGGTCGCGCCGGCTGCGTTTACTGAAACCGGCCGATGCCATAACGAATCGCAGACTGTGCCTACTGTGGCGCACCCCTCCGCCCGACTGTCACCATGCGCATCTCCTATTTCCACAGCTCCGAGGCCGTGCCCGCCGTGATCGCCCCTGGCGAGGGCGGTCCCGATGCAGCGGTGGTGATCGACGTGCTGCGGGCCACCACCACGATTGCCTGGTCGCTGCAAAACGGCGCCGAGGCCATCCAGGCCTTCGCCGACCTGGCTTCCCTGGAACAGGCGGCGGCCGCCTGGCCCGAGCAGCAGCGGCTGCGGGCGGGCGAGCGGGGCGGCAAACGGGTGGAGGGCTACGACCTGGGCAATTCCCCCCTGGCGGTGACCCCGGAGCTGGTGGGCGGCAAGCGCATCTTCATGAGCACCACCAATGGCACCCGCTCCCTGGCGGCCGTTCTGGCGGTGCCCCTGCTGGTCACGGCCTGCCTGGGCAATCGCACCGCCGTGGCCCGGCGCCTGGTGGAGGCCGGAGCTGAGCGGGTTTGGATCGTCGGCAGCGGCTGGGAGGGCGAGTACTCCCTGGAGGACAGCCTGGCGGCCGGGGCGGTGGTATCGGCGGCCATGGAATTGGCGGTGGCACCCCACCTGGCGGTGAGCTGCGGCAATGACGAAGCCCTGGCGGCCCTGGCCCTATGGCAGCAGTGGCGCCACGACACCGAAACCTGCCTAAGGGCCGCCAGCCACGGCCAAAGACTGATCGGCATCGGCAACCACGACGCCGATTTTGTCTGCTGCGCCGCCGTGGACAACCTCACGATCGTGCCAGTGCAGACCCAGCCTGGGGTGCTACAGGCCAGCTAATGGCCCCGCCCGGCGGAGGCCCTCCAATTGCCCCCCCTGGCGGCAGGGGCAATTGGAGGGCCTCCGCCGGCTGGATGGGGGTTTGGGCGTGTAGGGGTGGAGGGGTGGTTGGGGTGGTTGGGCGTGTAGGCGTATAGGCGTATAGGCGGATGGGCGTTTGGGTGGTTGGGCGGATGGGCCGGTGAAAGGTGTTTTGGTGGCATTGCTTCGCTGGCGGCATTGGCTGCCTAGCGGAATTGGCTCCCTGGTGGCATTGGCTCCCTAGGGGCAGGGGCCAGCTGGCGGAAAGGGCAATTGGAGGGCCTCCCCCTACGATTTTGGGTGTATGGGCGGATGGGCCGGTGAGCAGTGTTCTGGTGGCAGCGGTGCAACTCACCAGCACCCCCGACCCGGATAGCAATTTCGCCGCAGCGGAGGAGCTGATTGAGCTGGCGGCCCGCCGCGGCGCCGAGCTGGTGGGGCTGCCGGAAAATTTCGCCTTCATGGGCGCTGATCAGAAGCGCCTGGAGCTGGCGGCGAGCCTGGCGGAACGCTGCAGCCAATTCCTGGTCACCATGGCTCGGCGCTACCAGGTGACCCTGCTGGGCGGGGGCTTCCCCGTACCGGCGGGCCCGGGCCACACCTTCAACCGGGCGGAACTGGTGAGCCAGGAGGGCCAGCTGCTGGCCCGCTACGACAAGATCCACCTGTTTGATGTGGATCTCCCCGATGGCATCACTTATCGGGAGTCTTCCACTGTCACGCCAGGGGATCAGCTGCCTCCCGTGGCCGAGGTAAGCGGTTTGGGGCGGGTGGGCATCTCCATCTGCTACGACGTGCGCTTTCCAGAGCTCTATCGCCAGCTGGCTGCCTGCGGAGCCGACTTGCTGATGGTGCCGGCGGCCTTCACCGCCTACACGGGCAAGGACCACTGGCAGGTGCTGCTGCAGGCCAGGGCGATCGAGAACACCGCCTACGTGATCGCTCCCGCCCAGACCGGCACCAACTACGACCGCCGCCACACCCATGGCCATGCCCTGGTGATCGATCCCTGGGGCACGGTGCTGGCCGATGCCGGCGTGGCACCCGGGCTGGCGATCGCACCGATCGATCTGGCCCACCTGCAACGGGTGCGCAACCAGATGCCCAGCCTGCAGCATCGCCGCCCGGCCCTGTTCTGAGCCACTGATGAGATTGCGGGCTCGGTTGTTGCTGCCTCTGCTGCTGCTGGCCGATCTGGCCAGCCTGCGGCCAACCTGGGCCTCAAGCTTGGCGGCCTGGCGACTGACCAGCCAAGGGGTACTGGAATTGCGCACCAGCGTGAATGTGAATCCGCTGGCCTTCTACGAGGCTGGGGCGGGTCAACGGGGGCCGCGGGTTTGGATTGACCTGCCCGGTGCGCCCTCCCACAGCCGTTCAGTTAATGGCAACGGCGACCTGCGCCAGGTGCGCATCGGCCAGCCCGATGCCAGCACTACCCGATTGGTGTTGGAATTTGCCCCTGGGGTAAGGCTGGATCCCGGCGATTTGCGCCTGGTGGGCACAGCCCGAGACCGCTGGAAAATGGAATTTAAAGGGGTGGCCGCCGGCCTGATCGCCCAGGGTGAGGGCAGCATTGAGACTGCCAGCCTGCCCCTCGCCGCCAGACCCTGGTCCAGCAGCGGTGGCAGCGGCATTGCAAGTGGCAGCGGCAGCGCTAGTGGCAGTGGCATTGACAGCGCCAGCGGCTTTGGTAGCGGCAGCACAGGTGCCAGCAGCAGCGGCAGTGGCAGTGGCTTTAGCAGTGCTAGTGGCAGCGGCAGCGGCATCGATAGCGCCAGCGGCAGTACCGGTGCCAGCGGCACTGATCTCGCCAACGGCAGCGGCAGTGCCACTGGCACCGGCAGAGGACTGACCGGCTGGAGTCGGCGCCCTCCAGCCAGGACAGCCCTGTTCCCCACGGCTGCTGGACCCCTTTCCGCCGAGGGGTTGCCCCTGGTGCCCCGCGGTCGTTTCAAGGTGGTGATCGACCCCGGCCACGGCGGCCCTGATCCTGGCGCCGTGGGCATCGCTGGTCTGCGAGAAACGGATGTGGTGCTGGATGTGAGCCTGCAGCTGGCGAGACTGCTCCAATCCCGGGGGGTGGAGGTGTTGCTCACCCGCACCAGCGAGGTGGATGTGGACCTGCCACCTCGGGTAGCCCTGGCCAATAGCAGCGGCGCCGATCTGTTTTTGAGCGTGCATGCCAACGCCTTGAGCATGGACCGGCCCGATGTAAATGGCATCGAGAGCTTTTACTTCGAGCCCGCCGGCAATCGCGCCAGAAGCCTGGCGGCAGCGGTTCAGCAACAGATGCTGGCGATATCGCCGGGATCGCCGGATCGGGGGGTGCGCACCGCCCGGTTCTTCGTGATCCGGCGCACGGTGATGCCCTCCACCTTGGTGGAGATGGGCTTTGTCACCGGTTCCCTCGATGCCCCGCGATTGATGGATGCCAACTTCCGTCGTCAGATGGCCGTGGCCCTAGCCACCGGCGTACTGACCTATCTACAGAACACTGCCCAGGGATTGCGATGACACTGCTGGTGGGTCTATTCGACAGCGGTCTTGGCGGTTTAACCGTGCTGCGGCAAGTGCATGCCCGCCATCCCCACACCCCTTGTCTTTACTTGGGCGACACCGCCAGGGTGCCCTATGGCCAGCGAACGGTGCAGGACATCCGCGCCATCGCCGCTGAAGTGGTGCACTGGCTGCGGCTGCAGGGGGTGGGGGTGCTGGTGATGGCCTGCAACACCTCCAATGCCCTGGCCCTGGATGTGGCGGTGGCGGAGGCGGGCGTACCGGTGTTGGGGCTGATCGACAGCGTGGCCGCCAGCCTGGTGAGCGAGCGGGTAGGTGTACTGTCCACCGCCGCAACGGCAGCCAGCGGTGCCTACCGGCGGGCCATCCACGCCACCTTGCCCCACGCCCAGGTGGTGGAGGTGGGCTGTCCAGCCTTTGTACCCCTGATCGAAGCCGGCAACCTGCAGGCGGCGGAGCTGGAGCAGGCTGCCCGGCAATATCTGGCGCCGATGCTGGCGGCGGCCGTGGACACGGTGGTGCTCGGCTGCAGCCACTACCCCCTGTTGCGGCCATTGCTCAGCTCCCTGCTGCCGCCGGAGGTGCAGCTGGTGGATCCAGCGGAGGCCGCCGTGCGGCGCCTCGGGCCGCTGCTGGCCAGCCTCGGTGATGCGCCCGAGATCGAACTGGGGGATGCGCCGATCCTCTCCTCCCTGCAGCGCACTCGCCTTTGTGTCACTGGCTGCCCCGACAGCTTCAGCCGGGCCGCCTCGGTCTGGCTGCCCGACTGTCCCCCGGTGGAGCGGGTGGACCTGCGTTTGGCGGATCGTGCCTTCTAGTATCTGGGCATGACGGAGGTGGTGTGGCAACTGTTGCTGAGCTGCTTCAGCCCGTCGAGGACGACCTGGATGTGTTGCTGGCCGACCTGCGCTCGCTGATCGGCGCGGGTCATCCGATTCTGCAAGCGGCAGCGGAACATCTGTTCGCGGCCGGAGGCAAGCGGCTGCGGCCCGGCATCGTGCTGCTGCTCAGCCGTGCCATCGATCCAGCTGGCGAGCTGGGTCCACGGCACCGCCGGCTGGCGGAGATCACCGAGATGATCCATACCGCCTCCCTGGTGCATGACGACGTGGTGGACGAAGCCTCCACCCGTCGCGGCGTAGATACGGTTCATAGCCGTTTCAATCATCGCGTGGCAGTACTCGCCGGCGACTTCCTATTTGCCCAATCCAGCTGGCATTTAGCCAACCTGGACAACCTTGAGGTGGTTAAATTACTGAGCCGGGTAATTATGGACCTGGCCGATGGCGAGGTGCGCCAGAGTTTGTTTCGCTACGACACGGGCCAGAGCTTTGAAAGCTACCTAGATAAAAGCTATTGCAAAACCGCCTCGCTAATTGCCAATAGTGCCCGGGCCGCTGGGGTGCTCAGCGACCTTCCCGCCGAACAGCTAGACGACCTCTACAGCTTTGGGCGCCAGCTGGGCCTGGCCTTTCAGGTGGTGGATGACATCCTCGATTTCACCGGCAGCGATCAACAGCTCGGCAAACCTGCCGCCAGCGACCTGGCCTCCGGCTACCTCACCGCTCCGGCCCTCTATGCCTTGGAGGAACGGCCAGCCCTTGCCGTGCTGATTGAGCGGGAATTCAGTGAAGCTGGAGATTTGGAGCAGGCTCTGGAGCTGGTTCGAGGCTGTGAGGCGATTCCCCGCTCCCGCGCCCTGGCGGAACAACTTTCCAGGGATGCCAGCAAGGCCTTGAGCTGGCTGCCTGCCTCCGATCCGCGGGCGGCACTGCGCAGCCTGCCCGACTTCGTGCTCAGTCGCCTGTATTGAAGCAGCCGAGGCCGAATTAGCCAATGTTGACACAATGACATTCAATAACCCAATCAATCAAAGCTAACCTGCTGCAGACTATCTAAAAAGCGCCAGGGGGTACCGTAGAGGCGTTCTCGCTCAGCTATGTCTAACTCGGGCGGTGCCAGCACATGCACCTTGCAGCCTGCGGCCATGGCCGATTTAACCCCAGCTGGCGAATCTTCAAATGCCCAGCAATCGCTGGGATCTACACCTAAGCGACGGGCGGCCAGTAGATAGGGATCTGGATAGGGCTTGCCGAGCATCAACTCAGGATCATCCCCATAAACGCGCAGTTCCAAAAGCTCAAGCCAGGGGTGAGCCGCAGACTTTAGGGCTACCGCTTCGGTGCCACTGCTGGTGACCAGGGCCATGGCCAACTGCAACTGCCGACAATTCGCCAATAATTCTGCCGCTCCCGGCATCGCTCTGGCCATTGGCAACAGCCGCCTCGCCAGCGGTTGTTGTACCGCCAACAACTTATCGGTAGTAAGTATGGGGCTCTGGTGACAACCATGATCAACAATCCAGCTCAACACCTGCTCGGCGCAGTTTTGCCGCCGTCGGCCGCGCAACTGGAACAATCGTTCGTCGCTCAACTCAATTCCGAACTGGGCAGCAGCCTGGCGCCAAGCCTGGCCATGCAGGGGTTCAGTGTCAATCAGTAGGCCGTCTAGATCAAACAGGCAGGCTGCCGGAAGCATGGCGTGAACAGTAGACAATTTTTTGTGAGCTTGCGCGGAATGGTGAATTTTTCAAGCTGCCCTGAGGAGACCATGAAAAACCACAGTCATGATCCAGGCAACCCTAATACCCCAATGGCTCTCGGCTGGCTTCTTAGCAGTAGGCACTTTCCAGAGCTATCCCGAATGGCCTAAGATTGATGCAAAATATTAGTGGCGTCGAGGTATGTCTCTGGGTGAATTCGGCAAAACTGACGCCGCCGCTTGGCTCTGGAGCAGATGTTTGGAGGGGGCCTAGACGGGGCTGCTGACCGCTGTCCACGGCCAGTTGCCGTTGCCGAAGTGGAATTTCTGCAAATTCTTCCCATTCTGCTGCCGGCAGCTGCGCTGCGGCCGGGCCTGGCTGGGCTTGAATGCAGGTGCCCCTGTCGCGCCTTTGGCGACCCGCATGACCCAGGCCAACGGCATGCCCAGTGCCACGATCGAATCGGTGTTGCACGAGCAGCGCAGCTTCGCGCCGCCGGCGGCCCTGGCCGCCACTGCCAAGATCGGCAGCCTCGAGGCCTACCGGGAGCTGGTGCGTCAGGCGGATGCCGATCCGGAAAAGTTTTGGGGAGAGCTGGCAGAGCGGGAATTGCACTGGTTTGAACCCTTTCATACGGTGTTGGACTGGAGTAATCCACCCTTCGCGCGCTGGTTTGAAGGGGGTCGCACCAACATCAGCAGCAATTGTCTCGACCGTCACCTGGAGGGCCCCCGAGCCAACAAGACAGCCTTGATCTGGGAGGGCGAACCGGGGGATTGCCGGCGATTCAGTTACCGCCAGCTACATGGGGAAGTATGTAAAGCCGCCAATGCGCTCAAGGCCCTGGGCATTGGCAAAGGCGATCTGGTGGCGCTGTACATGCCAATGGTACCCGAGGCCGCCATTGCCATGCTGGCCTGTGCACGCATCGGCGCCCCCCATTCGGTGGTCTTTGGTGGCTTTTCCGCAGATGCACTGCGTGATCGCCTGATCGACTGCCAAGCCAAGGCGGTAATCACCGCCGATGGGGGCTACCGCAAAGACAAGGCGGTGAGCCTTAAACCAGCGGTGGATGCCGCCCTCGCCGGCGGCAGCGTCACCAGCCTGGAGCAGGTGCTGGTGGTGAAACGCACCGGCCAGGATTGCCCGATGGTGGAGGGCCGCGACCACTGGTGGCATGAACTGGTGGATAACCAGAGCAGTGAATGCCCAGCGGAACAGATGGCCAGCGAAGACCGTCTATTCGTGCTCTACACCTCCGGCAGCACCGGTAAGCCCAAGGGGGTGGTACATACTACCGCCGGCTACAACCTATGGGCCCACATCACCTTCCAGTGGATTTTTGACATCCAAGAAAACGATATTCACTGGTGTACAGCTGATGTCGGCTGGATCACTGGCCATAGCTATATCGTTTATGGCCCCCTCTCCAACGGGGCGACCACGGTGATGTATGAAGGCGCACCTAGACCAAGCAATCCAGGTGCCTTTTGGGAGCTGATCCAAAAGCACGGGGTGACGATCTTTTACACCGCACCCACAGCGATAAGGGCTTTCATGAAAAACGGTCGCGAGGTGCCTGACCGCTACGACATGGGCAGTTTGCGCATACTTGGCAGCGTGGGGGAACCGATCAATCCAGAGGCCTGGATGTGGTACCGCGATGTGATTGGTCATGGGCGCTGTCCAATTGTCGATACCTGGTGGCAGACCGAAACTGGTGGAGTGATGATTAGTCCCCTGCCGGGGGCTACCCCCACCAAGCCAGGTTCGGCCACCTTGCCCCTGCCGGGAATCGCCGCTGACATTGTTGACCTGGAAGGGGTGTCCCAAGGGGTGGACGCCGGCGGTTATCTGGCGATCCGGCGCCCCTGGCCGGGAATGTTGCGCAACGTGCACGGCGATCCAGAGCGGTTCCGCAGCAGTTACTGGGAACACATCCGGCCAGCTGATGGCAGTTACATCTATTTCGCGGGCGATGGTGCCCGCCGCGATGCGGATGGCTACTTCTGGGTGATGGGTCGGGTAGACGACGTGATCAACGTGGCCGGCCATCGCCTGGGCACCATGGAAATTGAGAGTGCCCTGGTGAGCCATGACGCTGTGGCGGAGGCAGCCGTGGTGGGCAGGCCGGATGCCCTCAAGGGCGAGGCGATCGTGGCCTTTGTCACCCTGGAGACCGGCCGAATAGGGAATGAGGCCCTGATGGCGGAACTAAAGCAGCACGTGGGCGCCGAAATTGGCCCAATTGCCAGGCCGGATCAAATTCAATTCACCGATGCCCTGCCTAAAACCCGCAGTGGCAAGATCATGCGGCGGATGCTGC
>DGYA01000067.1:26418-27277 GCA_002396505.1 Cyanobacteria bacterium UBA5018 | reverse complement strand
GCGGCGACACCAGCACCCTGGAGGATCGCTCGGTGCTGGACGCCCTGCGCATGTGAGCTGGATGGGCGATGATTTCGGCTTTACCGGTGGCCTGTTGGTTGCCGGCTAGCCTTGCAGCCATGGCCTGTCCCCATTGCGGTAGTTGGTCGGTGAAGTCCGATCGCAGCCTTGCCGGCAGATTGGTTTGCGGCGGCTGTGGGCGTCCCCTTGGCAGCGGGGGCGGCAAGGTTGGCAAAGGTAAAGCTCGCTCGGGAGCTAATTCTCGATCTCGCACCCCTAGGGGCGGAAATGCTCGCCGCCGCTCTGGGGGCGGCGGGATCTGGTGGCTATGGCTAACCCTATTGCTGGCCATCTCCGCTGGCCTGGCTTACCTACAGGCTCCGCCCCCCGGGGCCCCTTCCTTTCCAGAAATGCAAAGACGATTGCCCAAGAGCAGCGAAGCCTAGGGGCCAAAAGCCAAAAGGCATAAAATACAAGGCATAAGGTGTAAGGTGTAAGACGTAAGGTGTAAGTCAAAAGCTATAATCCAAATTCAGCAATTACAATTATCGAAATGGCACCAAGAAAAATGCTCTTTCAGCTCCAGCGTAGTCCGAGGCAGACAAGTTGCTGCAACGTTTCTAGCGGCGCGGCATCGATGGACCTTGGTTTTTTCTAGGTGCCCTAAAGACACATCGAAAAATTGTCCGTTTGGCTCCTGCGAGTCGTCGACCACCCAGTCACGGAATTCTTCTCAGCTCACAAGAGCGGTGAGATTTGAAATATTTACAGGTGCCAACAAGATCAAACTGAATAAGATCAATGAGCCATGGCATTTTAAAGGCGGCCGAAATTGGCCGGCAAATTAGCCAGGAATTTG
>DGYA01000067.1:10426-26213 GCA_002396505.1 Cyanobacteria bacterium UBA5018 | reverse complement strand
CGATCAGGAAATCAGTCAATAAATTGGTCAGAAGATTAGTGGAAAAATTCCAGAGTTGTTCACGGCTAATCGTAGTCAACCGAAGCCTTTGCCGGCATTTTTGGCAACACATGCTTGTAAACATTGGCGCAGCTTGGCATGGTCTAAATTCTTGCCTATCAACACAATTTGATTCTTACGCTCAGCAGGCCAATCGGAATCGTCGATAGAAAAGCGCTTGCCTGCCAAGTGAAAGATATGGCGTCTCTCGCTTTCCTTAAACCAAAGTATTCCCTTAGCGCGAAAAACTTCAGCCGGCAATTGCCGATCGAGAAAATTTTGAAATTTACGTAAAGAGAAAGGTCCATCACTTTGAAATGACAGAGAAGTAAATCCTTCAATCGCTAAATGGTCGCTATCTTGATGATCATGGGAGTGGGCATGACCGTGGGACGGGTCATGGGAATGGCCATGAGAGTGATCATGGGCATGGTCATGAGCATGGTCATGGGAGTGGTCATGGCCGTGAGCGTGAGATGGGTTATGGCCGTGGGAGTGGTCATCAGCTTGGCTGCTGCCATTGATGGGCGGAGGGCCGGAGGCGTGATCCGGGCCAGCAGTGCCACTATGGGTATGGTATTCAGCTGCTTTTTCAGCAGAATTGTGGTGATTATGACCATCCTCATGATGGTGGTGGTGCTGATCATGTAGATGTTTCTGTTCTTGATCATGCAAGTCCTGATCATGCAAGCCTTGATCATGTAAGGCTTGATCGTGTAAGCAGTGGCCATGGTCATGGTCACAACTGTCGTGGTCTTGTTTGGCAACCACCTTATCGCTTTCAAACAGGCCAACACTGAGGATCAAAGGCAGCGGCACTTCGCCCTTAACCGAGCGGAGGATACGGGCGTCGGTTTTAATTGTGCGCAACTGCCGCTCCAAGGCTTCAATTCTAGGCTCCTCCACCAGATCGCACTTATTAAGTAGAATCATATCACTATAGACAATCTGGGCGCGAGCCACCTCTCCGTCGAGCAAGTCGTCGCTAAAATTCTCTGCGTCTACCAGGGTGATGATCGAATCCAGTCGGGTGAGATCGCGCAGGTCACTACCCAAAAAGGTCATGGCCACAGGCAGTGGGTCAGCCAAGCCCGTGGTTTCCACCACTAGGTAATCCACCGGCTCTGGGCGATCCAAAATACGATATACGGCCTCTAGCAACTCGCCATTGATAGAGCAGCAAATACAACCATTGCTGAGCTCCACCATGTCTTCGCCGGTGGCGACCACCAGGTCGTTGTCAATGCCAATCTCGCCAAACTCATTCACCAGAACGGCGGTCTTCACCCCCTGCTGATTGGTAAGAATGTGATTGAGCAAAGTGGTTTTACCTGCCCCCAGAAATCCGGTTAAAATTGTCACCGGCAGGCCACTCGGGGCAGAATCCATCACGACGGAGTTCACGGGATCTGGGAGGGAATCTGCTACAGATTTTACCGCAGTAGCCAAGCCAACAGCTTGGCTTTGGTCGGCAATTTTGGCCCTGGCGGGCAATGAATCGGGAGACATGCTGAGTACGGGCTTGGCGGGCTTTCTGGGCAGGAGATTGGTGGGCAGGCAGGCAGACAGCCTCTCAACCGCAAACCGAGCAGGCCTCAACAATAGGCAGGCGCCACTGGCCACCAGAGGCAGGCAAAGGAGAGCGAATACTTTCAGCCTTGGCAGGGTGCCGCTGGCCTCCAGCAGATCGCTGCGCTGAACCGGTTCGCAGTTGCCAGCTGGTCAGAGGCCCAGCTTTTGCCTCTGGCAGGGTTGCCAAAATCACGGGTTCCCAAATTCTCGCCAGCAAAGCGAGCGGCGAGACTTGACACAAACTAAGCAGGCATGGGACGTCGCCAAAAAATTTGGTAGCGGTCGCTACGCAAGCAGACGAGTGGATCCTGTATAAATTTACATAAAGATAGTTAATCATGACTGAAAAGCCTCCCCTGCCGCCATTTACCAGGGAAACGGCGATCCAAAAAGTACGCATGGCCGAAGACGCCTGGAATTTCAAAGACCCTGAACGGGTCTCATTGGCCTACAGTGAAGATAGTTACTGGCGTAACCGCTCAGAGTTTATCCGAGGCCGCCAGGAAATAGTGGCATTTCTTCAGCGCAAGTGGGCAAAAGAAAACGGTTACAAACTAATTAAAGAGCTGTGGGCTTGGCATGATAACCGCATTGCTGTGCGCTTTCAATATGAATGGCACGATGAAGCTAATAATTGGTATCGGGCCTATGGCAATGAAAATTGGGAATTCGACGAGCATGGCTTGATGCGTCGTCGAGAAGCCAGCATCAACGACGTGCCGATTACCGAGCAGGAACGCAAATTTCTCTGGCCCCAGGGTCCGCGGCCTGCCGATCATCCAGGCCTCAGCGAACTGGGGCTGTGAACCCCTGGCAAAGCACGGCCCAGTCCACTGGTAAAACCTGGTTGCGATTGATCGAGTATTTCAAAGTAGTCGGCTTGGCGATTTCCCATGACCAGCCAATGGGGAGATTACTCGCTATCTGTCATGGCCAGCAATCGTTGCCAGCCCGAGCTGATCGATCAAGCTTCAGCTGCCGTCAACCAGGTAGATACAACGTCACGGCCACTATTGACCACAAAATCACCAAAACTACGCCGACCTCCGTCACTATGCCAGGCCCGTAACAGGGGCTCCAGGGTTGATTCAAGCGCCGCCAAGGGCATGCGTTCGAGATAAGGCTCAGCCAGGCGAGTTAGGTTGGGTGTACCGCCGAGCCACAGCTGGTATTGATCCGAGCCACTGCCGACTAGGCCCAGTTCGGCCATATAGGGCCTGGCGCAGCCATTGGGACAGCCGGTCATGCGCACCAACAGCGATTTCTCAATGCCGATGCGCCGCAACAGACCATCGAGCCGATCGAGCACCTCTGGCAAAATGCGTTCGGCTTCTGTAACCGCCAGGCCGCAGAGGGGCAGGGCCGGGCAGGCGATGGCATGGCGGGCCAGCAGCGGCGGGGCCTCAGGGGCCTCAAAGCCGATGGCGGCCAGCGCGTTCACCAGGGTGGTGCGCTGGCCTGTGCCGATATTGCAGAGCAGCAGATCTTGATTTGGGGTGATGCGCACCTCCAATTTGTAGGTATCCACCAGGCGACGCAGGCCTGCCTTGGTGGGGCCAGCCAGGCGACCGCAGAGCAGAGGTATGCCCACAAACCACTTACCCGGGGCCTGGCGATGCCAGCCCAGATAGTCATTCAATTGGGCCTTTGGCTCCTTGCGCAAGCTCTTGATCGGGTGCTGGAAATAGCGCTTTAGCTCCTGCTCAAACCAGGCGATACCGCGGTCGTGAATTAGATACTTCATCCGGGCATGGCGGCGCTGCTGGCGATCGCCGTGATCCCGTTGCAGGGCCACAATCGCCTGCACCAGATCGAGCACCTGGCCATAGGCCACATAGCCGAGGGGATCGGCGGTGCGGGCAAAGGTTTCTTCTTTGTTGTGGGTACGGCCCATGCCGCCACCCACATAGACATTGCAGCCCTGGGGTCTACCTGAGGGATCACTGAACAGCACCAGGCCGATGTCCTGGGTGAGCAGGTCCACCGAGTTGTCCCCAGGCACCGTTACCGCCACCTTGAACTTGCGCGGCAGGTAGGTGGAGCCATAGAGCGGTTCAGCCCCATCGCCACTGAACACCGGCCCCTCGCTCTGGCGAGCCTTAACGGCGGCCACCTGGGCCTTTGGTTTGATTCTGTAGCTGAGGTCGCCATCCACCCAGATATCCAGGTAGGAGCCCTCCGCCGCCTTGGGCGAAAGCAGATCGGCGACCGACTCAGCCAGGGCGCGGGCCGCCGGGTAGCCGCCCTTCACATAGGGGGCGGCAGGGGCCATCACATTGCGGTTGATGTCGCCGCAAGCCGCCAGGGTGGAACCCAGATGGCGGACGATCGTGCCGATCACCTCCTTGAGGTTTTCCTTGCGCACGCCGTGCATCTGGAAGGCCTGGCGAGTGGTGGCCCGCAGGGTGCCATTGCCGAGCCGATCGGCAAGTTCATCGATGGCCAGATACAGCTGGGCGGGGATGCAGCCGCCGGGGCTGCGCAGCCGCAGCATCATCTGCCAGTCCTTTTCTTGGCCCTTCTGGCGATTGTCGCGGTCGTCCTGCTGGTAGCTGCCGTGGAACTTGAGGATTTGAACGGCGTTTTCGCTGAAGTTGGGCCGCTCGTTGGCCAGTTCGCCGAGCAGGGGCTCCAACAGGTGGCCGCTATCGGCCTTGAGCTGTTCCAGCTTGCTCGGGGTAGCGCCGCCTACGGCGCCTGCCGCGCCGCTGCCGCCATAGCCCTTGCCACTGGAGGCAGCGGTAGTACTGGGCATGCCGTTGACGGCGATTGCGGCATCAGGCGCTCCTGCTGCGGCCATGCTGGCTTCGGTCATGCTTGCTTCAGCCATTGCTGTGGCGTTGACTGCACAATTGCTGAAGCTAGCGAATGGGAGCTGAAGCTAGCGAACGGCCTTCAATACAGTCGCCTTACCCCGCCCTGGCTGTGTGAGCACGTTCCTGCTCGAGATCGGAACCGAGGAGCTGCCCGCCGACTTCGCCCGGCTGGCCCTGCCCCAGCTGGAAACTCTGGTGGGCCGCGATCTGCTGGCCGCCCGGCTGCAATACGGGGCGATCGCGGTTACCAGCACACCGCGCCGGCTGGCGATCAGCGTGGCCGGCTTGGCCTTAGCCCAATCAGACTTGGTGGAGGAGCGCAAGGGCCCCCCCGCCGGCCAGGCCTTCAAGGATGGCGTTCCCACCCAGGCTGCCATTGGCTTTTCCAGCCGTTGCGGCATCGCCCCGGAAGCCCTGGAGGTGCGCGAGACAGCCAAGGGGCCCTTCGTGTTCGCCACGGTGCAGGAGCCGGGGCGCCCTACCGCCAGCGTGCTGGCCGAGTTGATTCCCAGCTGGATTGGGGCACTGCAGGGGCGCCGATTCATGCGCTGGGGGGAGGGGGAGAGCCGCTTCTCCAGGCCGGTGCGCTGGCTGGTGGCCCTGCTGGATGCGGAGCTGCTGGCCGTGGAACTGCAGGGCTGCGATCCGCCGCTGCGGGCTGACCGCTACAGCCGCGGCCATCGGCTCCAGTCGCAAACCGTAGAGATTCCCCATGCCGAGGCCTATGCCGACTGCCTCGCCGCCGCGGGGGTGCAGGTAAATCGCAGCCAGCGGGCCCAGCTGATTCGCCAACAGGTGGAGAGTGCCGCCGCCGCCCTGGGGGCCCGGCCCGATCTGCCCGAGCAGCTGTTTGACGAACTCACCGACCTGGTGGAGGCGCCCCTGTTGATCGAGGGGGCCGTGGCAGATGCCTATCTGGATCTGCCCGCCGAGGTGCTTAGCACCGTGATGCGCAGCCACCAGCGCTACGTGCCCCTCTACCGGGCCGATGCCCTGCAGGATCCCCTGGCCCTCGCTGCCCGCGGCTCGCTGCTGCCCCGCTTCCTCTGCATCGGCAATGGCCTGGCGGCCGCCACTGACACCGTGCGCCGCGGCAACGAAAGAGTGCTGAAGGCCCGCCTGGCGGATGCGCAATTCTTCATCAATGCCGACCGGGCGGTGCCGAGCATCGACCGCCGCGACCAGCTGGCCCGGGTCAGCTTCGCCGAGGGATTGGGTTCGCTGCTCAATCGCGTCGAGCGCATGGAGTGGTGCACCGATGCACTGCTGGAGCAGCTGGGCACCGACTCCGCCATGGGCACCAGTTCCGCCAAAGGCAGTGACTCCGCCATGGGCATAGACACCGCCACCGCCGACCAGGCCCGCCGCGCCGCCCACCTCTGCAAGCACGATCTGGTGAGCCAGATGGTGGGCGAATTCCCCGAACTGCAGGGGGTGATCGGCGGCAAGTACCTGCTGGCGGAGGGGGAGGGGCGCCAGGTGGCCCTGGCTGTGCTGGAGCACTACCTGCCCAAGGGGGCCGGCGACGCCCTGCCAGGCTCCCCTGCCGGCGCCCTGGTGGCCCTGGCGGAGCGGCTGGAGTTGCTACTAAGCATTTATGCGAAGGGGGAGCGGCCCAGCGGCTCCTCCGACCCCTACGCCCTGCGCCGCGCCGGCAATGGCCTACTGCAGATTTTGTGGGATCGCGGCTGGACACTCAACCTGGACAGCCTGCTGCTGCGGGCCACCAGCCACTGGGCCTCGCTGCTGCCCGAACTGCAAGTGGATGCTGCATCCCTGGCCAGGGAACTGGGCGAATTTTTACGCCAGCGACTGCTCTCGCTGCTGGAAGAGCAGGGCCTCGATGCCGATCTGGTGCAGGCCGTGGCCGGTGAAACCGTCGCCCTGGAGCGAGTGCTCCGGGATCCAGCCGATGCCCGCCAGCGGGCTGAGCTGCTGGCGCAGCTGCGGGCCAACGGTGAGCTGGCGACGGTGCAGGCAGTGGTAACCCGGGCTGCCCGGCTAGCGGAGAAGGGCGATTTAGGGCTGGATCAGATCAGCCCCAGCCAACTGGTGCAGCCCGAACTGTTCGAGCAACCCAGCGAACAGGCGATGTTAGAAGTATTGCAACAGCTGGAACCAATTGCCAAGGGCAGTTCCAGCGATCGCTATCAACTGCTAACTGAGCGGCTGGCCAGTAGTGCCCCCACCCTGGCGGCCTTCTTCGATGGCGACCACAGCGTGATGGTGATGGCCGACAACCTGGAGATTCGCCGCAATCGCCTCAACCTCCTAGCCCTACTTCGCAACCAAGCCGCCGTGCTGGCAGATTTCAGCCGCATCAGCGGATAGCCTCAATAAGTTGAAGCCATAGGCGATGCACCGAAGCCACAAGCGAAAAGGTTGCAATAAATTAGAAACGGTTGCAATAAATTAACAGCTGCATTACAAAAACTCCGGGAAACCGCATGATTCAGCCAAGATTCAGAAGAGAAGTCGAGATTCGGATCAAAATATCTACCGCAAGTAACCGGTCACTAGCGAGAAAAGGCCAGACCGACCACCGGATAAATCGTGGCTTTACACGATCTTTCCTTGCAAGTTAGTCGTCAGTTGCGGCGCCTGCTTCGTAGAGTTCGAGAGGAAGACCATCCGGGTCTGCGAAAAAGACAAACCGCATATTTGTGTATTCGTCTATTCGTATATCTTCGACCCGTACTCCTCGTTGTTCCAGCTGTGCTTTAGCTGTGGCTACGTTTTCAACCTCGAATGCCAGGTGACGCAGGCCTCGAGCTTCTGGATAGGACGGCCTAAGAGGTGCATTGGGAAAGGAGAACAATTCGATCTGCCCTCCGCCCGGAAGTGCCAGGTCAAGCTTGAAGGACTGACGACTTTGCCGGTAGTTCTCAGCAATCACCTTCAGGCCAAGCACTTCTACATAGAATTGCTTCGACACTTCGTAGTCCGAACAGATGATTGCTGCGTGGTGAATTCGGAGAAGCATGGTCATGGCCTCTGACGCCTAACGCTGCCCCTGGGTGGCAGCGTTAGGACCATAGAACGGCTTTAGTAAGGCGCATAGCATCTTATCGTCTGCGTAGGCTGTTGAGTTAGCTGAACTGTTGCCGCTGTGGCCCGTTCTGCAGGGCGGTCTTTCGAGAAGCGCAAGGGCAGAGCGGCAGGCCCTGATCAACAGCAGCAGAGCAACCGTAAATACCGCTGAGCCAATTAACAAGACATCAATTTCAGTGGGGCGCTCAGCTGGATGCGGAGGTGTAAAAGCGGATTGCATAGAGCCAAAAGCAGCGGCTTAATGCCAGACAGCCACTGGCCGCCCCCAGGCTGGCCAGGGCCCAGGGCCAGTCCAGCCGGCCCAGCAGGGCCTCGGCGGGCACAGTGGTTAAAAAGGCCACAGGTAGCACCAGAGTGAACAGGGTGCGCAGGGCTGGGGGATAGGCATTGATGGGATAGCGGCCTGCCACCAGGGCGGCCCGCAACACCTCGGTGGCATTCCAGGTTTTTACAAACCAGATTGTGGTGGTCGCCAGCACAAACCACAGCGAATAGAGAATTAAAGCGCCGCTGGCCAGCAACAGCAAGGTAATGGCGATCGCGGCAACTCTGAGGGGCGCACCGGCCTGGTGGGCGGCATAGAACATCCAAACCAAGCCAGTGGCGATTTCAGGAAAACCAGCTGGACTAATAGTGCGCAATGACAGCCAGAACTGGCTATCGATGGGCTTGAGCAAGACAAAATCCAAGCTCCCCTGCTGCACATGGGTCACGATGCGGCTGAGATTTGGCTGCAGCAAGGTGGCGGTAAGGCCATTAAGCAAGGTGTAGGCCGCCAGCACCACTTGGGCCGCAGACCAGCTCCAGCCCCCAAGGCTGATTCCCTGCCTGTAGAAGAGACTAAGCAAAAATAAACTACCAGCTAAGTTTGCCAGCATTGCCAGCAGCTCGATCAGCATATTCAGCTGATATTCCAACTGGCTAGCAAGGGCCGTTCCCCAGAATCTACGCAGAATCAGCAGAAACCTGAAAAAACCACTAGCAATTTTCATCGGTGCGCCGCTAGGCCCCCATGGCGGAATAGCGGCGCACCCCTAAGCGCCAAGTGAGCAGCAACAGGGGCAGTAGCAGGGCAATCCAAACCGCCACGGCCGCAAATCCAGCCCCGATATCTACTTCAGCTCCGCTCAATAACTGGGCCGGAAAACCAATGATCCAGGGAAAGGGGGTATGCAGGGCAAGTTGACGAGCCCCTGGCGGGAAAGCATCCAGGGGTGCCACCAATCCCGAGACAAACAATAGCGGGATCGACAGCAAGCGCTCCAGGGCGGAAGCCCGCTCCGTCCAAAAGCAGAGGCTGGCCACCAGGCTTTGCAGCAGAAAATGAATCGCAAAACCCAAGCCAATCGCCAATACGGCCAGCAACAACCGGCCCGGCTGGGGCATCAGGAAAGCCTGGGGTTGGAAGCCAAAAAATACCGATACAAGAAGTATTACAAATGGCAGCCTAGTGGCCTGTTCGGCCAGATGACTGGCCAGGTAGCGCCATAGGGGATGCAGCGGTTGTAGCAGATAGGGAGAGAGGCGTCCATCGAGGCAATCTTGTTCAAACTGCCACACCACCCAGACCACCGTGAATTGACGCACCACAAAAGCACTCAGAAAATAACGGGCCAACTGCGGCTGGTTCATCTCCAGACCTGCCCCCTGGCCATCGGTGGCGGCGCTCCACACCCCGAGCATGATTAATGGCAGTACGCCCGATAGGGCCCAGAGGATCACTTCGGCTCGATACTCCAACATATGGGCGTACTCGCTGCTCCACAGCCTGGTGGCTAGCCGTAACCAGTAGCGGTAGTTCATGGGCCCGGTTCCTCCAGCGAACCCTGCCGGAAAAGCCTGCCGATCAACTCTTCAATCGGCGGATCACTCACTTCGAGATCCACCACCTGATGCTCGGCCAGCAGGCGGCTGACGCTGGCGGTGAGCTGCTGGCGGGGGATTAGCAGCCGCAACTCCGACCCCTCCAGGCTTTCAATTTCGCCAAAATTGGCAAAGGCCGCCGCCGGTTGGGGGCTGGCTAGCTCCACCCGCACCTGGCGCCAGGGGGCCAGGCGCTCGCTGAGCAGCTCCAGCCTGCCGTCATAAAACAACCGGCCTTCGTGGATTAGCAGTACCCGGTCACATAGGGCCGTGATATCAGCCATGTAGTGACTGGTAAGCAGCACGGTGGCGCCGGTGCGACGGTTGTAATCGGCCAGGAAAGCGCGCACCCGCGCTTGGGCATTCACATCCAGCCCCAAGGTGGGTTCATCGAGAAATAACAGCTGGGGGCGATGCAGCAGTGCCGCCAGCAATTCCGCCTTCATCCTCTGACCCAGGGAGAGCTTGCGCACCGGGCGAGTGAGCTCATCCTCCAGTTCCAGCATTTCGGCCAGTTCAGCGATGCGCCGCCGGGCCTCGTAATCATCGATGCCGTAGATGGCCGCATTCACCCGCAGTGAATCGAGGGGTGGCAGATCCCAAATCAGCTGCTGCTTTTGGCCCATCACCAGGGTGATCGATTCGAGAAAGGCCCGCTGACGACGACTGGGCAGGTGGCCCGCCACCTGCAGGCTGCCGGCCGTGGGATGGATCAAACCGGTGAGCATTTTGAGAGTGGTGGTCTTGCCGGCCCCATTGGGCCCCAGAAACCCGACCACTTCACCGGGCTCGATTGAAAAACTCACCTGGCGCACCGCCGCCAACTCCTTGCTGCGGCGGCGCAGGAAGTGGCGCATGGTGCCGGCAAAACCGGGCTGCTTATCGGCCACCCAGTAGCTCTTGCTCAGGCCGCGGGCCGACACGATCGCCATTTACCTACCCTAACCAGCCCCATCGGCGAAGCTGGGGCAGGCGAGAGCGCCTGATGTGCAGGACCTGATGAGTAGCGGCTGACCAACTGCCGCCCCTAACCCCCCGGCCAGGGCGGCGATGTCCGACACTATGACCATGCATGCCCTCTCCCTGACCACCTGGTGGATCCACATAGCCTCCGTTTTGGAGTGGATGCTGGCCATGGTCAGCGTGCAGCGGTTCGGTGCGGCCCGGGCTGAATCCGGCTGGCGCTGGCTAGCCTTGGCGATGCTGCCTGCCCTGGTCAGTGCCATGGCCGCCTGCACCTGGCACCTGTTTGACAATCCTGACGAGCTCAAGGGCTTGGTGGTGCTCCAAGCCGGCCTGACGGCGATCGGCAACTGCACCCTGGCCATGGCCAGCTTCAATCTGCTGAGACAGCAGCGGTCCCACAATGGCTGAGCCCGGTTTTTTACAGCGACTGGGGGAGATCAATCCCGCCCCATTTTTTGGTTTATCCCTATTTCCATATCTGTTCTTCCTCTGGTGGGCCAGCAAAATTAAAGCCTTTCCGAAGCTGGCCCTGAGGGGGTTTCAACTCACATTGCTGTTCGTGGCCGTCACGATCCTGGCCGCGCTAGTGGCAATCAACTACTACGGCCACCAACTGGCCGACGTGGATCTGCTTCACGGTGGCGCCGAGGTGTTCCTCACCCTGGCTAATTTACTGGTGGTGATCGGCTTTACCAACGCCATTCGCCAGACGAATTCTCGCTGAGTCTATTTTACAAATCAAGGGCTCATCTTTAGATTCCATCTTTCACCGGCAAGTCTATTTATTTACCGCCAGACTCTTTGATTATTAGACTATTGGGCTGTCGGGCTGAGGAACGTCACTAAAATTTATCCATTCGACTGCGGTGAGTCAGGCTCACCCAAGTTCTAGAAATGCCTCTCGCATCATGAGATCAGTGAGATATACGATTTTTCGAGCTGCCCCAAAAAGCATTAGCGCTCAGCCCTGTCTCTGCCGCCGCCAACATGGCAATTTTTCCTGATCACCCAGGGGCCAAGCCTAAGGAGCTGCTCAGAGGCCCTCTAATTGCACTGCTCAACCTGAGCCCAAGGTCCCGGTTGGTGATCGCCTTGCCATCGCTATGGCTGGCCTTGGTTTGCCTGGCTGGTGTTGGGGTGGCGGCCGCGGCCGCTGGCCCAGCTGGCGGCAATGTGGCTGGCGAAACTGGCCAGTCCCAGCGGGTGCTGCGGGTGGGGGTGCTGGCTGGCGCCGCCCCCTGCAGCGCCAACAGCAACGGCGATTGGCAGGGCCTGGCCGTGGAGCTCTGGGCAAGGGTGGCCCGCCGCAAAGAAATCGCCTACAAACTGCAATCTTCGCCCTCCGCCGCCGCCCTGCTCAGGGACGCCGCAGCCAATCGCATCGATCTGGGGGTGGGTTGCCTCAGCCTCAACCCCGAAAGGGTGGCCCTCTATCGCTTTAGCCTGCCCTTTCAGGAGGGGGGCCTGGCGGTGCTGATGCGCCGTAGTCGGCTGGAGCTGGGGCGAGCGATGCTGCAGTCACTGCTGGCCCCAGACCTGCTGAGGCTGCTGGCGGGCTATCTATCAGGCATCGCCCTGGTGGCGGCATTGATCTGGCAGATCGAAGGCCATGCCAAGAGCAGTGAAGCTAAGCAAGATGGTCAAAGGCGCCATTTCCTGCGCCTATTCCAGATCCTGGCAACCGGCCCTGGCACCAACACCATCGTCCGCACCAGTCGCGGTCAAGTTCTGGTGATCGGGAGCTATGTAATTCGAATCGTTTCGGCCTCGCTGTTGGTGAGCTACATCACCCTCAACGTGGTCAGTCAACCCCAGGCCAAAGGACTGCCCCAGCTGCGCAGCCTGGCTGAGCTGGCCGGGCTGAGGGTGGCGGTGCGGCCCGGCAGCAGCGCCGAGGCCACCCTGCGCCGAATTAACTCAGCCAAGCCGATCCTGCTGGTGCCAATCCGGTCGGTGCTGGATGCTGGCCCTCTGCTAAACACCGGCCAGGTGGATGCCGTGGTCGCCGACGACCTACAAATGCTTTACTTGCAGGCTTTGCGCGGCAATCAGAAGCTGGAACTGGTGCTGCGCAATCAGCAGCCCGCCTCCCAGGGATTTGTTTTCTCGCCAGCCTTGGCAGAAAATCGGGCCAACCAGATCGATCAAGCCATCAGCGAACTGAAGCGAGAAGGCGTGGTAGCGGAGCTGCAACAACAGCTGCTGGACGCCGCCGCGCGGGGCGAAACCAGGGTCAGCCCAGGCCAGGCGATACCAGCCCAGCGGCGTGCAGCCCCCTTGACCAATGCCGCATCTGGAAATCAGGCTCCAGTCGAGCAGCCCAGGCGAATCAACAAGTTTTAAGCAGGGCGCTACCAGTGCCTGTGGGGCTGAGGATGGGGTGTCGGTTTTTGCTCAATGATCGCTCCCTTCCTGGCCATTGCTCCCGCCACCATCTCCTGGTCGCCGAAGGTGGCCCTGGTGATGATCGTCGCCAACGTGATCGCCATTGCCATCGGCAAGGCCACCATCAAGCACCCCAATGTGGGCGCGCCTCTGCCCAACGCCACCCTGTTCGGCGGCCTCAGCCACGCTTCGCTGCTGGCCACCACCAGCCTGGGTCACATCCTGGGCATTGGCGCCATTCAGGGCCTGGCTTCCCGCGGCGTGCTCTGAACTGCCGCCACTGGGCGACTACCAGCTGATTCAGGGAATATTCTCCAGCGCTAGGATTCTAGCGCTGGTTTTTTTGTGACACTTGATTAGCGCCAACCCAATAGATAGGGCAGTGCTTTAAATCCATAGCGCTCAAATCGGTAGTCAAATAGCAAGGCCGAAAGATCTTCCGCCCTGCATTGCTCCAATCCCTTCAGTAGCAGCTGCAGTCGCCGATCCGAGCGCTGATCGGCCAGCGACAACCAGGTGCGACGGGCCAGCCGACCGCTCAAGTTCCAGCGCCAGCCCAGGGCTCGCCGTAGCTGGATCGGGTAGCGCCGCAACAACCTTGCCGCCCTTCGTCCTTGGCCAGCTGCCTCTAGACGCACCGCCTCGACCAACAGCGGCGCCAGCAGCTCAGCCGCCGAGAGGGCGTGGCGAATCCCCTCCCCCCCCAACAGGTTGGCGGTACTGACAGCATCGCCCAGGCCCAGCAAGCGGCCACGACTATGGGGCTCTTCCCGATTAATCGTGCTGCTAATGCGACCGCCATGGCGATCCAGCACCTCAGCACCGCTGAGCTCCGTCCTGGCCAGTAACTGCTGTAGCTCCGCAGCGAGAGCTGGTTGGCGACGGCCTGGATCCAGCAGCCGGCACACCCCCAATTTCAGTTGGCCCGGCGCCATCGGAAAAATCCAGCCGTAGCCCTGTTGCACCCAGCTCGAACCGAGAAAGAAACTCAACCGGTCGCTCCAGCTGTGCCATTGCGCATCGCTCACCTGCAAAAGCCATTCCACCCCCACACCGCTTACCAGCGAATTCCCTGGCGGTTTGCCCAACAAGCTGCGGCTTTCGCCGCTGGCATCCACTACCCAACCACTGGTCAGGCAGCGCCTCTGGCCGCCAGGCCCCAGCAGCATGGTTTGCAGACTGCTGGGGCCGTCGCTGTGGCAGCCCTGGGCACGCCAACCGAGTAGCAGGCGCACCCCGGCGCAGCTGGCCTCACCCGCCAACCACTGGCGCAGGGCGCCGAAATCCAGCACCGCCCCCTGGTGCTGATCCGCCTGCCAATGCCTTTGGCGATCGTCGGGTCCCACCAGCTGCCAACCACTCCAAAGGCTGGCCACAACCCGCTCCGGTAGCCCAAACCGCCTAACCGCCGCCATGGGCAGGGCCGCACTGCTGAAGGCGGCGCTGCGCAGATCACTCAAGCGATCGATCAGCACCACGTCTAGTCCCGCCCTAGCCAATGCCGCCGCTAAGCGAGAGCCGGATGGTCCGGCTCCCACCACCAGTACCTGGCAATCCAGGGGCACCTGCCCAGCCAGGGGAATTTGGCTATCCAGGGGCAGTTCAAAATTCAGGCGCTCGGGGGAACCCGGCGCCACCTGGGCCTGGCTTGGCAGGAAATATGAAGAGGCGTTGATGACGGTCAGGGGCGAGGCGTCAAACCGCTAGGGCCTGACGAGACTCAAGGATCAGGCTGGCACCAAAACGCTCAAGGATGCGTTCGGCCATCTGGGCTGGGGTGAGGCCCAGGGCCTCCTTGCTCTGTTTGGGGCTGGCATGGTCCACCAGCTGATCGGGGATCCCCAAGCGCAGCACGGGCACCAGCAGGCCGTGATCGCTGAGGCACTCGACCACGGCGGCGCCGAATCCGGCGGGCAGGGCTCCCTCCTCCATGGTCACCACGCGACCGATGCGCTGGGCCAGCGGACGGATCAGGGCCTCATCGAGGGGCCGCAGGAAACGGGCGTTGATCACCGCGGCCCGCACCCCCCGCTCCTGCAGCAGCCCGGCGGTGGCCAGGGCCGGATAAACCATCGAGCCATAGGCCACGATCAACAGATCATCGCCATCGGTGAGCAGCTCACCCCTGCCAATCTCCAGGGTTTCAAAGCCCTCTTCCGCCAGGGGCACACCCTCGCCTTCACCGCGAGGAATGCGGATGGCGCAGGGGCCGCTGTGGTGGATGGAGGTAACCAGCATGCGCTGTAATTCCCCCTCATCCTTAGGGGCCATCACCGTGAAATTGGGCACGGCGCGCAGGTAGCTGATGTCGTACTGGCCCTGGTGGGTTGGACCATCGGCGCCGACGATGCCGGCTCGATCCAACACGAAGGTGACGGGCAGATTCTGAATGCCCACATCGTGAATCACCTGGTCGTAGGCGCGCTGCAGGAAGGTGCTGTAGATAGCAACCACCGGCTTGATACCTTGGCAGGCCATGCCAGCCGCCATGGTCACCGCGTGCTGCTCGGCGATACCGACATCGAAATACTGGGCGGGCAGCGCCTTCTCCAGCAGATCCAGACCCGTACCTGTAGCCATGGCGGCGGTAATGCCCACCACGGATTGATCCTGCTCGCAGAGCTTGACCAGGGTTTGGCCAAATACCTTGGAATAGCTGGGGGGCTTGGGCTTGCTGGAGGGATAGGCCTTGCCGGTGGCCAGATCAAAGGCATTTTGGGCGTGGTAGCCCACCTGATCCGCCTCCGCGTAGGCATAGCCCTTGCCCTTGGTGGTGGCCACGTGCACCAGCACCGGGCCCTCATGGGCGTGGGCCTGCTGGAACACCCTCACCATGCCGGCGATGTCATGGCCGTCAATCGGCCCCATGTAGGTGAAGCCCAGCTCCTCGAACACGGCCCCCAGCTTTGGCACCGCAAGGCGCTTCATGCTCTCTTTGAGGGTTTTGAGCTCGCTGGGCAGCTCACCGTGCAGGAAGGGCAGGTTCTTGATCGCCTCCTCGGCGTTGTCCTGGAGGAATTGGATCGGCTTGCTCAACCGCATGCGGTTGAGGTGGGTGGAGAGAGCTCCCACCGGTGGGCTGATCGACATGTCGT
>DGYA01000067.1:865-10233 GCA_002396505.1 Cyanobacteria bacterium UBA5018 | reverse complement strand
GTTGTCGTTGAGCACCACCAGCAGCCTGGTTTTGGGCAGGTGGCCGGCGTGGTTGATCGCCTCCAGGGCCATGCCTCCGGTGAGGGCACCGTCGCCGATCACCGCCACACACTTGTAGTTGTCTTTGAACCGGTCGCGGGCCAGGGCCATGCCCAGGGCCGCCGAGATCGAGGTGGAGGCGTGGCCGGCGCCAAAATGATCAAAGCGGCTCTCGGAGCGCTTCAGGTAGCCGGCCACCCCGTCTTTCTGGCGCAGGGTATGAAAACTGTTGTATCGACCGGTGATCAATTTGTGGGGATATGCCTGGTGGCCCACATCCCAGACCACCTTGTCCCGATCCAAGTCCAGGGTCTGGTACAGGGCCAGGGTGAGTTCCACCACCCCCAGTCCTGGTCCCAGGTGACCGCCGCTGGTGCTCACCACCTCAAGGTGACGCTCGCGGATCTGGCGAGCGATCTCCTCCAGTTCAGCGGTGCTGAGCCCGTGCAGCTGATTGGGATGACTCAGCTCGCTGAGATGCATGCACCCACCAAACAGTGGTGATCAATGTAGGAGGCGCCCCGGAGCGGTGGAGTGGTCCTGACACCTTTCTCTCACAGCCACTTGCCAGGCCGGACCCGGCTCGGCAGCTGCTTGGCGCTGCCGCAATCCCAGCTCAGCCCTGACAGTGGGCAAAACTAGATCCATGGCCGAGCTTCCCAGCCCCCCCCCTGACGCCAGCGCCGCGAGCGGCGAATCCGCTGTTGACACGCCGCAGTCGGTTGTCTTTGCCGACTCGCCTGCCAGTTACCCCCCTGGGCAAATCGAGCCAAAGCCCGCCAGCGTTGGCCAGCAGAGCGGGCCTGGCGCCCCAACCCCCCCAGGCTCGCTAACCACCACCGACTACCTGCAACGGATCCTGCGGGCCCGCGTCTATGACGTGGCCATCGAGTCACCCCTGGATAGGGCCCCGGCCCTCTCGGCCCGCCTCGCTAACAGGGTGCTGCTGAAACGAGAGGACCTGCAACCGGTGTTCAGTTTCAAGCTGCGGGGCGCTTACAACAAGATGGCGGGCCTCAGCGCCGAGGAGTTGGCGCGGGGCGTGATTGCCGCCAGCGCCGGCAATCACGCCCAGGGAGTAGCCCTCGGTGCCCAGACCCTGGGCTGCCGGGCCGTGATCGTGATGCCGGTCACCACTCCCGAGGTGAAGGTGAAGGCGGTGCTGAATCGCGGCGCCGAGGTGGTGCTGCACGGCGACAACTACGACGCCGCCTGCAGCGAGGCCTGGCGACTCGCAGCTGAACGGGGCCTCAGCTTCATCCACCCCTTCGACGACCCGGACGTGATCGCTGGCCAGGGCACCATCGCCCTGGAAATCCTGCGCCAGTGTTCGCAGCCGCCGGATGTGATCTACGTGGCCGTGGGCGGTGGTGGCCTGATTGCCGGCATCGGGGCCTATGTCAAAGCGCTCTGGCCCCAGGTGCAGATCGTCGGCGTTGAGCCCGTGGATGCCGATGCGATGACCCGCTCGCTGGCGGCAGGCAGGCGGGTGCGGCTGGAGCAGGTGGGGCTGTTCGCCGATGGCGTGGCCGTGCGCCAGGTGGGCGAGCACAGCTTTGCGATCGCCCGCCAGGTGGTGGATCGCATGGTCACTGTTACCACCGATGAAATATGCGCCGCGATCAAGGATGTTTTCGAAGACACCCGCTCGATCCTGGAGCCAGCCGGTGCCCTAGCGGTAGCTGGCATGAAGGTTGACGTGGCCGCCCGGGGGCTGCGCCAGCTGCAACTGGTGGCGGTCACCTGTGGCGCCAACATGAACTTCGACCGGTTGCGCTTCGTGGCGGAGCGGGCTGAGTTAGGCGAAGAAAGGGAGGCGATGCTGGTGGTGCAAATCCCGGAGCGGCCCGGCAGCCTCAGGCGTTTCTGCCAGACGCTGGGGAGACGCAGCCTCACTGAGTTCAGCTATCGCATGGCCGATTCATGCCAGGCCCATATATTTGTTGGCGTACAAATTCGCGGCACCGCTGACACAGCACAGCTGATGGCCGAATTACAGGCAGCGGGCTTTCCTTGCCTGGATCTGAGCCACAACGAGCTGGCCAAGCTGCACCTGCGCCACATGGTGGGTGGCCGTCTGAGCAGCCAGGCCGGTGCTGAAGCTCGACCGGGCTCGGCGACTGACGCACCAGCGGCTGGGCAGGCCAGGGAACTGCTCTACCGCTTTGAGTTTCCCGAGAAGCCGGGGGCGCTGATGGCCTTCGTAAACGCCCTCCAGGCTGATTGGAATATCAGCATTTTTCACTACCGCAATCACGGCGCCGACGTCGGTCGCATCGTGGTGGGGGTGCAAGTACCCGACAGCGACCGCCAACAATGGCAACTATTCCTTGATGGGCTTGGCTACAGGTACCAAAACGAGAGTGACAACCCCGCCTATAGCCTGTTTCTCGGGCCCAGCGTTACCAGCCTTCCCGATCTGGCCGCCGCAGGCCACCAAGGCCCGGCTGGCCCCGTGGAAAAGTGAGCCGAAGTTCCGATTTCTCCCTTTCCAGTTCGCCAATCAACAGCTCGCCGATTTCTGGCGCGCCGGGATCCAGTGCGCCAATTTGTAGTGTGCCGGCATCGAGTTCGCAGGGATCGAGTTCGCAGGAATCCAGCGCCGCCGTACAAAGGTCGCAGGCAGCCGCCTTGATCGCGGCTGTACCGCTGTCTTTACCGGCCCGGATCGAGGCGATTCTCTATCTCAAGGGCAAGCCCCTGTCCCTGGCTGAAATCGCCGAGATCGCCGGGGTGAATCGCGAGGAGGCGGAACTCGGTCTACTCACCTTGATGGCCGACTACGCCCACCGCGACACGGCCCTGGAGATTCGCCAGGAGGGGCGCAGCTATGGGCTGCAGCTGCGGGAAAGCCTCGGGGACTTGGTACAAAACCTGTTGCCGCTGGATCTCTCCACCGCGGCTCTGCGCACCCTGGCCACGATCGCCCTGAAAAAGCGCATCTTGCAGTCGGAGTTGGTGGATCTACGCGGCTCCGGCGCCTATGACCACATCAAGGAGTTGGTGGCCCAGAACTTCATCGAGCGCAAGCGCCAGAGCGAAGGTCGCTCCTACTGGCTAAGCCTCACTGACAAGTTCCATCGCACCTTCGCCATCAACTCCACAGAACAGCAGTCGAAACAGCAGCCTGGCCAGCAGTCGGGCCAGCCAGGCGCCAGGCGCCAGAGGCCAAAGGCGGCGGAAGCACCACTGGATCCAGGCAGGGATCCAGTGGCCCCCGGGCCAGCCGGCGGCTAGGAACAGGCTGCATAGAGTCGGGCCTCTCGCCCCCTGCGCATCGCTGCGCCATCTCCCATGGAAAGCCTCGGTTTCCTGCTGCAAGTCTTGGGCCAAACCATCAGCATCTACACCCTGGTGCTGCTGGTGCGGGTGCTGTTGAGCTGGTTCCCCAACCTCGACTGGAGCAACCCGATCCTGACCACGGTGAGTTCGATCACCGATCCCTACCTGAATGCCTTCCGCGGCCTGATCCCGCCCCTGGGCGGCCTGGATCTCTCGGCCATCCTGGCCTTTTTAACCCTGCAGCTACTGCAGACCCTGCTGGAGGTGGCAGGGGGCTACGTGGGCTAGCTGTTACCTGGGCTAGTGATTAGCTTGGCTAACGGGTCGGAATACCCCGCTTGCCACAGCCAGGCAATTCAACCAGCCAGCTCCTGCTCCAGGGGCAGCAGATCATCGCCAGCCCCGGCGCGGCTGCGCACCGGGGCGTTGAACCCCCTTGCCTTCACCTGGCGGAAACTGAGCGGTCCGGGGGTGCCCGCCGGCACCGACACCCTCAAGGCGAAATCTGAGCTACCAGGAGGTATGTCGCCGATCGAACCCACCCGGCTGCGGTTCTGCAACACCGGTTCGCCGCTGGCATCGAGGATCAGGGCAAACACATCGGTGTCCACCACTGGCTTACGGCCCGGGTTGCTCACCTGGCCGCGCAGGGCGTAGCAACTGGCTCCCGTGGGCCGGCTCAGCTCCAGCTGGCTAGCCACATCCGCCGGGGGGCAGGGTTCCAGGCTCACCCCGCTGACGCTCAGCTCAGCGGCCCAGCTGGCCTGGGGAACCGCTAGCAGCACGGCCGATATCACTGCAGACCAGATCAGACCCCAGAAGAGACGCTTCACCGTTGGTCGCCATCGCCAGAAATCACGTTACGGGCGGCGCGGCTGGCCAGCTTGTCCAGGTTGGCCGTGGCAATGGCATCGAGCTCGAGCCCCAGCTCGCTGGCCAGTTGGGCCAGATACCAGAGCACGTCACCCAGTTCCAGCTTCAAAGCTTCGATCACCTCGACATCAAAGCTGCCGCCCCGGTCGCGGATCACCTTCTTCACCTTGTCGGCCACCTCGCCCGCCTCGCCGCAAAGGCCGAGGGTGGGATAGATCGGATTGCTGCCCACGGCTGGGTATAGGGCAGTGTCCCGCGCCCTTAGCTGATAGTTATGAAAGTCCAACAGGAACAGCGCCAAAGAGGGGCGATGGTAGTTTCCGAGCTACCAATGGCATCCCCATGCCCAAGCCCGATCTCATGCGTCGCACCAAGATCGTGGCCACCATCGGCCCTGCCACCGAATCCCCGGAGCGGCTGCGCCAGCTGATCGAGGCCGGTGCCACCACCTTCCGGCTGAATTTTTCCCATGGCGACCACAGCGAACATGCAGCCCGCATCGCCACGATTCGCCAGGTGGCCGCCTCCCTAGGCGTGCACGTGGGCATCCTGCAAGACCTGCAGGGCCCCAAGATTCGTCTCGGCCGCTTTGCCGCTGGCCCGATCACCTTGGCCAAGGGGGATCCCTTCACCCTCACCTCCCGCCAGGTGCCCTGCACGAAGGAAATCGCCACAGTCACCTACGACAAGCTCACCGACGAGGTGCTGACTGGCAGTCGCATTCTGCTGGATGACGGCCGGGTGGAGATGGTTGTAGAGCGGGTTGATCAAGTCGAGCAAAACCTCCTCTGCAGCGTCACCGTGGGCGGGGTGCTCTCCAACAACAAGGGGGTGAACTTCCCCGATGTGCAGCTCTCGATCCGGGCTCTCACCGACAAGGACCGCACCGATTTGGCCTTCGGGCTGGAGCAGGGGGTGGACTGGGTGGCGCTCAGCTTTGTGCGCAACCCCTCCGACATGCTGGAGATCAAGGAGCTGATCGCCGGCCATGGCCATGCCACGCCGGTGGTGGCAAAAATTGAAAAATTTGAAGCCATCGATCAAATCGACGACATCCTGCATCTCTGCGATGGGGTGATGGTCGCCCGCGGCGACCTGGGGGTGGAGATGCCCGCCGAGGAGGTGCCGCTGCTGCAAAAGGAACTGATCCGCAAGTGCAACAGCCTCGGGATCCCGGTGATCACCGCCACCCAAATGCTCGATTCGATGGTGAGCTGCCCTAGGCCCACCCGCGCCGAGGTGAGTGATGTGGCCAACGCGATTCTCGATGGCACCGACGCGGTGATGCTCTCGAATGAGAGCGCCGTGGGGGACTTCCCAGTGGAAGCAGTGGCCACCATGGACACGGTGGCTCGCCGGATTGAACGCGACTACCCGCTCCGCATTCTGGATAGCCACATGGCCACCACAATCCCCAATGCGATTTGTCATGCGGTGAGCACGGTGGCGCGACAGCTGAATGCGGCCGCCATCTTGCCCCTCACCGACAGCGGAGCCACGGCTCGCAATGTGAGCAAATTTCGCCCTAGCACGCCCATTTTAGCGATCACCAGCGACGAAAAGGTGGCCCGCCAACTGCAGTTGGTCTGGGGTGTGCATCCCTTGTTGGTAGCTGAGATGAACTCCTCCTCCAGCACCTTCCTCGAAGCGATGCAGTTAGCCCGCCAACAGGGCCTGGTGGTGGATGGGGACCTGGTGGTTCAAACCGCCGGCAGCACTGCCGGCGTCAGCGGTTCCACCGATCTGCTCAAGGTGGCCCTGGTCAGCAGCGAGGCCTAGTTAGCTGCCAGCCTTGGGGGGCACCGCCAAAGCAGCTAAGTCGATGGCCCCCAACCTGCCCCCTGACGAAGCCACTTTGCCCCCAGCGGAAGACCGTTTGCCCCTGCGGGAGGCTGGTTTGCCCCTGCGGGAGCCCGGTTTGCCCCTGCGGGAACCCAAGCTGGCCCTAGGGGAAACCGTGGCCATGGCCCTCTCCACTTTGAGAGCCAACCGGCTGCGCAGCCTGCTCACCATGCTGGGCATCATCATCGGCAATGCCTCGGTGATCACCCTGGTGGGGGTGGGCAAAGGTGCCCAAAACCTGGCCGAAAGTCAGCTCAGCAGCCTGGGTGCCAACGTCTTGTTCGTGGTGCCCGGCAATAACGACACCCGCCGCCAGGGGATCGACTTCCCCAAAACCCTGGTGCTTGAGGACGCCAAGGCGATTGCCAGCCAGGTGCCCAGCGTCAAGCTTGTGGCTCCCCAGATCACCCTCAGCGAGGTGGTGCAGGCGGGCGGCAACAATGTTTCCGTAAGCGTGTCTGGCGTGACGCCGGAATTCCTCACCGTGCGCCAGTTTGATCTGGGCCGGGGGCGCTTCTTCAGCCAAGCCGACCTCGATTCGGCCCGCAATCTCACCGTGATTGGCCCCGATCTGGCCGCCAAGATCTTTCCTGGTCGATCGGCTCTAGGCCGGGTGCTGCGCATTCGCAACCTCCCCTTTGAAGTGATCGGGGTGCTGCGGCCGAAGGGGGCTGTTTTTGGCCAAAACCAGGATGAGGCAGCCTTCATCCCCCTCAGCGCGATGGTGAGCCAACTGAGCGGCCGCAATCCCAACTACGGCGTCAGCTTGAACTTCATCAGCGTGGAGGCCCGCGATGAGGACAGCACCAATGCGGCCGCCTTCCAGATCACCAACCTGCTGCGTCAACGCCATCGCATCTTGCGGGAGGACGATTTTGCGGTGCGCTCCCAGAAGGACGCGCTGACGATCGTGAGCTCGATCACGTCAGGCCTCACCTTGATGTTGGCCGCGATCGGCTCGATTTCCCTGCTGGTGGGCGGCATCGGCATCATGAACATCATGCTCGTATCGGTGAGTGAACGCACCTCTGAAATCGGCCTGCGCAAGGCCCTTGGCGCCCGCAGCGGCGATGTGCTGCTGCAGTTTCTGGTGGAATCTCTGGTGCTTGCCAGCCTTGGCGGTGCCATCGGCACGGCGATGGGCATAGGCGCCGTGAGCCTGGTGGCGCTGCTGACCCCCCTGCCGGCCAGCATCTCTGCGGGTGCCGTACTGGTTACCGTGGGTTTATCGGGCTCGATCGGCCTGTTCTTCGGCGTGGTGCCGGCAAGGCGGGCCGCCAACCTCGATCCAATCGTGGCCCTACGCAGCGTTTAGGGGGCCATCACCGCGCCCAAATCCGAAGAAAGCCGGAAAGTTGTCAGAATCGTTTCAACGGCCACCAAGCCCTGGACTCTGGCGGTGGCTTGATGGGAATCAGTGTGGCACAGGGAGTCGATGAATCTGGCGTGCGGCTACCGCAACAGCTCCGATCAGATGGTGATCATCCGCTGTGCCGGGGTGGATGGCTTCTATCTCGAGCGGGTGGTGTTCCCCTTCGAGCTGCTCACCTTTGAATGCCCTCCCGATAGTGAACTGGAGATTTGGACCCATGGGCTGGGAGGGGCTGAGCTGCTGGAGCGACTGACCAGCCAGGAGCTGCTGCTCGAAGCCTGCAATAGCCCCGTGCCGCTGGAACTCCTCTCCCCCCAGGCTGGCGCCAGGCTCGAATTGGCGGAGGACGAACCATTCACCCCCTGGGCCACGGCAGGTTGATGGGCTCATGCGCCCGCGATTCTGCTGAGGCTTTGGCTGAAACCAGCCTTTAAAGGCAGCTCCGCAGGCGGCCTGCCCTGCATCAGGCTGAAGCACCGTTACATTGGTTAAGAATTCCCAACAGCAGGCTTGCAGCCCATGAACCAGCGCTGGCGTCTGATCGCTCTCTGGCTGCTGCCACTGGCTGTGGCTGCGTTCCTTGGCTGGCAGTTGCTCAGCAATGGCGTGGTGGCCCGTCGCCCGCCTGGCAACGCCAGCGTGGCTCCGCGCAACACCGCCGTGGCCAAAATGAGCTACGGCCGCTTCCTCGACTACATCGAAGCCGGAAGGGTCACGGCAGTGGACATCTTTGATGGCGGTCGCAGTGCCGTTATTGAGGCAGTGGATCCCGAACTGGATAACCGGGTTCAGCGGCTGCGGGTGGATCTGCCCGGGGTGGCCCCCGAGCTGGTGAACAAGCTCAAGGATCAGGGGATCAGCTTCGACATCCACCCCCCCAAGCCCACGCCGCCCCTGTTTGGGCTGCTTGGCAACTTGCTGTTTCCCCTACTGCTGATCGGCTCGCTGATCTTTTTGGCCCGTCGCTCCAGCGGCATGCCTGGCGGTCCGGGTCAGGCGATGCAATTCGGCAAAACCAAGGCGCGTTTTGCGATGGAGGCCCAAACCGGCGTCATGTTTGACGACGTGGCGGGCGTGGAAGAAGCCAAGCAAGATCTTCAAGAGGTGGTCACCTTTTTGAAAACGCCTGAAAGGTTCACCTCCGTTGGCGCCAAAATTCCCAAGGGCGTGCTGCTGGTTGGCCCCCCTGGCACCGGCAAAACCCTGTTGGCCAAGGCGATAGCTGGAGAGGCGGGCGTGCCTTTCTTCTCCCTATCGGGTTCGGAGTTCGTTGAAATGTTCGTGGGCGTTGGCGCCAGCAGGGTGCGCGACCTGTTTAAACGCGCCAAGGAAAACAGCCCATGTCTGATTTTCATCGATGAAATCGATGCCGTGGGCCGCCAGCGCGGCGCCGGAATCGGCGGCGGCAACGACGAGCGGGAGCAGACCCTCAACCAACTGCTCACCGAGATGGATGGCTTTGAGGGCAATAGTGGCGTGATCATCATTGCCGCCACCAACCGGGCCGATGTACTCGATTCGGCCCTGATGCGCCCGGGTCGTTTCGATCGCCAGGTGATGGTTGATGTGCCGGACATCAAGGGTCGACTGGCCGTACTCAAGGTTCATTCCCGCAACAAAAAGCTGGCCGACGATGTCAGCCTTGAGTCCATCGCTCGCCGCACCCCTGGCTTCTCCGGCGCCGATCTAGCCAACCTGCTCAATGAGGCGGCAATCCTCACAGCTCGCCGTCGCAAGGAAGCCACCTCCTTGAGTGAAATAGACGATGCCGTCGATCGGGTAATTGCTGGCATGGAGGGCAAACCGCTCACCGACGGTCGCAGCAAGCGCCTGATCGCCTATCACGAAGTGGGCCATGCCCTGGTGGGCACGCTGATTAAAGCCCACGATCCAGTGCAGAAGGTAACCCTCATTCCCCGCGGCCAGGCCCAGGGGCTCACCTGGTTCTCCCCCGATGAGG
>DGYA01000067.1:0-549 GCA_002396505.1 Cyanobacteria bacterium UBA5018 | reverse complement strand
AGATGGTCACCCGCTTTGGCATGAGTGAGTTGGGGCAGTTGTCCCTTGACGCCGGCAGCCAAGAAGTTTTTCTTGGCCGCGATCTGATGACCCGCAGCGATGGCTCTGATGCCACCGCCGCCCGGGTTGATGAAGCCGTGCGCCACATTGTGCTCAGCTGCTACGCCTCAACGGTGGAGCTGGTGCGCCAGCACCGCGCCTGCATGGATCGGTTGGTGGAACTGCTGATCGAAAAAGAAAGCCTCGATGGCGAAGAACTGCGGGCAATCGTCAGTGAGTTTGCCACTATTCCCGAAAAGGAGCGATTTTCCCCCTTCCTCGGAGATGACGAAAAAGCCAGCGAAAAAACTCTTACAACTTCCGATGCTATGAATTAGCTATTCCTAAGGAAGCTTTGGGAAAATCTTAGCCACAGCCAACGCACCTCTATCTCCCTAGGGGTTCTAGGCAGTGGCAAGATCACGAAAATTGTGACTTTCCAGAGCCTTCCCAGATTGCTCACTTGTGAGCACAATCAATTAGGCTCACTCAACGAAAAACTATTTGTCC
>DGYA01000137.1:4947-5103 GCA_002396505.1 Cyanobacteria bacterium UBA5018 | reverse complement strand
CGCCGCCGCCGCCCAGCGCCCCCCCGCCGCAGAAGATCCGGTGCTGGTGGTGGCCGATCCGCTGGCCGCCTGGGCCGGGCGCCTGGCGGCGGCCTTCTGGCGGCAACCCAGCCAGGGGATGCGCTTGATCGGTGTTACCGGCACCAACGGCAAAAC
>DGYA01000137.1:0-4774 GCA_002396505.1 Cyanobacteria bacterium UBA5018 | reverse complement strand
ACCGGCACCAACGGCAAAACCACCACCACCAGCTTGATCGAACACCTGGCCGCCGCGGCCGGCCGGCCGGCGGCCCTCTTCGGCACCCTGGTGAATCGTTGGCCCGGCCATAGCCACACCGCCGAACACACAACCGCTTTTGCCGATCAGCTGCAGGCCCAGTTAGCCGCGGCCCTGGCCGCCGGCACCCAGGTGGCCGCCATGGAGGTGAGCTCCCACGCCCTCGATCAACAAAGGGTGGCCGGCTGCAGCTTCGCGGCGGCGGTATTCACAAACCTCAGCCAGGATCACCTCGACTACCACGCCTCCATGGAGGCCTATTTCGAAGCCAAGGCCCTGCTGTTCGCCCCCGATCAAGCCCTGGGCGGCGCTGTGGTCAATGTGGATGATCCCTGGGGAGCCCAGCTGGCCCAGCGGCTGGAGCGCCAGAGCCCCAGCTGCCGCCTCTGGCGCGCTTCCCTCAACAACGGCCCGGCCGAACTGCGGCTCACCGATCTGCGCTTTGGGCCCAGCGGCATCGAAGGCACCTTGATCAGCCCCGTTGGCAGCGGTGCCTTCCGCTCCCCCCTGGTGGGTCGCTTCAATGCGATGAACCTGCTCCAGGCGGTGGGGGTGCTGGCGCTGCTGGAGCTGCCATTGCCCCTATTGCTCCAGGGGCTGGCCAGTTTTCAGGGGGTGCCGGGCCGCATGCAGCGGGTGGCCATCGCCGGGCTGGATGCCGCCAGCGCCGCCCAGTTACCCGGCGTGATCGTCGACTACGCCCACACCCCCGATGGCCTGGAAAACGCCCTGGGGGCCGCCAGGCCCTTTTGTGATGGTCGGTTGATCTGCGTGTTTGGCTGCGGCGGCGACCGCGACCGCGGCAAGCGGCCCCTGATGGGGGAGATCGCCGCCCGGCTGGCCGATCAGGTGTGGGTCACCTCCGATAACCCCCGCACAGAAGACCCCACCCAAATCCTCCAAGACGTGGTGGCCGGCATCCCCGCCGGCAGCCCGCTGCAGGTGGAGGCCGATCGAGCCATAGCCATTGCTGCGGCCATCGCCGGCGCGGCGGCTAACGATCTGGTGATCATCGCCGGAAAGGGCCACGAAGATTATCAAATATTGGGCACAACAAAAATTCATTTCGATGATCGTGAGCATGCCGAAACGGCCCTGCGGGCCAAACTTGGCAGTTCGTGAAGATCGGCTGGCGCGGCCAGGGTTTTTCGATACTCTGCAGCCGCCCACTATTGCTAGTTTTTTCTTACCGATGGCCCAGTCTGTTCCAATTTCCAAAAAGTTCCTGGCCGAACTTTTTGGCACCTTCTGGCTAGTGCTTGGCGGCTGCGGTAGCGCCGCCATCGCCGCCAATTTCCCCTATCTGCTCGGTGCAGACGTCGCCCCTGGCAACCCCTTTGGCTTGGGTTTCCTCGGCGTTTCCTTCGCCTTTGGTCTCACCGTGGTGACCATGGCCTATGCCATTGGTCACATCTCCGGCTGCCATCTCAACCCAGCAGTGAGCTTTGGGCTCTGGGCCAGTGGCCGCTTCAAGGGCTCTGAACTGCTCCCCTACATCTCCGCCCAGGTAATCGGCGCCGTGCTCGCCGGCGGTTTCATCAAGCTGGTGCTGGCCGGTGGCCCCGCCCTGAGCCTGGTGATGAGCGGCAGCAATCCGCTGGCCACCAACGGTTTTGGCGCCCATTCCCCCGGTGGCTACGGCTTCTGGGCGGCCCTGATCGTGGAATTTGTGCTCACCTTCTTCTTCCTGCTGGTGATCATTGGCGCCACCGATAAGTTGGCCTCCGCCGGTTTCGCCGGCCTGGCCATCGGTCTCACCCTCACCCTGATCCACATGATCAGCATCCCGGTCACCAACACCTCGGTAAACCCCGCCCGCAGCACCGGCGTGGCCCTCTGGGCGGGCGGCGAAGCCGTCGGTCAGCTGTGGCTGTTCTGGCTGGCCCCGATCGCCGGCGCCCTGCTGGCCGGCTGGGTGTACCGCAACGTCTGGGAACAGGCCGCCGACTGACAGGCCGTCGCCTGACAGGCAGCCGACTGAGCGTCTACTCCCGGCTCAGCAGCGGCCAGCTCCAGGGGGAGCCTGCCCAGTTGGGTGGGCTCCCCTTTTGCCGTTTCAGCCGATCTGGGCCAGGGCCTCCAGCAGCACATCGGGAGCCAGCAGCAACGCCTCTGGCTCCCAACAGCGCCTTGGGCGCCAGGGGGCAGAGCCTCAGGAGCTGGGTTGATGCAGGGGCCGCGCCTCATCTGGGAAGGCCGAAAGGACCATCTGGTCTTCTGTGACCAGGGGAACACCCAACTGCTGCGCAGCTGCCACGAACTCACAGTCGTAGGCGCTGCAGCGGCTGCTGCTGGCCAGTGCCAGCACCTGCTCCGACGACACGGGTGCCTCATGGGCCGAGAGGATGGCCTCGGCTTGCTGCATCAAAGAGAGCGCAGCAGGCAGATTCAGCAGATCCCGGCGGAGGTAGGTGGCGAGCACGTTGCGCCACTCGCTGCGCCAGAGCGGCGGGGCCGCCCACTGGGGATGATCGAGCAACAGAGCCTCGGCCAGCGAGGTCTTGGGTCCTGGGAGCAGCAGATAGGCCAGCACGTTGGTGTCGACAACGATCAAGGCCGACCCTCACGCTTGGCGGCGTCGATCTCGGCGGGGTCAAAGCTGTGGGGGCCGAGGCTCTCGCGCAGGGCCCTGATCTCAGCCAGCTGCTGCTCAACAGACGGCGAAGCAGAACCGAGACCGGCCTCCAGACAGACGATGGCCTCGTTGTTGAGGCTGCGCCGGTGGCGCTTGGCCGCTGCGGCCAGCCGGGCATGGAGCGCGTCCGGCAAGTTTTTGAGGGTGAGTGTTTTGGCCATGGCAGCCAGTGATCAATGATCCAGCGGTCGTGCAACCAGTATGGATCCATTCTGGTTGCATGCAAATCCAAGAGTGGTTGCGCAGCCTGGTTTAGCCCTTGGGACCGGTGCAGCCCTTGGGCCTGGCCATAGACAGCTTGTGGCTGTTGTTGCTGGCCCCTCTAGCCGTTTCAGCCGATCTGGGCCAGGGCTTCCAGCAATCGCTCGATTTCCGCTTCCTCGGTGCAGATGTGGGTGCAGGCCCGCAGGCAATGGGGATCCGCCAGGCTGCGCAGCCAAATCCCCTGGCGGCCCAAGGCCGTCACGATCGCCTCAGGCCCCAGCAGCATCTCGGGCGTCGGCACCTCTTCGAGCTCCTGGCCGCCCAAATTGGAATTGCTTCTCCGCCGTTGCTGGGGGGCCTCCAGGGTGAAGCTCACCAGCCCCGCCGGTGGCATCACCTCCAGCAGCGTCTTGGCGCCGGGAATCAGTTGCAACCCCTGCCACAGCTGGCCACTGAGCTGGCGGATCCGCTCCAGCCGCGCCTGGGCCGAACCCTCCGCCTCCAGTAGTTGCAGCGAGCGGTTCAAGCCGGCGGCCAGGGGCAGGCAGGAGGTGGCCACCTCAAAGCGGCGCGCATCGCCGTGGAAGCCGCTGTTGCCGCTGCTCTCCTGGCTGAGGCTGCGCCAACCAATCAAGGTGGGCTGGGCTTCTGCCAGCAGCCGCTCCGACACCACCACCACCCCCAACCCCTCCGGGCCGCAGCACCACTTGTGGCCCGTGCAGGCGTAGATGTCGGCGGCGGCGGCGGCATTGGCGCTGCCCGCTTCCGCCAGCGGCAGGCTGCCCAGGCTCTGGGCCCCATCCACCAACAGCCAGGCCTGGCTGCAGTGCTGTCGCAGCGCTTCGGCCACCGCCGCGATCGGCATCACCTGGCCGGTGTTCCAGAGCAGGTGGGAGAGCACCACAAGTTTTGTGCGGGGCGTCAACGCCGCCTCCAGCCGCTCCAGCACGGCCGTGGCGGCGGTGGTTTCGCAGCCGCGCAGATCCCCCACCGCCAGTTCGCTCAGCTCCAGCCCCTCGCGGCGGGCCAGCTCCCGGCAGGCGGCCACCACGCCCGGATGTTCGCAGTCGCCGATCAACAGTTGATCGCCCGCCCGCCAGGGCAGACCCCAGAGGGGCAGCACGCAGCCGCTGGTTACGTTCTCGGTGAAGGCCAGCCGCTGGGGGGCCACGCCACACCAGCGGCCCAGCCGCTGGCGTAATTCGGCACTGATGCGCTCCAGATAGGGCCACACATCACCGGTGAACGGGCCCAGCTGCTGAATTTGACGCCAGGCGGCCACGATCGCCTCCAGGGAGGCCTCCGGCAGGGGCCCCTGGCCGCCGTAGTTGAAGTAGGTCTTGTTGGCGAGGGCGGGCAGCTGGCCGCGGAAGGAGATCGGCTCAGGCAATGTCTCTGCTGCGACTGCTAATCAGCTTTAGCCATCGCCCGGCTGAGCTAGCTGTGGATGTGGCACGGCAGGGTTCGATGAACGACTTGTCCCAATCCTTGGAGGTGAGCCTGGGCAGGCAGGGGCGGCTAGTGATTCCGGCGGCGCTGCGGCGACAGCTGGGGTTTAAGGAGGGCGATGCTTTGGTGGCTCGGCAGGAGCTGGGCCGGCTGGTGCTGGAGAAGCCGGAGCAGATCAAGCAAAGGCTGAAGCAACGCTTCTCTCAGGTTCCTGCCGAGCGAAAACTCGTGGACGAATTGATAGCAGAGCGGCGAGAAGGCTGATAAACGTGGGCGAAACAGCCCTGGAGCGAGCTCCCCAAGCCCCAGGGCTGATTCAAAGTGTGTCACAAGGGCCGTAGCCTGAGCTTTCAGCATTCGGTTCACTGAGCGGGCTTGCTCCTTCTCTGTTCCCCAAACCGGCTCTGCTGCAACCGATCTCGATCT
>DGYA01000138.1:25148-28805 GCA_002396505.1 Cyanobacteria bacterium UBA5018 | reverse complement strand
TCCGGCCGACTTCGTCTATGGTGGGCTCATCCGTTGGCGGATCTCAGCCCACAGCTCGGGGTCGTAAGGCGATTGCATCAGTCATGGTTGGGCCCCCTGGTGGATCGGTCAGACAGGGCGGACAACTTTGCTGGTAGTGGGGGATTTCCAGTTGACCCAGAGCCGGGATCACGAAGTGATCAAGTTTCTCCCGCATATCTCTGCAATAGCGGGGGCTCCAGCTGGCGCTGTGGTGTTCAAACCAGGCCTGAGCGATCTGGGCAAACGGACGGCGGATGTTCTGCACCTGCTTGCGCTGCTGGCCTGGGGCCTGGGTGCGTGGATCGATCCCGGTTTTGATCCAGGTGTTCAGCTCCAGGGCCTGCTTGCGGGCATCGGCGAGCCGCATGGCCGGGTAGGCGCCGATGGTGAAGGTGCGCCGTGCGCCCTGCCAGCGGTAGTCCTTGCGCCAGGTCTTGGAGCCGGAGCGCGCCACCCAGAGGTAGAGGCCGTCACGGTCGTGGTGCTTGGTGCCCGCGCGGTCCGGGTCGGGCCGTAGGGCCTGGATCGCCTTGTCACTGAGCATGACGGACAGCGCCGGAACACTGGCGCGGGAGGGGATGTCGGCGGTTCAGCAAGCCAGGTGACGGTATAAGCCCGGACCCGGCTGGCTATACCGTCAAAAATACCGCCATCCGCAGCGGCTGTAGCGGGTTCTCAGCGGATCTGCCCGGACGACCCAAAAGCGCAGATCGTCTGTACTGCAGTGGTTTTGGGATTTCCGCGGATCCCTTCGGATCCTGTGAAAACGGAGAGGGTGGGATTCGAACCCACGGAAGGTTGCCCTTCAAACGATTTCGAGTCGTTCGCTTTCGACCACTCAGCCACCTCTCCAGCACTGATCGCCACCCAATCCAGGAGTGGCGCCGCCGCCGCCCTGGGGGTCCGCGACCAGCAGCACTTTAAAGACCGGGCGGCAAACCCAGGCGCCAGCCATGCGCCAGCGCTCCGTTTTGGCCCAGAACTGGCCAGCCGCTGGGCCCAGTGGTTCCAGTGGCTCTGGCGGTGCCAGGGTTTAGGCCGACTGCAAAAAACCGCTGCGGCCACTGGCGCGCCAGCTCCTGGGCAGGGTTCGGCCAGGGTCGCCACTGAGCCACACCGCCCCCGGATCGCGCCACTGCAGCCAGCGGCGATCCCGCAGGCGGGGTTTAAAGCCCAGCCAGACGCCATCGGGCCGTTGCGGGGAGTTTCCATCGCGCCAGGCCCAAAGGGACTGGGTATCGGGTAGCAACAGCCAAGACTTGGACCCCAAATCCAGCTGCACCGCCCGGCTGTCGAAGGAGAGGGCCCTGGCTTTGAGTTGCGGACTCTGCAGGCTCTGGCCCGGCAGCAGCGGTGGACTGCCATCGGCGCCGGCCAGCACCAGGCCCGCCTGCTGCCGCCAGCAATCTGGGGCATCGGAGGCGATCGGATCGAGCAGCAGCGCCCAGTCGTAGCCCCTGATCCCCAGCCCGGTGGCCAGCTGCTGGGCCTGGCGGCAGCTGTAACCATCGGCGCGGGTGGACACCAGGGCCGCCCTGCCGCGATGGCGCGCCAGCAGCAGATCCCTGCCTTGATCACCGCCGCCCTGGTGCACCAGCAGCAGTTGATCGCCCAGCAGCACCGCCCCATGCAAGGCCACCACCAGGGCCAACAGCACCCCAGCCCAGCGGCGCCAGCGCTGGGCTACCCCTGGTATGGCCCAGGCCGCCACCACCAGGGTCAATAGCAGCACCAGCAGCGGCATCGGCCGCCCCAGCTGCCATTGGGCCATCGGCAGCCGCGCCACCAGTCGGGCCAGCTCCAGCAGCAGCCCCGCCAGGGCGGCCAGGGGCGGGCAGAACCAGACCAAACTGGCCGGCCAAACCATCGCCAGCACCCCTAAGCCCATCGCTCCCAGGGTGAGCGGCGTCAGCAGCGGGGCGGCGAGCAGATTGGCGGGCACGGCGTAGAGGGGCACCACGCCGAAGTGCAGCAGCTGCAGCGGCAGCGTCCAGATAGAAGCCGCCAGGGGCACCGATATCGCCACCGCCAGCCAACCGGGCCAGTGCTTTTGGCGCAACCACTGTTCCAGCGGTCCGGCGGACACCAGCAGGGCTCCGGTAGCCACCACCGACAGCTGAAAGCCCACATCCCGCAGCCACTCGGGAGTGATCAACAGCATGCCGGCACTAACCAACAGCAGCAGCCGCAGGGGGTGTCCCTGGCGGCCCAGCTCCAACAGCACCAGGGCCGCCGCCGCCATCAGCGCCGCCCGCATCACGGCGGGTTGGGGGCCAGCCAGCAGTACAAACAGGCCGATCACGCCTCCGCCCAGGCCCAGCCGCAGCGCCGGCAGCAACTTGGCGGTGAGCGGCAGCAGCACGCCGAGCAGCACGCTCAACTGGAACCCAGAAGCGGCCAGCGCATGGGAGAGGCCAGCGGCGCGGAAGGCACCGCGCACCTCCACTGAAAGGGGGGTTGCCGCACTGCCCACCACCAGGGCCGCCAGCAAATTGCCCCGTTCAGCGCCGGCCTGCTGCTGCAGTGCCCCGGCTAGCCGCCGCCGCAGGGCGGCGATCGGCGCCGGCTGCCGCTCTAGCAGCTGCCACTGTTCCACCGTTAGCTGGCTCCAGCAACCTTGCCGCTGCAGCCTTTCGGCCGGTCCGGCCAGCAGCGGATGGGGGGCCGGCTGCGGCCGGCGCAGCATCCCCTCCACCTCCAGTCGCCAGCGCTCTTGCAGCTGCGGGCATTCCGGGAAATTCAGCTCCGTGCGACCCACCGGCAGCTCCATCAGCACCCGACAACCCTGGCCCTGGCCAGCTGCTCCTGGGCTGCCATAGGGGGTGGGATCACTGAGCAGGCTGCCCCGCAGGCGCACGGGCAGCACCGGCGTGGCCTCCTGCAGCCAGCGCACCGGATCGCCCGCGGCGGGTTGGGGTGTTCCCAGGGCGGCCGGCAGAATCCGGCCCGCCAGCAGAGCCACGAGCAGCAGGGTTAGCAACAACTCGCGCCAACGCGATGGCATCGCCATGCCCCCAAACAGCTGCTTGCAGGATTGCCACCGCTTTGGGCTGAGGTGATGGCTTGCCGCGGGCTATGTCGCCACTGGTTATGCCCCTACTGGTTTTGGGCCCGGGTGCCCTATCTCCCTGTGGCAGCCAGCTCGGGATGGGCGGCGGCCCAGGCGGCCCGTTGGGGTTCCGCCAGCAAAGGGAAGCCCAGGGCTTGCCGTTCCGCCAGCCAGGCCTCGGCCACCTGGCGGGCCAAGGCCCTGATGCGGCCGATGCTGGCGGTGCGCTCGGTCACCGAAATCACCCCCCGGGCCTCCAACAGGTTGAAGGTGTGGCTGCACTTGAGCACGTAATCGAGGGCCGGTGCCGGCAGGCGGCGGGCCACCAGATCGGTTGCTTCCGCCTCATAGATGGCGAACAGCTGGTGCAGGCGCTCTGGATTGCTGGCCTCGAAGTTGTAGGTGCACTGGCCCTTCTCGAAGGGCAGCCAGATATCGCCATAGGTGCGCTGGCCATCCCAGGCCAGATCCCAGATGCTCTCCACGTCTTGGAGATACATGGCCAACCGCTCCAGGCCGTAGGTGATCTCGATCGAAACCGGCCGGCAATCGAGGCCGCCGCACTGCTGGAAATAGGTGAACTGGGT
>DGYA01000138.1:0-24971 GCA_002396505.1 Cyanobacteria bacterium UBA5018 | reverse complement strand
GAACTGGGTCACCTCCATGCCATCGAGCCACACCTCCCAGCCCACTCCCCAAGCGCCGAGGGTGGGGGATTCCCAGTTGTCCTCCACGAAGCGAATGTCGTGATCGGCGGCCCGGATGCCGAGGGCCGCCAGCGAGGCCAGGTAGGTCTCCTGGATGGCATCGGGGGAGGGCTTGATCAGCACCTGATATTGAAAATAGTGCTGGGCCCGGTTGGGGTTGTCGCCGTAGCGGCCATCGGTGGGCCGCCGGCAGGGCTCCGGATAGGCCACCGCCCAGGGTTCCGGACCGAGGGCCCGCAGCACCGTGTGGGGGCTCATCGTGCCGGCCCCCTTCTCGGTGTCGTAGGGCTGCAGGATCAGACAGCCCCGCTCAGCCCAAAAACGGTTCAGGGTCTGGATGATGTCCTGGAAGTGCATGGAGCCTTGGCGCGAAAGCCGACCGCTGCGGCCGGTGCTGCAGGCCATTGTGGGCGGCGATGGGCGCAGGGCGCTCAGGCCACCAGCTGCAAGATGCCCATCTGACCCGCCGCCAGCAGCCGGTGGCGGGCGTGGCTAAAGCCGGCGGCGGCCGCCAGCCGCTCCTGTTCAGGCCCGCTGGGGAAGCGCAACAGGCTCTGCTCCAGATAGGCGTATTGGTCGGGTAAGCCAAATAGCCGGGCGGTGGGCACCACCAGCCGGCGCAGGTATTGCCGCTGCAAAAATGCGGTTTTACTGGCGGCAGGCGGCCGATTGAAATCGAGTACGGCGGCCCTGGCTCCGGGTCGCAACAGCCGATGCAGCTCCGCCAGGCCGGCGGCGGCATCGCTGAGGTTGCGCAGGCCGTAGGCGATCACGGCGCCATCGAAGCTGGCCTCAGCCAGGCCGGTGGCCAGGGCATCGCCCCGCTGCCAGCCCAGGGGCAGCCAGGGCTGCCGCGCCGAGCGCTGCAGGGCCAGGCGCAGGGGGGCCGCCGCCACATCCATACCCAAAACATGGCCGCCGGGCCTCACCTTCTGGGCCAACACCAGGGCCAGATCGCCGGTGCCACAACAGAGATCCAGCAGCCTTTGACCGGGCTCCGGGTTCAACCAGAGAATCGCCTCCCGCTTCCAGATGCGGTGCAAGCCGAGGCTGAGCAGGTCGTTGAGCAGGTCGTAACGGGGGGCGATTGCCTCAAACAGCTGCTTTACAGAGGCTGGATCGCCGGGCCTAGAGCTGCCCATCCCAGGGCAAAACGATGGAATCCAAACTGACGCCGGCATTGGGCGGCACCAGCATCGCCCGACCGGTGAGCCGATCGGGACCGGTGAGGGTGATCACCATCACCGTCGCCAGGCCAACGGCGGCCGAACAGACCATGCAGCCCGCCAGCATCAGCGAAAATTCGCGCCGGTCGGTGGCTGCCTGCATCAACTGCAGAGCCCAGGCCACGAGGGCGACCACGGCAGAAACCATCGCCAGGGCGATGGTCGTAGCCAGGGGAGAGGAGAGGGCGGAGAGCACAGACACGGAGCGGTCCAACCGTGTGGAGAGCGGAAACAAGAAGGAAAGGCCGCCGCTGCCGGCAGCCAGATACCAATCCTGAGATCAATGTAACGGTGCTTTACAGAGGCTGTGATTTCTTCATGATCTCCAGGGGCCGCAGGTTTAGGCCCCGCCCCAGCAGGTCGGTTTTGATCTGCTCCACGGTCAGCACCCGGTCGTGCAGCAGGGAGGCCAGCAGGGCCGCCGAGGCGCTGCCGCCCTCGGGCCCCGGCGCCAGGGCCTCGGCGATGTGGTCGATGCAACCGGCGCCACCGGAGGCGATCACCGGCACCGCCACGGCCTCGGCCACCGCCCGGGTCAGGGCCAGGTCGTAACCAGCCTGGGTGCCATCGCCATCCATTGAGGTGAGCAGGATTTCCCCGGCGCCCAGCGCTACCACCTGGCGGGCCCAGGCCACCGCGTCCAGGCCGGTGTTCTCACGCCCCCCTTTCACATAGACATCCCAGCCCGCCGCCTTTGCCTCTGCCCTCTTTCCATCTGGCCCATTTCCATCAATCTCCAGGCTGGGGCGGCGCCGGGCGTCGATGGCCACCACGATGCACTGGCAGCCGAAGCGCTCGGCGCCACGGCTCACCAACTGGGGATCGCGCACGGCGGCGGAGTTGAGGCTGATCTTGTCGGCGCCGGCCCGCAACAGCTCGGTGATCCCCTCCACGCTGCTGATGCCGCCGCCCACCGTGAACGGAATCGTCACCGCCTCGGCGGTGCGTCGCACCAGATCCACCAGGGTGGCGCGGCCCTGGTGGCTGGCGGCGATGTCCAGAAACACCAGCTCGTCAGCCCCGGAGGCGCTGTATAGACAGGCCAGTTCCACCGGGTCACCGGCATCGCGCAGGCCCACGAAGTTCACCCCCTTCACCACCCGACCATCGGCCACGTCAAGGCAGGGAATGATTCGTTTGGCAACCATGGCAATCGGCTGGGGGCGAGGGGCTGAGGGGCGCGGGGCCATCGCCGGGGCGGGCCCCAGGATGGGCGCTGTTAGGGTTGCGCCACTTTTTCGGGTCGCGCCGACCATGTCCCAGGCTGCCACTTCAGAGGCCGTTCAGATCGGTTCGAAGGTGCGGATCATTCGGGTGCGCGACCGCATTCCCGCCGAGCTGGTCGAGCTGCTCAAGGCCGATGCCTCCGGTGTGGTCAAGGGTTTTCGTACGGTTGATGGCAAGGGAATCGGTGTAGTCGTGCAGCTGAGCGGCAATCAAACCGCCTGGTTCTTCGACGACGAAATCGCCCTCGCCTGAGGCCCCCTTGAGCCCTAGTCCAAACCGCGAAGCCAGCTCGGGCGGTGCCGCCCGGCAATTGCTGGGTATGAAGGGTGCCAGCGGCACCACCAACATCTGGAAGATCCGGCTGCAGCTGATGAAGCCGGTCACCTGGATCCCGCTGATCTGGGGGGTGCTCTGCGGAGCCGCCGCCTCCGGCAACTTCCACTGGCGCCCTGCCGAGGTGGGCGCCTCGATTGCCTGCATGTTGATGAGTGGCCCGCTGCTGGCCGGCTACACCCAAACCATCAACGACTACTACGACCGCGACATCGACGCGATCAACGAGCCCTATCGGCCGATTCCCTCTGGTGCCATTCCTCTCTGGCAGGTGAAGCTGCAGGTGTGGCTGCTGCTGCTGGCGGGCCTGGCGGTGGCCTATGGCCTCGACCTCTGGGCCGGCCACGACACGCCGGTGCTGTTGTTGCTGGCCTTGGGGGGCTCCTTTGTGAGCTTCATATATTCGGCCCCGCCGCTCAAGCTCAAGCAGAACGGCTGGCTGGGCAATTACGCCCTCGGCGCCAGCTACATCGCCCTGCCCTGGTGGGCTGGCCAGGCTTTGTTTGGTCAACTCACCTGGACCACTGCCCTGCTCACCCTTGCCTATTCCCTGGCGGGACTGGGTATCGCCGTGGTCAATGATTTCAAGAGCGTGGAGGGGGATCGAGCCCTGGGGCTGCAATCTCTGCCGGTGGTGTTCGGCATCACCCGGGCCAGCTGGATCAGTGCGGCGATGATCGATTTCTTCCAGCTGGCCATGGTGGCCGTGCTGATCGCCATCGGCCAAAATTTTGCGGCGGTGTTGTTGGTGTTATTGATCGTGCCCCAGATCACCTTCCAGGACATCTGGCTACTGCGCGATCCGGTGGCCTTTGATGTGAAGTACCAGGCCAGTGCTCAACCGTTTTTGGTGCTGGGGATGTTGGTGACTGCCCTGGCCATTGGCCATAGCGGCCTGGTGGCGTGATGTGAGCAGGAGGGGTCGTCGCCACCTGCTGCGTAGCGGCCTGCTCGCCCTTGCTATTGGCAGCGGTGTGGCCTTCGCCCAGGCTGGCCTGGTGGCGGCTATTGACAGCCGGTTACCCGACGCCCGTCGGATCAGCAGCTTCAACCGCCCTGGCACCCTGACGATCCTCTCGGCCGATGGCCAGGTGGTGCAAACGATTGGTCCGGCCAGCCGCGACAAGTTGAGCGTTGGCCGGCTACCGGATCTTGTTGCCAAGGCCTTTATCGCCGCGGAAGATCGCCGTTTTTACCAGCACGACGGCATCGATGTCACTGGCATTTTGAGGGCCCTGCTCAGCAACCTCCGCCAGGGCTCGGTGGAGGAAGGCGCCAGCACGATCACCCAACAGTTGGCCCGCACCGTATTCCTTAGCCAGGACCGCACCATCCTGCGCAAACTCAAGGAAGCCGCCTTGGCGGGCAAGCTGGAACGCCAGCTCAGCAAGCGGCAGATTCTCACCGAGTACCTCAACGTGGTATATCTCGGTTCGGGTGCCTATGGCGTATCCGATGCCGCCTGGATTTACTTCTCGAAAACCCCCGATCAACTAAATCTGGCGGAGATGGCCCTGATCGCCGGCCTGCCGCCGGCGCCATCGGTGTACTCGCCCCTGGTGAATCCAGATCTGGCTCTACAACGAAGGGCCATCGTCTTGGGCCGCATGGAGGAGGCTGGCTTCATCTCCGCAGCCGCAAAATACCAGGCTGATGCCACGCCCCTAGCCCTCAAACCGGCTGAACCCAAGTATTGGGAAAGTCGCGCTCCCTACTTCAGCAGTTGGGTGCAACAGGAACTGCCGAAACTGCTCACTCCAGAGCAGTTGGAAGTGGGCGGAATTACCGTGCGCAGCAGCGTCAATCTGGCCTGGCAGGATCAGGCCCAGAAAGCCATTGACACCTGCGCCACCGGCCAGATGCAGGGTGCTCTGGTGGCCATGGAGCCGGGCACTGGCCTGGTGCGCGCGATGGTGGGAGGCAAGGATTTTGAGACCAGCCAGTTCAACAGGGCTGCCCAGGCCCTGCGTTCTCCGGGCTCTACTTTCAAGCTATTCGTATATCTCACTGCCCTACAGGAGGGCATGCGGCCTGAACGAATCATCGTGGATTCGGCCCGTTGTTTTGCAGGCTACTGCCCGCGCAATTTTGGCAATCGCTACTTCGGTGCGGTAACTATGGTGAGGGCGCTGCAAAATTCGCTGAACACCGTGGCGGTGCAGTTGTTGCAGCAGCTGGGCTTCGACAAGGTGATCGCCACCGCCAAAAGCCTGGGCATCACCCGCCCCCTGGGCCGCTACTACCCCCTGGCCCTGGGCGCCTATGAGCAAACTGTGCTCGATATGACCGCCGCCTATGCCGCAATCAACAACCGAGGTATCTATATAAAACCCACCCCTTTTGAAGAAATCCTCGGCCCGGAAGGTCAGCTGCTCTGGAGCCGGCGTTTGAATGGCGATCGCGGCCACCCCGCCGTCGCCAGCGACATTGCCGACGCCATGCTCTGGATGCTGCGGCAGGCGGTGGCGGCGGGCACTGGAGCCGGCGCCAGCCTCGACGATCGGCCGGTGGCCGGCAAGACCGGCACCTCCGAGGGGGGCCGCGACCTGTGGTTCATCGGTTCCATTCCCCAGCTCACCGCCGGTGTGTGGCTCGGCTACGACAACAGCCGTGAAACCGGCACTACCAGCGTGCTGGCCACCTATGCCTGGCGGGCGTTCATGGCACCAATCGTGAAGGGCATGCCGGTGCGGCAATTCCCGCCCAAGCCAGAGCTCACCGGCAGCTTTCTGCGCGATGCCAAGCCGGCGGCCGGCCGGGGCCCCACCGATGCCGGATCCCGCTGGTGGCCCCAGCCCTCGCCCGAGTCCAGCCCAGAGCCAGCTGCTGGCCCAAGTCCAGCCAGCCAACCCTCCAGCCGCGGCAATGGCCCCGCCGAGCAGGCCCCAGCGGCCAATTCCAATGCCAATCCCAATGCCGGCGCCGGCACCAGTGCCAACCCCGCCCCAGCTTTGCCTCCCAGCCCGCCGGCGGCCCCAGCTCCGCCAACGGCACCGCCGCCTATGCCGCTGGCTGCCCCCAGCCCCCCCTGAGCGGGCAGCGGCGGCTTCACCGGGTCGATTCGACAACGACCAGCAGGTCGATTCGACCAGCCCTGCAGCTGATTTGATCAGCCCTGCAGCAGAGCTGCATAAAAGCCATCGCCGGCTTGGCCAGCCGCGCCATCAACCGCAGTGGCGCCCGGCCATACCTGCCAGCTTTCCAGCAGGGACAGGGCCGGATTGTCGGCCAGCAGGGCCGCCACCTGATCGCAATTCTCGGCTGGATGCACGGTGCAGGTGGCATAGACCAGCCGCCCACCGGGTTTCAGCAGGGGCAGTAGTGCCTCCAACAGGCTGCGTTGCAGCTTCACTAATGCGTCGATGGCCTCCGGGTTGATCCGCCAGCGGGCGTCGGCATGGCGGGCCAGGGTGCCGAGACCGGAGCAGGGGGCATCCAGCAAAATTCGGTCGAAATAGCCGATCCAGGCGGGCTTTTCGCTGGCCAGCACCAGCGCATCGACCGCCAGGGTGCGGATGCAGCCCAGCCCCAGGCGTTCGGCGTTGCGCCGCAGCCGCTCCAGCCGTGCACCCGAGCGATCCACCGCCCAAATCTCCCCTTGATCGCCCATCAGTTCGGCCAGGTGGGTGCTCTTCCCCCCCGGTGCGGCGCAGGCATCAAGCACCCGCTGGCCGCTCTCGGGTGCCAGCAGGCTGGCGATGCGCTGGGCGGCTCGATCCTGCACGCACCATTGGCCGGCCGCAAACCCCGGCAACAGGCGCAGATCGCCGCGGCGTCCCTGCAGAGCCAGGCCCAGGGGCAGCCCCGGCAGCGGTTCCACCGTCAGGCCAGCGGCCCGCAACTCCACCAGCAGTTGCTCGCTGGAAGCCCGCAGCGGGTTGACGCGTAAATCCACGGAATGGGGCAGGTTGCTGGCCAGGGCAAAGGCCTCGGCCGCCTCCGCTGGCAGCCACTGCAACAGCAGCACCGCCAGCCAGTCGGGCAGGGAGCGCCGCAGGGCCAGGCACTGGGCGGCATCGGCCGGGAGTTTTAGCCCCTGCCAGGGTTCAGTGCCTCTGCTCGCTGCAGGGATGGCGCTGGGATCAGAGCTGGCGCTGACTGCAGGGCTGGCGCTGGGATCAGGGGCCTGGCTGGTTTCGCTGACCTGGCTGGGTGCGGGGCCGCCAGAGCGCATTCTCAGGGCCGAGCGCAGCAGGGCGTTGGCCACCGGCGCCAGGCGGGCCAGGCCACCGCTTTTTGCCAGCTCCACCGTGGTGCTCACGGCCGCCGATGCCGGCACCCGATCGCTGAACAACAGCTGATAGAGCCCCAGGTGCAGCAACCAACGCAGGCGGGGTGGCTGGCGCTGGGCCGGCAGTTTCCCCAGGGCGTCGAGCCAACCATCGAGCAGGCGGCGCTGGCGAATGGTGCCATAGGCCAATTCGGTGGCCAGGGCTCGATCGGCGGGGGCCAGTTGTTGGCGCTGTAGTTCGCGCTCCAAGGCGGCATCGGCATAGGCGCCACTGGCCACCGCCTGCAGCACCTGCCAAGCCACCTGGCGCGGTGCCAGCCCAATCGGCGCAGACTCAAGCAAGGGGAAGCGGCGGCGGGCTCCACAGATAGCGCCGCAGCGGCAACCTGCCATCCCAGCTCACGGGAATGCCCTCGGCGATCAGTCGTTGCCGCTGGATCCAGTCGCTGCCTTCCCGGTTGATGCCCATGCTCACCTGGCCCTTGGCATTCACCACCCGATGCCAGGGCAGGGGAGAGGGCAGTTGCAGCCGCCTCAAAGCCCAACCCACCTGGCGGGCGCAGCCCGAGGCGCCGATCAGCGCGGCGATCTGGCCGTAGGTGGCCAGCTGGCCATGGGGAATCAAGGCCACGGCGGCATACACCCGCTGATCGAAGCTGGATGGGGCCATGTCACCATCCTCGATGCCCTTACTGCCCCGTCGCTTCGAGCGACTCAAGGCCGTGCTCGATTGCCGCATGGGTGATCTCACCCTGATGCTGGAGCAGGTGGACAAGCCCCATAACCTTTCGGCAATCCTGCGCAGCGCCGATGCGGTGGGGTTGGTGGATGCCCATCTGGTCAGTCTGGCGGGACGCCAACCCACCTTCAACAGCACGGCCCAGGGCAGTCAGAAATGGGTGAAGCTGCACCGCCATGGCACCAGCCTGGAGGCGGTGCAAATGCTCAAGGCCAGCGGCTACAAGCTCTATGGCACCCATCTGGCGGCGGATGCGATCGACTATCGCGATGGTGATTACACCGGCCCCACAGCCTTTGTGCTCGGGGCTGAGAAGTGGGGCCTCAGCCCGGATACCGCGGCAATGGTGGACCAGGCGATCCGGATCCCGATGCGTGGCATGGTGCAGTCGCTGAACGTGAGTGTGGCAGCCGCCACCCTGCTGTTCGAGGCCTTGAGGCAGCGCCAGCAGGCCGGCAAGGTGCCCGAGTGCGGCCAGGGCCTGGCCCCGGGCCAATATCAGACGCTGCTGTTTGAGTGGGCCTACCCAGAGGTGGCCTCCTGGTACCGCCAGCAGGCCAAACCCTATCCGGAGCTGACTGCGGAGGGGGAGATCAGCGAAGCCTTGCCCCGCTCTCTGCGTCTGCGCTGTTGAGCTGGCCGGCCTCTGGGGAGCGATAGCTGGTGCTCAGCAAGCGGCGGCTGTTGGCGCCAGGAAGCCAGATGGCCAGGGCCAGACCGGCCAGCTCCAAAACGAGCAGGCGGCCGCCGAGGATCACCACCAGCAGGGCGATCACGCCCAGCAACTGCTGAAACAGGCTCCAGACATCGTCGCCATTGGCCAGGCCGGTGGCCCAGAGAACCACGGCCGCCACCAACAAGAAGATGTCCAACCACAGGGGCACGGCGAATCCGCGTCAGATCGCCATTGTGGAGCGCCTAGGCGTCGCTGTGTTGCCCTTGGCCAGAGCCACTCAGCCAGCTTTCCAGCCCTTCCCCCAGGCAGGAGAGACCCAGCACCAGGATGAACATGGCCAGGCCCGGGTAGAGGGCAGTCCACCAAATGCCCGTGGGCACGGCGGTGAGGGCCTGCTGTAGATCGCCGCCCCACTCGGGAACCGTCTCCGGCAGCCCCAGGCCCAGGAAACCCAGCCCGCCCAACACCAGCACCGCATCGGCGGCATTCAGGGTGAGCAGCACCGGCACAGAGGTGATCACATTGCGCAGCAGATAGCGCCGCAGAATCCACAGGGGCCCGGCGCCGAGCGAGCGGGCCGCTTCTATATACAACTCAGACTTCACCTGGGCCGTCTGGTTGCGAACGACGCGAAAATATTGAGGCACATAGACCACACAAAGAGCTGCGGCGGCATTGGGCAGGCCGCGGCCGAGCAAAAAGGCCAGCACCACCGACAGCAGCAGCACCGGCAGGGTGTAGAGGGTGTCCATCAGCAACACCAGACCGCGATCCAGCCAGCCCCCCAGATAGCCGCTGAGCATGCCGAGGGGCACACCGATCACCAGCGCGATCACCAGGGCCACCACCACCACCTGCAGGGCCACCCCACTGCCGGCCAGGGTGCGCACGCAGACATCTCGCCCGAGCCGATCGGTGCCGCACCAGTGGGCCAGCGAAGGCGGGCCATAGATGGGATTCTGCAGGCCCAGCGAGGGATCGGGCAGCAGCCCCGCCGCCACCAACAGGGGCGTGAGCAGGGCGATCAGGGCATAGACCACCACGATCGCCACCCCCCAGCGGGCCATGCGGCCAGCCAGGCTGAGCGGTGTTTTGGGGGGAGAGGTGGACAAAGCGATTGCCTGGGCAGCCAGATCCTCCAGTTCAACAGATACCCAGGCCTCCACTGGCAGTCCAGCGGTCCGATACCCAGGTGGCACCGGTAGTCCAGCGGCCCAGTTAGCCCAGCGGCCCAGGTAGCCCAACCGCCTAGGTAGCCCAACCGCCTAGGTAGTCCAACCGCCTAGGTAGTCCAACCGCCCTGTAGTCCAGTTGCCCGATTTTTATCGGTTATTGGGGCCGTACTGTCGGCCGTAATGTCGGCCGTACTGTTTCCGCTGGAAAGCGCCACTGTTGCGGCGGCGGCAATTTTTTGAGCCAGCAGTACTTGCTAGCAAGCTCCGGGCGCTTCTGGCCAGAAGCTAAATTGGTGGATCATTAGTATTTTCCGCGCCTGGCAGATAAGTATGCCAGGCGCAGTCTGGGATTTTTGCAGAACAAGTGGGCAGACCGCCCATGGCTGAGTTTATGCAACTAACTCACCCTTGCTGGGCAAGCTTGTTGGGATTCGCTTGCTACCCCTTGGCAACGGCTAACTTGCCGATTAAGTTGTTGAAATTATCACAGTTAGTGGATAATCTATTAGGGAAGCTCTGGGCAACCGCAATTTCACCGCTCCAGCCAGCTGAGAGTCATAGCGGTATCAGGGCTCCATTGGGCTTGGCTCGGTTTTTTTAGAGCTTTCTTGGCGGATGAGCTATCGACAGATTAACTGTTGATGCATGAACTGTTGATGCATGAACTATTGGGGCATTAACTATTGGGGTATTAACCATTGACGCATGAACTATTGGGACATAAACTACTAAAAAATGTCAACTCACGCAGAATAAGCGCTCATTTGCACCATAATAGTGCCTGGTGAGACCAGTCAAGCCCAAGCTGAATCGCGACGCAATCTGGCAATGACACCCATCAGGCAAAGGATTTACGCCCGCCGTGCGTCTCCTGAGCTGATGGCAGCCACGCCAGCGCTTTTGCCTCCCTCCGCCAGCCCCCTGCCGAAATCTCAGCCGGCTGGTGGCGCCAGCCGGCTGCTTATCGTCGACGACGACTCAAATTTGCGCCTTTTTTTGCGCCAGGAGCTGGAACAGGAGGGCTATGTCTGCGAGGAGGCCGCCAATGGCCAGCAGGCCTTTAGCCAATTGCGCAGCCACAGCTGGGACCTGGTGCTGTTGGATTGGAGCATGCCGGGTATCACCGGCACAGAGCTGTGCCGCCGGCTGCGCCAGGGCGATGCCGCTACCCCCGTGCTGATGCTCACCGCCCGCGACGAGGTGTGCGATCGGGTGGAAGCGCTGGATTCCGGTGCAGACGACTATCTCACCAAGCCATTTTCCTTGGATGAACTGCTGGCCCGGGTCAGGGCTCGCCTGCGCCGCAGCGAGTTGGTAAATCAGGATAGTCCAGCGCTGCTAAGCTTGGCGGACTTGGAGATAAACGCAGACAGCCACGAAGTAAGCCGTGCCGGTGTAATGATAAAACTTTCCCTGCGGGAGTTTGAGCTACTCCACTATTTGGTCAAAAATTCAGGCAAGGTGCTGGCCCGCCAGCAAATCCTGCGGGAGGTTTGGGGGGCTACCTTTGTTGGTGACGACAACTTGCTGGACGTTTATGTGGGTTATCTGCGGCGCAAGCTCGAAACCCCAGGTTTACCAACCCTGATCCAGACAGTTCGAGGGGTGGGCTTCATGGCAAAGCAGGGGTCGATCAAGAACTGATCGGTAGATGCAGGCGAAAATCTGCTCCGCCGCCAGGTACGTCCACCACATCAACAGAACCTGCCATTGCCTTCATCAATAGGGCTACAAGGGTCAGACCGATGCCGCTACCTCGCACCGCTTTCGCTGAGCTACCGCGCACGGAGCGCCCGAAGATTAACAATTTTTCGCTATTTGGCACCCCCGGCCCCCTGTCGCAAACGTGTAAAATGATATCACCATTTTCAGTGGTAATACCTAGCTGAACCTCGCTAGATATTGGTGTATAGCGCAGGGCATTGTCCACGAGTGCCGCCAGGCACTGCTGGAGCCGTTCGGCATCCGCCGTCAGTGCAGGTAACTCTGAATCACCCATCTGCATCAGCCGCAGCCGACCGGCGCTGCTGGGCTGAAAGCGCTCGTAGCACTGCAATATTTGCAATTGGGGATCCAGGGCCTGTAGCTGCAGGCTCATCCTGCTCGCATCCTGGCGGGCCAACTCCAGCAGGGCGGACACCATCGCTGCCATGGCCCTGATTTCCGCATCAATTTGCTGGGCACTGCGCAGCAGGGGAGGATCCAGTGGCTGGCGCAGCATCCTCTGGGTATGGCCACTAATCAGGGTGATCGGCGTGCGCAGCTCATGGGCCAGTCCATCCACGAAGGTCTTCTGGTGACTCCAGGAGGCCATCAGCCTTTGCCCCAGACGGTTGAATGATCTGGCTATCATCCGCAGCTCCTCCGGCTGTTCGTCTACGGCCAGCTGCACCACAGAAGATGGATTGCCCTGGCTGGCGTCCAGCTGCTGGCCCAGCCTGCGCAGGGGTTTAACCAGACCAAAATGCAATACCGGTCTCAGTAACAGGCTGGTGAACAGGCTGGAGATGCCGGCGATCACAATCAACAGCTGCTGGGACAAATGCTCTTGATGCAGTGAGTGGGTGAAGTTCTGGCGCACCAACACCGGTACTGAGTATCCATTGGCCAATGGCATAGACACCCGACTGCTCATCCAGACATCGCCAGCAGCCTGGGCAGGCAGGGCCCCAGATGCGGGGCAAACAATCTGCAACCAGGGCCCCAAGGCGGTATTTTCACAGCTGCGGGGCGGCTTTAGCAGCCACTGGCTCTGAAGCTGATCCAGCAGCTGCTGATGGATCTGATGGCGTTGCAGATCGGCCAGATGACTATTAGCCACCAGTAAAAGTGCGTAGCCAGCCAATACGGCCAGAAGCGTGGTGGATTGCAGTCTATAGAGCAAAGTAAATGGCTTGAACCTCTTGACGCGCCAGCTAAGCATAGATTTGAATGCCTCGCGCTTAGGAAACTCTCAGGCAACTCTAAGCCGGCATTCATCCAATCCCTGCAGCCCCTGGGACATGATTACTTCGTTGTCCAAACACAGCCAACCCATGGCACGCACCGCTTCCAAGCTGCAACAGTCCAAACTCAGCTCCCTGCTGCTCAGCCAGCTGTTGCGCCGGGGCCGTAACTCCGCCGCTAAGCAGACCAACGGTGGCTTCACCCTGGTGGAACTGCTGGTGGTGGTGGTGATCCTGGGCATTCTCAGCGCCGTGGGTATCCCCGCCTACTTCGGTCAGGTGGCCCGGGCCCGTATAGCCACAGCTAATAATGCAGTCCTGGCAGCGGCCAAGGCTTGCTCGGCTGCCTGGGTTTCTGGCGATGTCACCAGCTTTGCTGCTGGTAGTGGCGTAAGCGGATCGTGTAATGCTGCTGGAACAGCTAGCACCTTCTCCACCGCTTCAACCACTCCTGGTTTCTCATCCCTCAAAACTCAAGCTTCAGCAGCCCTGGATACTAATGGCGCTGTAACACTGACATCTGCAACATGATTCTAGCAGCTGCCGAGCTAATATTTTAACCTAGCATGCCAGTTAATCCTGCCCGCTGATTTAGCTTAACCCCAGCTTGTCCGCTAGTCCGGCACGCTGGGGTTTTTAAAATATTAACTTTCGCACTGCATCGATAATTGCGAAAAGCATGTACTTTGCCATCGCTTCAACATTTGAGGAATTTGTTTGTCTCGGCCAGATATTATGGCAAAGCTGACGGCTGGGACCACTGCAAATTCCAACTAAGCCAATAGCTGGCCGCATTCCGCTTAGGAAGTTCTCAGGTGATTTTAAGCTCCTATTCATCCAAACTCACCAGGAGTTGGGAGATGATCATGTCGTTATTTAACTTCAGCCAACCCATGGTACGCACCGCTTTCAAGCTGCAACAGTCCAAGCTCAGCTCCCTGCTACTCAGCCAGCTGCTGCGCCGGGGCCGTAACTGCTCCGCTAAGCAGGCCAACGGTGGCTTCACCCTGGTGGAACTGCTGGTGGTGGTGGTGATCCTGGGCATTCTCAGCGCCGTGGGTATCCCCGCCTACTTCGGTCAGGTGGCCCGGGCCCGTATAGCCACAGCTAATAATGCAGTCCTGGCAGCGGCCAAGGCTTGCTCGGCTGCCTGGGTTTCTGGGGATGTCTCCAGCTTTTCTGCTGGTAGTGGCGTAGACGGCGATTGTAAAGCTGCTGGAACAGCTAGCAGCTTCTCCACTGCTGCAACCACACCAGGTTTCTCATCACTCACCGGGCAAGCTACAGCAGCCTTGGATCAGTATGGTGCTGTAACACTGACATCTGCAAAATAATTTTTTAGCAGTTTCAGGTCTAATTTTACCCCTAGATTGCATTGATGTTCTAAAGCATCAGATGCTCTGGGGGTTTTTAGTAAATACACTATTCGCCCTGTTTTCGCCCCGGCTATCTGCGGTAGCGCTGATCTTCGTTATTCTCCAGGGCTCTCTTGGCTCTGGCTTAAGCAAATGTAGCATTCCCTGAATCCGGGCCCTCAATAAAGGGCACCTCGAAAAATTCCCATTCGGCTCCTGCGAGTCAGAAGAAAGCATGTTGCCGCAACGCTTCCCGTGTCATGAGATCGGTGAGATCTGGGATTTTTCGAGATGCTCTAAATCCAGTCAAGCCCTGAATGTAGGTCAGTTCTGAATCTATTTTAGCCCTGCATATATAGTACCCATGCGAGATTGTGATTTCCGAGATAATACTTTTCGGATGTGGTGTTAATTCCAGCAAATTTTTTGAACACTAAGTTGTTGCCTTTGACACCCCCACTGCCTAAAATTCCCATGCGGGCGGCCCTTTCCCGTCCAGCCAGGGTCGTGCCTGCCAATCCGCAGAATTACTTGGTCAGTCAAGCTCATCTTTGCTAAAATCGGTAGGCTCCCGCCCTTTAGAAATATAAATGAACGGCAGCCTATTGTCTCTTGGAAGTTCCTATTGCTTGTATCGTTCAAGCCAGAACCGCTCGGGTCTGCTGCGGGCCCTTTCTCGCCACCAGAAGCCAGTCTCCAATTGTGGCTTCACCCTGGTGGAAGTGCTGGTGGTGGTGCTGATCCTGGGAGTGCTTAGCGCAGTTGGTATTCCCGGTTACTTCGCCCAGACTCGATTGGCTAATATAAACGCTGCTAATAGTGCTGTCCTGGCAGCCGCCAAGGCCTGCGCGGCCGCCCAGGTAATCAATGAAGACCAAACTTTTAATCCCGGTAGAGGCGTCACTGGCGACTGTGATATAGTCTCTGGCGATAGAAACTTTACTTCGGATCCTAGCCTCTTCACCACCTTGACCACCGCAGCCAGGGCCCGCGTGGCCAGTTCCACAGGCGCCGTCACCCTGGTTACATCCGCCTCCTAGGCCTTTGGCAACCGAAGTTAGTCCTTAGTAAGGCCCTCCTGCCCATGGACAGAGTCAAAGCTGGGTTCAGCTTGCCCACTGGAGAAGAATTGCTGCAGCTGGAACGGAGTAGCCGCCGGCTAGGCAGTGGTATCGATGCTTCCAGCCTTTGCGGCAGCTGGTGGCTAGATCAACTCTGGGGCCGCAGTCAGGCCCGATCGCTGCAACGGCCAGCGGCGCTGATGCGGGCGCTGGCGGCCTGCCTGGAGATAAGCATCGAATCGGAGCGGCTAGTTCTGCGCAATAGCGTTAGCATAGGTGCCTTAAGTCTCTGCTTTTGTGGCCATGGCCAGCTACAAGGAAAACGACCATTGCTAAAATTTAGCTTCAATCGATTGCAATTGCGCTGGGGAGAGCGGCTACTTACGGAACGCTCTTTGCCCCAGCCAGCAGCCCAAAAAATGCCGTTTTTTGCCTTGATCGCCCTAGAACTTCAGCCAGAAGAGGGCTGGCTGGCAGCCAGGGGCAGGGGCGGTGGACTGGCACTTTGGCGTCTCAAGCCAGCTGCTGTTCACGATTAAGCAGAGTGTATAGATAGCCAGGATCCCGATACTGACCTGGTAGGCAATTGTGCAGAGTTTGCAAGCGCTCCCAACAAACAGTACGCCGAATTTTGTTTAGACTTTTGCCTTCGCGAATTAGCAGGCGCATGGCCTTGCAATATAATGAATAATTGGCTTCCAATTCGCCAATCGTGAGCGTCGGTGCGGTCAGCGTGTTGGTCATTGAGATAGCACGTCGTGCCCCTTGCCGGGGCTGCCGCCTCACTTTGACTGTTCCAGAGCCCTATGCGAGCCCCCCATCCGGGGACAATCGCGGTAATAAATCTCAAAACCTTCTCCAAAACCCATCACTTGCTTTCAGGTAGCCCACCAAGCCAAGCGCCAGCAAGCCCAATTGCTTCCCAGCTAACTTGCCAAGCCAAGCGCCAGCAAGCCCAATCGCTTCCCAGCTCACTTGCCAAGCCAATCTCCTGCAAGGCCATTCGCTGCTTAGCTTGTCTATCAAGCCCATCGCTTGCAAGGTCAATCTCCCGCAAGACAACCGATGATCGCTTGGCAACTAAAGCCGAACCATGCCGCAACGCATGCCCTTAAGTACCGCCTGAAGGCGGTTGTTGACATCCAGGGTCTTGAGCAGCCGCTTGGTGTAGGTGCGCGCCGTCTCCTCACTGACCACCAACTGCTCGGCAATCTCCTTGTCTGTAAGTCCACTGGCCAGTAGGTCAAGCACTTCATACTCGCGCTTGGTCAGTCGCGGACAACTGAGATATGGAAGTGTACCGGATCGCAGCGAGGGACTGCGGTAGCAATGGTGACCCATTACCGCCATCACGGCGGCCTGCAGTGGCCGCTGGTCGCCAATGAAGTCAGCCTCGGCGACTACGGCCTCTAGCCAGGGCGCATCAACATACTGGGCTGGGATTACATCACCGAGGGCCAGCACTACCACCTTGAGGTTCCCCTGGGCCTCGCGGGCCTTGCGGGCTAGTTCAAAACCGTTGCCGCGCTCCAGGTAGTCGGTGCAGATCAGCAACTCATAGGGCTCCTTGGTCAGATAAGCCAGGCAGGTGCTCTCGTCGGTGACTGCACAACCAATTTGGCTGCGGTCGTGAAACGATTCACAGACAGACCGCAGCAGGAACCTTCCTTTCATGGCGATGGCCACCTTGCCATGGATAGCCACTGACATCAAGAGTTGATCGAGGGTGGTGCCCTCAAGGCTGCAGAGAAATGGCGTTAGGTCCATGGCCCTCCAGAACGCACCACAGCGCCCTGAACTTAACTAAAACCTAAGTAGCGAAGGGACCGATCCGCGCGGCAGCCCCCCATTTGGGGATCTATTGGCACAATCGCTTTGGAAATCTAAGCAAAGTGATGGCCCCAGTTGCCGCCCCCCTGCTCAGCCAGCCAGCCAGCCGCCTCCAGCCGACACCCACCATTGGGCTGGCTCCCCTGTAGGCAAGGGGAAACCTGGGGGCGGCTGGGTCTGTGTCATTTGCTCATCAGCGCTCCCTGCTGGCCTAGGTGGAAGTGGCTCCAGGTAGCATCTGACGATACTGGAGTTGGTTCGATCAGGGGAGCAACACCCGGCCGCTGCCGGCATAGAGATTGAAACGATGCTCCCGCAGGAAACCCACCAGGGTCACCCCAAAAGCTTCGGCCATCGAGACGGCCAAACTGCTCGGAGCGGAAACGGCACAGAGCATCGGGGCGCCGGCCATTATGCATTTTTGCATTACCTCAAAGCTGGCCCTGCCACTGATCATGATAATCGAATCCCTCAGCGGTAGTTCTTCTGCCAGCAGCAGGGCACCAATCAGTTTATCTAGAGCATTATGTCGTCCAATATCTTCCCGCACACGCAGTAGCATGCCCTGGCTATCAAATAATGCAGCGGCGTGTAGGCCACCAGTGGCAGCAAAGTTTTTTTGGGCTGAACGCAGACGCTCCGGTAGGCCATAGAGAACTGATGCATCCAGCTTCAAACTGGCCACGACGGAGCGAGCGCCCCGCTGCCGCAGGGAGCTGATGCTGGCCTTGCCACATACGCCGCAGGAACTGCTCATAAAGAAATGCCGCTGCAATTTAGTGAAGTCAATTTCTGTGTTGCCTGCAAGATTTACGCTGATTATATTTTGGTTCTTGCTGCCTGCTGATTTGGCGTCGCCGCAGTAGCGGAGGCTAATTAGGTCGCTTCTGCGCTGGAGAATGCCTTCATTATATAAAAAACCAACAACTAGATCGAAATCATCACCTGGTGTTCTCATCGTTACCGCCAGGCTGGCTGACTGTTGATCAACACGAATCTCCAGAGGCTCCTCAACCACCAGCGTATCGATCATGGTCTTGAATTGATCCTCCTGTACCGAATGAATTTGTAAGCGCTTGCGACCACTTTGCTCTGACATCTTTGGGATTCAACGAGGTGCGATTTCACATTAAAATTAATCGGATTAATATTTTCTATTTTGCAATAGTTTTATCAATAAATTACCCATCCCGCTGTTGGTAGCCAGTGCAAGCTAATCATTGCAATACTTTTTATGCTATGCGCGCAGCGATATTTGGGATTTTTGAGCTGCCATAATCTGCTCGGCTTGATAATCAGTTTATAGCCTCCACTCGGACTGCAATAGCTTTGTACTGTGGGCATTTGGATTGGGGATCGTGATGGGGGCCTGTTACTCGGTTGGTATGGGTTTCTGGAAAGTGGAATGACAGGAATAAAGTTCCTGGAGCTATGCGCCGCGAGCTGGTAACTGTTACTATTGTGGATCCCCAGCGGCTGGTCAATTTTACTTTCTGTCCATCTAAAATTTTGTACTTGCCTGCATCTTCAGGGTGAATATTAAGCACATCTTCGCTTACCATTAATTGGTTGGGTGTTCGACGTGTCATTGTGCCAACGTTATAGTGCTCAAGCAGGCGACCTGTCACCAACAAAAATGGAAAATCTGCTATTCCGTGCTCTGGGCTTTGTGAATAGTCTATGCAGGCAAGTTTACCCTTACCACGCATGAATTTACTTTCATGCAGACTGCTAGTTCCTGGATGGCCTGGGGCCGGGCAGGGCCACTGCAGCCCATCTGGCTGAAGACGAGAGTAGCTGATGCCGCCAAAATAATCGGGTGCTACCTGGGCGATTTCGTCCATTATGTCCGAGGGAGAATTATGTTTCCAATTGGCGCCCATCCGTAGGCCAACATCGCGGATGACCAGCCAGTCTGGGCGAGCTTCCCCGGGGGCTGGTACCGCCGGATGAACATGCTGAATCCTTCGCTCTCCATTAGTAAATGTGCCCTCCTGCTCCAGGGCTGCACAGGCGGGGAAAATTAAATCTGCGTATTGGCAGGTTTCAGAGAAAAATAATTCCTGCACGATTAGAAAATCAAGCTTCGCCAGGGCTTCTCGAACATGAGTTTCATTGGGTTCGCTTTGCACGATGTCTTCTCCCTGAATCCAGAGCGCATGGACATCGCCCATGGCGGCAGCATCGATCATCTCCGGAATTGTGAGCCCTGGTTTAATCGGTGGAGCACATCCCCAGATTAGCTCTAATTTTTTCCTCGTCTTTGGCTCCACCAAAGATTGATAGCCAGTCACCAGATTTGGCATGCCTCCCATGTCGGCATTGCCTTGCACATTGTTCTGTCCTCTTAGTGGTAGCATCCCAGCCCCTGGTAGTCCAATACTGCCAGTCAGCATCCCCAGGTTGCAGAAGGCCATCACTGACCCAGTACCCTGAGTGAGTTCTGATAAGCCAAGGCCATGAATGAAGAGGACGGGTCCGCTCTTGCCTATTAGTCTGGCGGTCGCTACAATCTGATCCTGGTCCACGCTGGTGATCGCAGATATTTCTTCAATCCCTAGCTCTTTGACAAAACTTTTTAGCTCTTCAAGGCCCTCCACTCGATTTTCAAGATAGCAAGTATCGATCAAATCCTCCTCAATCAAAACTTTTGCTATCCCATTAAACAGGGCTACATTTGTTCCAGGTAGAAGTTGGCAGTGGAGATCAGCATAGTCGGCCAGTTCGATGCTGCGTGGATCAATAAGGATAAGGCTGGCCCCTCTCAGCACGGCTTGCTTTATTCGAGCTCCCACCACTGGATGACCTGCTGTTGGGTTGGCGCCGGCCAGTACAATGCAGCTTGCTTTTTCGATATCTATATAAGATGCAGATGCTGCCCCGGCTCCTGTCATCAACTGCAGACCTAATGCCGTAGATGAATGACATACCCGAGCACAGCAGTCAATGTTATTAGTATGAATTAAACAGCGAAACAACTTTTGCAGTAGGTAAGCTGCTTCATTTGTGGATCTAGATGAACTGAGTGCACCCAACCCAGATGGACCATGAATTTTCGTGATTTCGATTAATTTCTGAGCAGCAAGATCCAACGCTTCCTCCCATGATATTGGTTCAAATTTATTATCAACTTTCTTCAATGGTTGGGTTAGTCGTTCGCTGGAGTGGTGATAGGTATGAGCATAGCGACCCTTCAGGCAGAGATGGCCTTGGTTTACTATGGCATCTTCAACTGGTTTGATGCGTAGCACAACGCCGGCTAATGCTTCCACTTCAAGTCGGCAGCCAACTCCACAGTATCCACAGACAGTTTGCGTTTTAATATCGGCTTGGCGTTGGTCTTGTCGATCACAATCAGTGATGGCTCCCGTGGGGCACACATCAACGCAAGCCCCGCAAGTCACACAGGGGCTATCCGCAAATTGATTGGTCATTCCCAGTAGCAGTCGAGTTGCCGCTCCCCGGCCGGCAACTCCATATACAAACTGTCCCTGTATCTGTTCGCAAGTATTCAAGCAAAGCCGGCAGGTAATACAATTATTGGCATTAAATCTAAGATAGGGATTGCTGGTATCCACTGCCTGGGTTTGCTTGCCGGGCCAGGCCCCAGTAATTCCATAACTTCCCAGTAGTAAGCCAAATTTTGTGCCCGAGTCATCCCCAGGTAAGGAGCTGCACCCATCTTCTGACAGATATAGTTTGAGGATTTCCCTGCGCAGATTTTCCAGCTCTGGTGTATGTGTATTGATGGTCATCCCCGCTGTTAGGTAGGTATGGCAAGCCGCAACGGGGCGCGGACTGCCTGCGCATGCCACCAGGCACATTCGGCAGCCGCCTTCATGCTGGATTTTATCGCTGTAGCAGAGAGTAGGAATATCGATACTCAATCGCCTGGCAGCCTTTAGAATAGTTTCATTTTTTTCAATCTCAATAATCCGCCCATTGATGGATGCGCTTGCCCTGGTCATTCCCCATACCTCTGATCGAAAATGCGGTCGCCAAACACTACCAGGAGCTTGCGTATTGGTGAAGGCATATACTGGCCAAAAGCACATAGGCTTGATTGTTCAATTACCCCAAGTAATTTAGTGATTACGTCTTTTCTGTTTCCAGTTGTTTTGTCGTCTTGTAGGGCAATCAACGCCTGTTTTGGCCCTAGCCGGCAAGGCACGCATTTGCCACAGGATTCATCGATCATGAATTTCAGCCATTGCTCCAGCAGCTTTCGGTAGTTAGTACCTGTTTGCAACGCTACCAATCCACCATGGCCCAGTTGGATCCCAGATTTGGCCATGGCCTCATAGCAAACCTCCACATCCCATTGATCTGGCAGCAGCAGGCTTCCCATTGGTCCGCCGAGAATTACCGCTTCTAGGGGCTTCCCGTTGGCAGCTCCGCCCGCCGACTCAATCAGTTGCCTGATGGTGATCCCGAATTCCACCTCGACTATGCCTGGCTGGGCAAAACCATGGTCTAGGCACATTGCTTTTGTGCCAGCGCTGGCTTTGGTGCCCAGGGCGGCATAGGCCTGGGCGCCTTCAGCGACTATGGCTGCAACATTCACTAGGGTTTCGACATTGTTCACCACGGTAGGTTTTCCATATAGCCCTGCTTGGGCTGGATAAGGTGGTCGTATTCTCACCTCTCCCCGCAGGCCTTCGATTGCATTAAGCATCGCTGTCTCTTCGCCACAAACGTAGCTACCCATGCCAGGAAAGATTGATATCTCCAGCGGATAAGCTGCATCAGCCCCCAGTATTCCTGCCTTATAAGTGGCGCCAATAGCGCTTTGCATTCGCTGAATAGCTTTTGGATATTCAGAGCGAATAAATACAATAGCCTGTGTAGCACCAACAGCATAGGCGCACAGGAGGATGCCCTCGATCACACCATGGGGGTCGTTTTCAAGTAACACTCGATCAATGAACGAGCCCGGATCTCCCTCGTCACCATTGGCGATCACGTAGCGCCTGTCAGCCCTGGACTCTGCGCAGCTACGCCATTTTTTCCCGGTGGAAAATCCTGCACCTCCACGTCCACGTTCGCCTGCTTGTTCCAGAGTCTCGATTATTTTTACTGGCGACGCTTTGAGACAGCGACGGAAGCTGGAGTACACGCCTTCGGCTTGTGCCTGTTCAAATGAGTAGACATCTCTAGCTGCACGCTTGGTAACTATGGCTCTTGTTGCCAGGCAGCGTATGGAAGGCATAGCAGCTGGTGGCCGCTGCCTGGGCTCTGCGGCATTGTCGATACTAAATAAATCTTCTCCCACTAGAACCTGATCTGTTTTATCTAAAGCTGCTGGACCTTGATAGCAATGGCCTAGGCAGTAAACTTCGCGACACGGAGCTTGTTTCTCTAGCTTTGGTTGCACCTGTTCTGCGCCGGCTAGATTACAGGATGTGCCGCGACAAATTCTCAAGCTCTGCCTTGGGCCATGGAGATCAGCATAATAGGAGATTATGCTGAGAACTGTGGATTCAGGCATGCCCACTTGCCGGCTGAGTTCCCTTATTTCTTCGGCATTTAGGCTGCCATGCTGTTTTCTTATGGCTTCATGCACTTGTAGCAGGGGTGAACGGGTGCCGTGGTGAGTTTGCCAGTAACGTCTGGCGTGACTTTGCGTTAATTTATCGAGTGATGGGTTCATAATGGTGACTTGAGCGAATTTTCTCCTGGGGTGCTAGCAAGCTGTGGTCGTGATTGATGCCTGGGATTTTTGTATAGCCTAGACAGGAAAAAACCCACCAGTAATAAGACTGATGATATGTAAAGAGCGGCTGAGAAGTTGTGGGTAGTTTTTCTTGCTGCAGCAAAGATCAGTGGGCCGCAGAGTCCCGCTACTGACCAGGCGGTGAGCATGGTTCCATAGATGCGTCCAATGTTTTTAGTGCCGAAGGAATCAGCGGCAAATGCCGGCATCGTGGCAAATCCGCCGCCATAACAGGCTAATAAATAACAGGCAATAATCATAAATAAATAATAGCTATTTACGTGAGGGGTAATTGCATAGAGAATTGCCTGGGACAAGAACATGATCGAGAAGATTCTTCTCCTACCCAGGGAATCCGAAAGCCATGACCAGATCAGTCGTCCCAGGCCATTGAATACGGCGGCGATGGCCACCAGGGTGCCCCCCGCCGCATCCACTGCCTGAATCAAATCCCTGCCTGCTAAATCGGGAGTGATCAGAGGACGATATAGCTCACTTGCGATCGGTGATAACTGAGAAATTAGACCGATACCAGCCGTTATGTTTAGAAGTAGCATCCCCCACTCCAGCCACCACTGGGATGTATGTAGCGCCTCCTGGTAGCCGAATGATTCACTTTCTTTGCGCTTAATATCTGATTCTTGGTTAATTGCTAATTTGTCAGTGGCTGGATTTTCCAGCCATTGTGCCGCAGTCACGATCAGCACAAGAAACACTGCACCCCAGCTGGCAAGTGTCCTGGCTGCCCCCCAGCTGGCGATCATCCCAGGGGCGATCTGGCCGATAAAGAAGGAGCCGGCACCAAATCCCATCACAGCTAATCCAGTCACCAGACCTCTTTTGTCTGGAAACCAGCGAATCAAGGTGGCAATCGGTGTCACGTAGCCGAGGCCATTGCCCATGCCAGCTATTACCCCATAACCCAGGTAGAGCATTGGCAGGTTGGTCTTGGCAATGCCCAGCCCAGCGATGATCGTGCCGATGCCGAACAGCACTCCCGCCAGGGTTGCCACCAACCTGGGACCTTTGCGATCCACCAGGATTCCCCCAAAGGCTGCGGCCAATCCGATCACGCCAATGCAGACCATGAAGGTAATAGATGTAGCCAGTTCATCCCAGCCGTGATTGGCGACAAGTTCATTTTTGAAGATGCTCCAGCCATAGACGGTTCCTAGACATAGCTGGATGACGACGGCTGCCACCGCAATGCTCCACCGCTTCCGTTGGAATATCTGCCGATTGAGTGATATCGCCTGGGAGCCTTCCATTGCAGCTACCTCAGGCTCACGGCCGTTGCTGTAGGCAGCTGACGGAATGCCAGCCAGGCCCAGCCGGCATTTGCTTTCCAGAGGGTTTTCGCATGGATTCGCCAGGCAGCCATGGCTTGTTTTGTCCCGCCAGCCGCTGCTGGGCGGAGTTGCATCTCAGCCGAGTTGCATCTCAACTGCATTCGCCATCTGGCAGGTGTTAGTTTCTCCTTCTTAAGGCTAGTTTTTAATCCGGTCTGATTTCCAGGCTGATTCGCTGCCTCTCTTGCGCTGATGGCAGCTTTAATGCAGCAAGTTTGCCCTAGAGGTGATAGTGAGTCGCTGGCCCCAGGGCCATCACAAAAATGTTGACCACTTATCTGGCTTGGTTCTGATCTTTGATCAGAGGTAGGCCTGAATAATTGCTTATATCTACGCCTATGCCTACGCCCATGCCCATGCCCATGCCCATGCCTATGCCTGTAGATATGCCTATGGCTGTACCTGTACCTGTGTCTGTGCTGCTGGTTTCGCCTGCGGGAGTGAGGGGCTCCAATTGGTTGCAATGCTTTTGTTTTTAAGCGTCACGCAGGCTAAGGAGACGGTATTTGCAAGTGCCTTGATTGAGTTGAGTTTTGCTAATGTAATTTTGTTTGGCCCTTGTTTATCCTGATGACGGCTTGGCAATCTTGCTTGTCTCCCCAGGGCTTTGGCTCGGGGCTGCGGTTTAGGGCTGGTGGGGAGATCTGGCTTCAGGTCCAGTTGCCGCCTAGCATGTCTGCGTAGCCTTGGTAGGGATCAAACTCCGCCCAGCCTGGGCTGGCCTGGTTGAGTAGCCCCTCTCGAGCCGCTTCGTCGTTGAACCAGGTGGCGCCGGTGGGCCGGGTGTCGCAACTTATAGCGCCGTCCGCGGTGGATTGGCAATTTTGAAATACTACGTCGGCCTGCGCCTGAAGAGCAAATAATGGGATCGTCAGCAGCAGTGGTGACAATTGGAGGACCTGGTGTCCCAGTTGGTGGATCAACTGGGATAATGGCGACGCTTTGCACCCTGCAGCTATGTACACCGACTGGACCGCAGTGATTCTGCTGCTATTGACAGCTGCCCCCCTGGCCGTGGTGGTCGGCACCTGGTTGACCGACACATCTCAGC
>DGYA01000042.1 GCA_002396505.1 Cyanobacteria bacterium UBA5018 | reverse complement strand
CCGTTCACGGCGGGGAGGAAGTCAAAAAGCGCTGCAAACAGATGTTGGTTGAGTTGGTGCAGGTACAACGGCCCTGGGCGCAGGCGGAGGTGAGGGCGTAGTCTCTGTTGGCGGGAACCATGTATAGCTTATCTGCCTCAAGCCATATATTCGCTTGCCCTCATCATGCAGAAAGCTATTTGCTTTAGATTTGTCAAGATTCAGAGAAGCAGCAATCTCTCTTCCGCGTCGGCCAGAAATGCGGTATACTTCAAGAACGATGGAGTGTTGGTGGATTCTGGGTGCGCTGAACCCGGGCTACAGGGGCGCGAGGTCATCCAGGGGCTACTCGCAAACTTTGTAGATCATAGCCCAGGGGGGCTTCGAGATGTATCAACCAATTCCATAGCAGGTGCATATTGGAATGGAGAATGCTAGGGCGACTGACTTGCTCTTGCTCCTATCGATAAGGAGTTCAGCATGCACCGAGCAATAATCGTGGTCCTCGGAAATGCCTGAGGCCCCCGCGAGTCGCTTTCCTGGCAACGCCAGATGGCCGCATTAGTATTGCAATATGGCAAGCCAGGCCGCACCGGCAACTTTCTCTACCAGTCCTGAGCTGGAAGCAGCGGCCTCAATATTGCGTCTGCGAGCAACCAGCTTGGCCGAGCTTCCCGATGCCATCCGCAGTGGTCTGCCTTTCTCAGCGTTTGTGGCACTAGCAAAGCAACTCGAAATTTCTCCGCAGCAATTCACAGCGGTTTTCGGGATTCCTTCTCGAACCGTCGCCCGCAGGATGGAGGCGCGACAGCTCAACCCCAAGGAGTCTGACCGGCTCCATCGACAAGGCCCGCGGGTGGCTGAAGACTGCCAACCGTGCATTGGGCTGCGAGATGCCTCTCGATCTTATAGACACCGAGATCGGCACGCGTCAGCTAGAAGAAGTATTGCTGCGCATCAATTACGGGATCTTTAGCTGATGCGCGTATGGCGGATCTGCCGCAAGCCCTACCTGGATACAGCACTTGATGGCGGCGGCGGAATGTACACCTCCGGCCGCTGGCAAACCAATCAGCCCCCCGCCACCAGCAAGCCAGTCGGCTGATCATCGCCGCCGGGCGCCGGTGGGTTTGCCACGCCTTTCCGACCGCTACTGCACCATCTTCCCTGAACTCTTCAAATTGAGATCACACCTGTCGCAGGCCCCCATGCTCACCCTGCCCCGCATGCTTACCTTCACGCCTTCCCAGTTCGCGGAAGTGTGTGACGCCAATCCGGAGGCGGTGCTGGAGCTGGATGCCGACGGCACCCTCATCGAGATTACCCCCACCGGCGGCAGTACCAGTGCACGGAAATCGGCGTTGCGCTTCCAGCTGCAGGCCTGGGCCCGAACCACCGGGGACTGGATCGTTGGCGACAGTTCCGCTGGCTTCCGACTTCCGGATGGTTCCGTGCGCAGCCCCGACGCCAGCCTGGTGAGGCTGGATCGTTGGCGCGCCCTGAGCGATGCGGAGCGCGATGGCTTTCCGCCCCTCTGCCCGGATTTAGTGGTGCTGAAGGCGGCGCTCAAGACCATCGCCCTGGCCATCCGCGATGCTCTTCGCTCAAAACTATTCCCGCAAGAACTTATTCCAGCAAGAATTCACTTCCCGCAAAAAATCACTCGAAGCGAGCCACCACCGCCGCCGCGAAACCGGAGCAGCTCAACGGGGCCACGGGTGGTTCCATTAGACGTGCCAGGTCGTAGGTGACTTCGCCGGCGGCGATGGCGGCGCTGAGGCCTTGGGTGATCAGGTCTGCAGCTTCCTGCCAGCCCATGAATTCGAGCATCATCACGCCGCTGAGGATTACGGAGCCTGGGTTGATGCGATCCAGGCCGGCGTGTTTGGGGGCGGTGCCATGGGTGGCTTCAAAAATGGCCGCCTTATCGCCGATGTTGGCGCCAGGGGCCATGCCCAGGCCCCCCACCACGGCGGCGGCTGCATCGGAGATGTAGTCGCCGTTGAGGTTGAGGGTGGCGAGGATCGAATACTCCTGGGGCCGGGTTTGAATTTGTTGGAAGATGCTGTCGGCGATGCGGTCGTCCACCAGCACCATCTGGCGCCACTGGCCATTGCCGTGGCTGGCGCCGATGGCATCGATCACAGCCTGCACTTCGGAGCAAATAAACTGTTTCTTTTCGGGGGTGAGGGCGTCGTAGCCGGGTTCGATTTGACGGGCGTTGCCCTCCACACTCAGGCCCGGATCCCGCTCCAGGTTGTCGAGGATCCAGCTTTCGCGTTCGGTGATGCAATCGGCGCGGAATTCGGTGGTGGCCAGTTCGTAGCCCCAGTCGCGGAAGGCCCCCTCGGTGAATTTCATGATGTTGCCCTTATGCACCAGGGTGACGTGGCGCTTATTGCCCTCCAGCCGCAGGGCGTGTTGGATCGCCTTGCGGATGTGGCGCTGGCTGCCGTTCTTGCTCACCGGTTTGATGCCGATGCCCGAACCCACCGGGATTTGACGGTTGCCGAGTTTGCCGTTGGCTGGAATCACCACCTCATTGAGATGTTTGATGAGATCGAGGCATACGGGATCATTGGCCTCCCACTCGATGCCCATATAGATATCTTCCGTGTTTTCGCGATACACGATTACATCTAAATCTTGAGGCCGCTTGTGGGGGCTGGGGGTGCCGGCGTAATAGCGGCAGGGCCTCACGCAGCAATACAGATCAAATATCTGGCGCAGGGCCACGTTCAGGGAGCGGATGCCGCCGCCGATCGGTGTGGTCAGCGGTCCCTTGATCGCTACTCCGTACTCCTCGATGGCGGTGAGGGTGTCTTGGGGCAAATATTGATAGGTGCCGTAGAGGTCGCAGGCCTCGTCGCCGGCATACACCTTGAACCACTCGATGCGGCGCTCGCCGCCGTAGGCCTTGGCCACCGCCGCATCCAGCACCAGCTGGGTGGCGGGCCAGATATCCACGCCGGTGCCGTCGCCGCGGATGAAGGGGATGATCGGATCGTTGGGCACCACCGGCTGGCCCTGCTCGAAACGGATGGCGGTGCCGCCGCTGGGGGCGGTGAGCTTCTCGTAGGCGGCCATGGGGGCCCGGGCGCAGGGTGGTGGGGGATGAGCCTATGTCTGCGCTCAAGTGCGGAAAGTTATTGGTGATCGGCGCGAGGGCGGGTCGTTGTGCTGGGGCCGGCGGATGTCGGCAACTGCCGATCGCCGCCCCGCTGCCCGATAACTGGCTCCAACATGGGGGCATGAATGCTGCTGACCAGGCTCGATCGCTGGAATTGGCCCAGGCCATCGCTTCGGTGGCGGCCCTGTTCCGAGAGCATTTCCCCGACGCCCGGGCCAACCTCAAGCCCTGGCGGGACGATCCCCTCACCCGGGCCCATGGGGAGCGGGAGGCCCTCGATCTCTCCTTCCATTTCCCCGGTTGGAGCCCCCGCATCCAGTGCCGCTCCGTGCTGGTGCAGCTGCGGCTCGCCGCGCCCCCCGGCGGCGGCCAGCTCAGCCACCGCCGCAGGCCGCCGCTGCTGGGGGTGACCCTGCGGGGCCTCACCTACGACGGGGAGCGCTGGACTTTGGCAACGGTGGGGGATTGGCGGGCCAGCGGCTCCCACCTGCCCAGCCCGGCGGTGGAGGAGATCCTGCGGCAGTTTTGCCGCCAGCTGTTTGAGCTGTTTGAGACGGCCGGCTGGGACCGCGATGGCGGCTCCGCCGCCGGGCCCGCCGCGGAAGCCGCCTGAGTCAGCACGTAACCCTTCGCAATCTTGTCGCCTTTGTTGCGAATCCTCCCTTTAGTTTGGGTTATCTGCCCGTGCCGCACCGAGGACCGATGTCTGTCGCCCTGGCTTCCCAGCTCCGTGAGGGAACGAAGAAGGCCCACACCATGGCCGAAAACACCGGTTTCGTGAGCTGCTTCCTCAAGGGGGTGGTGGACAAGGCCAGCTATCGCACCCTGGTGGCCGACCTCTGGTTCGTGTACTGCGCCATGGAGGAGGAGATCGGCCGCCTCGCCGATCACCCCGTGGTGGGTCAGATCAACTTCGCCGCCCTCAACCGCCGCGAATCGCTCGAACAGGATCTCGCCTTCTACTTCGGTGGCGACTGGCGTAGCTCGATCAAGGCCACCCCTGGAGCCCAGGCCTATGTGGCCCGCCTCCACAGCGTGGCCCAGGAGGCCCCCGAGCTGCTGGTGGGCCACCACTACACCCGCTACATCGGCGACCTCTCCGGCGGCCAGATCCTCAAAAAAATCGCCCAGAAGGCGATGAACCTGGGCGAGCACGACGGCCTGCGCTTCTACGAGTTCGATTCAATTCCCGACGAGAAGGCTTTCAAGGTCAACTACCGCGCCGTGCTCGACGGCCTGCCGATCGACCAGGCCACCGCCGATCGCATCGTGGCCGAGGCCAACGAGGCCTTCCACTGCAACATGCAGATGTTCCAGGAGCTGGAGGGCAATCTGATCGCCGCCATCGGCAAGGTGCTCTTCGGGTTCCTCACCAAGCGCCAGCGCTCCGGCAGCACCGAGGCCGTGCCCGCCTGAGGGCTGGTGTGCCCGGGCGGCTGGGGCAGACTCCAGCCAGCCCCCTTGCTCTGATCGGGCGTTGTCGCCAGATATCTCCGCCAGCCCTGCCGCCAATAGCGCTGCCAGCACCACTGCCAGCGCCACTACCAGCGCTGTTGAAGCGCCGCTGGCTGCCTTGGTGCCCCTGGCGCCGCTGCGTTTTTTGCTGCCCGGCACCAGCGGTCGCTTTCGCTGCGGCGGCCTGCTGGTGGAGCTGCAGACCGCCCAATTGCTCGCCGCCGGCGGGGATCGCCCCGTGCAGCTGGTCACCTACCGGCAGCGGGAGGTTGAGCACCCCTATCTCGACGACCTGCTGGCCGAGGAAGCGGCCCCTGGCCCGGCCCTCTGGGTGGTGAGCTGGGGTTTTGATGTGCCCGGCCTGCTGCGGCGGCTGCGGGGTCGGCCCGTGGCTTACCACGCCCACAGCAGTGGCTATGGCTTCCAGCTGCCGCCGGGGGTGCCGGTGCTGGCGGTGAGTCGCAACACCCTGGGCTACTGGGGCGATCGGGCGCCGCGCAGCCCCCTGTTTCTGGTGCCCAATGCCCTGCAATCCAAGTGGCTGGAGCGGGGCGATCGGCTCGCCAACGCCCGGCGCCCGATTGACGTGCTGGTGCAGCAGCGCAAGAGCAGCCCCTACCTGCTGCGGCAGCTGCTGCCCGCCCTGCGCCAGCGGGGCTTGCGGGTGGAGCTGCAGAGCGGCTGGGTGGACGACCTGGTGGACCTGTTCAACTCCGCCACCGTGGTGCTCTACGACTCGGCCGACTACTGGCGGGGCCGGGGTGTTAGCGAGGGGTTTGGGCTGCCGCCGCTGGAGGCCCTGGCCTGCGGCTGCGTGCTGTTCAGCAGCCTCAACCACGCCCTGGCCGACAGCCTCGATCCAGGCCGCCTCGGCCACCAGCTCGGCTGCGGCACCCTGGAGGCCGATCTGGAACGGATAGGGGCCGCCGTGGCCGAGCCGGCGGCCTGGCGGCCAGATCCGGCGGCCCTGGATGCGCTGCTGGCGGGCTGCGCTGAACAGGCGCTGCTGCAGCGCTGGCAGCAG
>DGYA01000071.1 GCA_002396505.1 Cyanobacteria bacterium UBA5018 | reverse complement strand
GGCCGCCCAGCTGAACCCAGCGCACAAAGTCGCCCTGGGCCTCGGGGCCCCAGAGCAGCAGCAGGCTGTGGCCCATGGCGTCAGCGGGGGTGCTGACGGCGGCGGTGAGGAAATTGCAGCCCTCCAGGTAGGAACTGGCGATGCCGTGGGTGTACCAGGAGGTGGCGAAGGTGGTGCCGGTGAGCCAGCCGCCAAGCGCCAGATAGGCGGTGGGGAACAGCAGCAACCCGGACCAGCCAACAAAAACGAAGCGGTCGCGCTTTAGCCAGTCATCGAGGACGTCGAACCATCCCCGTTGTGGCGCGCGCCCTACAGCGATCGTCATGAGTAGAGCGGGATACCGCGCGATCGTAACAATGCTGGACCACCAGGTGAGCCGCCCCGCAACGGGCTGAAACTCCAGCAATGACAAGCTGTTTAAGTATTTATACCGATTCCCCGCAGTCCCGGCGGGCCCCACGGCAGGATGGCCCTCCGACCTGCCTCCTTTAAATGGCCTCCTCCACGGCCGATTCCGCCGCCGCCAGCTCCACCTTGCTGAAACAGGAGGTGCTGGGCTCCCGTCGCCCCTCAAATTTGCTGATGGCCGCTGTGGTCACCAGTGGTGGGCTGGGATTCCTGCTCACCAGCGCCTCCAGCTTCCTAGGCACGGATCTGCTGCCCATTGGACACCCGGCGGAGCTGACCTTCGTACCCCAGGGTCTGGTGATGGGTCTATACGGCCTGGCAGCCCTGCTGCTGGCCACCTACCTCTGGGCGGTGATCGGCATCGATGTGGGTGCTGGCAGCAATCGCTTCGACCGGCAGAACGGCACCGCCACCATCTGCCGCCAAGGTTTCCGCCAACTGATAGAGGTGGAGATTCCCCTGCGCCAGATCCAGGCCGTGAAGGTGGAGGTGCGCGATGGCCTCAATCCCCGCCGCCGCCTGGCCCTGAAGGTGCAGGGCCGCCGCGACATGCCCCTCACCCGCGTCGGCGAACCGATGCCCCTGGCCGATCTGGAGCTGTCCGGCGCGCGGCTGGCCCGCTTCCTCGGCGTGCCGCTGGAAGGGGTCTGAACCGACCGACCAGGCCAGGAATCAGTTGGGAAGAGTCTGGAAAACCGCGATTTCGCCGCCCTTTTCGGCAACCTTGTCGCTGGGGAAAGTTTGGGTACTTATGGCTGACTTGCCCCTGAGTGATGTTTTACACAGCACTCTCAATCAAGATTTCGCCAGATGAGTATTCGCTAAACGAGTATTCGCTAAACGAGTATTCGCTAAACCAGGCTTCCCAAGCAGACTCTGGAAAACCGCCATTTCGGCGACCCAGCCAGCTGAGAATCCTTACTGCATAAGGGCTCAATTGGCCTTGAGTGGTGTTTTCCAGGACTTCACTAGGCAAGTTTTCACTAGACTCTTCCCTATACGAGCCTTCTCCATGCGATTATTCGCTTGACGAGTCTTCTCTATACGAGTATTCGCCAGGCAAGTATTCCCTAGGCGAGTCTTGGCTAAACAAGTCTTCGCTAGGGAATGCTTGGCCAAGCCAGTTGCTGATTTTATTTAATAGCAGCCCTTCTCTTTTTCTGTTCTCTGGAGCCCAATGAATCGCCTCCTGCGCAGCCTGTTGATCTGCGGCCTGATCCTCCTCTGCCCCTGGGCCCTGGCGGCCTGTGCCGCCGATCAACCCAAGCAGGCCCTGGGCTGTGGCCTTGCCGCCTCCCCCTGCTTGAGCGGCAAGGCCAGCGTCAGCCTGCAGACCAGCAAGGGGGAGTTTCAGATTGAGCTGGACGGTGACGCCGCCCCACTCACGGCAGGCAACTTCGTGGATCTGGTGCGACGCGGCGTTTACAACGGCACCGTTTTCCATCGGGTGGTGAAGGAACCGGTGCCTTTCGTGGTGCAGGGCGGCGATCCCACCAGCGCCAAGGCCACGGTGCCCCCGAGCCAATACGGCATGGGCAACTACGTGGATCCCGCCACTGGCAGCAGCCGCATGATCCCACTTGAAATCAAGCGTCAAGGGGAAGCCCAGCCCCGCTATGGCGAGCCGATCACGGCAACAAGCATCACCCGGGAGCTGGTGTTGACCCACCAGCGGGGCGCCGTGGCCATGGCTCGCGCCAATGACCCCAATTCTGCCAGTGCCCAGTTCTATGTGGCCCTGCAGGCCCTGCCTGAACTGGACGGCCGCTACGCGGTTTTCGGGCGGGTGAGCCAGGGCATGGAGGTGGTAGATCGTCTCAGCCAGGGCGACAAGATCATCAAGGCGTCGGTGCTCAGCGGCGGCACCCTGGTGAAGGGCCAGCCCTGATGCTGGGCCAGTCCCAGCGGTGACTGCCAGCGGCTGGGCCGTTAGGCGGGCACGCGCTTTTCTGAGGCGGTGGCCTTGAGCAGCTCGGTGTTCACTCCCGAGGCTCTTTCCAGGGCCACCTTGCCGGTGCGGGCGATCTCCAGGATCCCGAACGCCTCCATCAGTCTTTCCAGGGCCACCAGCTTGCCGGGATCGCCCACCACCTCAAGGGTGACGGCCTCATCGGCCACATCCACCACCTTGGCCCGGAACACCTGTACCAGGTCGAAGATGGCGCTGCGCTGCTCCGGCGGAGCCGACACCTTCAGCAACATCAGTTCCCGCTCCACCGCCGGAATGGTGGAAAGGTCGATCACGCCGAGCACATTGACCAGCTTGTCGAGCTGCTTGGTCATCTGTTCGAGGGTGCGGTCGTCCCCCTCCACCACCATGGTGAGCCGGGAAACCCCTGCCGTCTCAGCAGGTCCCACCGCCAGGCTCTCGATATTGAAACCCCTGCGGGCGAACAGCCCGGAGATGCGACTCAACGCCCCCGACTCGTCTTCAACCAGCACCGAGAGGGTGTGCTTCATAGGAGGGGCTCGATCGGGAGGGCGCGGCATCCCAGTGTGCGTCTCAAGCTACGTGGCCGCCCCGCAAAACTGGGCCAACCAATTCACCAATACAGCGTTAAACGCCTCGGATTGCTCGTCATGGGGGCAGTGGCCGCAGTGATCGAGCAGCTCTATGGGCAGGTCGCCCCGCAGCCGCCGCACTTCTGTTGCCACCCGCAAGGGCACCAGTTGATCGCGACGGCCCCACAGCAGCAACATCGGCTGCCGCAGGCGCCCCAGCAGGGCCGGAGCGGTGGCCGCCCGGGGCCTCAGGGCCATGGCAATGCTCATCGAGCGGAGCGCCCTTACCGCGCCAGGCCGACGGGCGGGCTGGGCAATCAGGTGATGCAGCTGTTGATCGCCGATCACGGGAGCGGCATAGGCCGACTGAATGCCCAAATCCAGCAGCGGCGAATGGGCGATCAAGGGCACCAACAGCTCCAGGGGCAGCAGCCGGCACAGCAGGATCACCAACCAGCGCCGCAGCCGGCGCCAGCCTGGCCGCCGCGACCAGGCGCCGGGGCCGGCGACCAGGGCCGGATCCGGCAGCGGGGCGGCCACCACCGCCCTAACCCAGGCCGGAAAAAAAACAGCGCAACTGAGCACCACCAGGCCCCCCAGCGAATGGCCCACCAGCACCGCCGGGGCCTGGACCACCTGCTCCAAGAAGGCCTGCAATTGGCGAGCCCAAAGGCGATTGTCCAGCCATAGAGAAGGCTGGCTGGAGGCCCCAAAACCGAGCAGATCGAGGGCGAACACCCGCCAGCCGGCCGCGGCCAAGGCGGCGGCGTTGCGGCGCCAGTGGCCACTGCCGGCCGCGAAACCATGCACCAACACCAGGGGGGGATGGCTCGCCTCGCCGAGCACGCGCCAGTGACAACTCTGGCCGCGCCACTGCCAGCTGCCGTGGTCACCCCAATGCGGGTCGTCGTCGCCGGAAGCTGCGCCAGAGAATGCTTCAGACCATGCCCCGGAAGCTGCGCCGGAAGCTGCGCCGGACGGATCACGGGACGGTGCAGGCTGGTGGTGAACTGGGGGCACCGGGCCTGGGCCACGCGACTGTGGATCACTATTGCGCGAACCCCCCTCCAGAGCTGCCCCCGCCAGAGCTGCCAGAAGCAGGGATCGAGGCAGACCTGCTGACAGAGGGGGAGGCCGTTCTGCGGCTGGGCGAGGGGTTTTTCCGCTCCGAATCCCGCCCAAGCCGAGATCTAGGGGTGCTGTTGGCGCGCCAGTTGTGCCACTGGGGGGCGCAGCCAGCTCGCTTGCGGGTGCTCGATCTGATGGCCGGCTGCGGCATCCGCGCCCTGCGCTACGGGCTGGAGACGGATGCCACGGAGATCTGGGCCAACGATGCCGATCCAGACCGCCTGCCGGCCCTGCAAGCCAACCTGGCGGTGCTGGCGGAGCGGGTCAACATCAGCCAACTGAAAGCCCTGGCCCTGCTGGCGGGCTGTCTGCAGCGGCAGCAGCGCTTCGAGCTGGTGGATCTAGACGCCTTCGGTTGCCCCAGCGCCCTGCTGCCCCTGGCGATCGAGGCGGTGGCCTGCCCCGGGGTGCTCTACCTAGCCAGCAGCGATGGCCGTTCCCCCACCGGCCATGACCGCCGCGCCGCCATCCGCTCCCTTGGGGCCAGCGCCCGGGCCCATCCGGCCAGCTGGGAACTGGCCCTGCGGCTGCAGCTCGGCAGCCAGGCCCGCGCCGCCTGGGCCATGGGTAGGGGCCTGGAACCACTGTTTTCCTTCAGTGAGGGCCGCACCTTTCGCACGGCCGTGCGCATCACCCGGCGACCGGCTCCAAGGGAAGAGGAGCAGCTGGGGCTGATCGCCCACTGTCACGGCTGCGGTGATCAGCAGGTGCAGTCGCTGCTCAAGCTGGGTCGGTGGCTGCCCTGTTGCTGCCCAGCGGGTGTGAGTTCTGCTCTGGCGATCAGCGGACCGCTTTGGATTGGGCCGCTGCAGGATCCCCAATTGCTGGCCGCCATGGCCAGCGATGCCTTAAGCAGGCCCAACACCCTGGGGCCGGGCGGCCGGCGCCTACTGGCTCAATTGCAGGCCGACCTCGGCCTGCCGGCCCGCTGCTGGCCCACTGCGGAGATCGGCCGCCGGCTGGGGAGCGGCCCGCCGCGGCTGGCGGCTCTGGTGAG
>DGYA01000037.1 GCA_002396505.1 Cyanobacteria bacterium UBA5018 | reverse complement strand
TGGAAGGTGTGCGGTGCCTGCCTCAGTGGCCAGGCCCTCGCCGCCCTGGCGGAAGCCGGCCAGACCCCCCTGCTCGATCAGCTCGGCGCCCGCCCGCTGCGCTCCGTACAGCTGGGCCTGCAGGGGACCCGCACGGAGCTGGCCCTGCCCGCAGGGCGGGTGCTCTCGCGGCTGGCCCTGGATGAGGGGCTGGTGCAGGCGGCCGTTGCCGCCGGTGCCACCTTGGTGCCCGAGGTGATGGCCCAGCTGGGGCCCGCCGATGCTGGGGCCCGGGCTGTGCAGCTACGCCGCGGCAGGGAGTCCGCCACGGTGCAGGCCGAGCTGGTGCTGGTGGCTGCGGGGCTGGCCCACCGCTGCCTGGGGGAATTGCCGGAAGCGGACAGCCGCATCCAACCGGGCTCCCGCATCGGCGCCGGCTGCCGGCTGCCTGCCTCCCACCAGGGGCCCCAGCACCCGGCGATCGCGGCCTATGGCGATGGCCGGCTGCACATGGCCATTGGCCGCCACGGCTATGTGGGGCTGGTGCGCCTTGAAGATGGGTCCCTCAATGTTGCCGCCGCCTTCGATGGCGCTGCCCTCGCCGCCGCCGGCGGGGCTGCCGCGGCGGCCAGCCAGGTGCTCCGAGAAGCCGGCTTCGAGCCCTTGCCCGGCCTGGCCCTGGCCGACTGGCAGCGCACCCCCGCCCTCACACGCCGCAGCCGCCCCCTGGCGGGCAATCGCTATCTGCTGCTGGGCGATGCCGCTGGCTACGTGGAACCATTTACGGGCGAAGGGATGGGCTGGGCCCTGATGGCGGCCCTCAGCAGCACCCCCCTGGCCCTCGCCGCCCTGAACAACGGCTGGGATGAGCAACTCGCCCGCGACTGGAGCCGCTCCCAAGCCGCCCTAATGGCCCGCCGCCAGCGGCTCTGCCAGGCCCTGGCCCTGGTGCTGCGCCGTCCCTGGAGCAGCCGTTTGCTGTTTGACGCCCTGCGCCGCTGGCCCAGCCTGGCCGACCCGCTGCTGGCGTCCCTGCACCGACCCGCCCTGCACCGGCCCGCCTTGACGCCGCTGCCAACCCCATGCCCGTAACCCTGCTGGGGATCGGCACCGCCCTGCCATCCCATCGCCTCAGCCAGGCCGAATCGGCCGCCATGGCCCAGAGCCTCTCGGCAACTAACGACGTGCAGGCCAGCCTGCTGCGGCGTTTGCAGCGCCGTTCCGGCGTGGCCTTCCGCCACAGCGTGCTGCTGGCCGATGCCGCTGGCCCCCTGCCGGATCGCCTGCCCTTCTACGCAGACGCCAACCCCACCACCGCCGAGCGCATGGCCCGCTTCTCGGCAGAGGCCGGACCCCTGGCCCTGCGGGCCACCAGCGCCGCCCTGGCCGCCGCCGCCGTGGAGCCGGCTTCGATCACCCATCTCATAACCGTTTGCTGCACCGGCTTCCAGGCCCCCGGCTTCGATCTAGACCTGATCCAGGGGCTGCCATTAGATCCAAATGTGGCCCGCACCCAGGTGGGCTTCATGGGCTGCCACGGGGCCCTCAACGGCCTGCGCGTCGCCCACGCCTTTGCCCAGGCCGTTGCCGGCTCCAGGGTGCTGATCTGCGCCCTCGAACTCTGCAGCCTGCACCAACAACCGGGCTGGCACCCCGAGCGGGTGGTGGCCAATGCGCTATTTGCCGATGGCGCCGCAGCTGCGGTGCTGACCGCCGAGCCGCCCGCGCCAATCGCCTCCCCCTGGCGGTTGCTGGCTTCCGGTTCCACTCTGCTGCCGGATAGCGCCGATGCCATGGCCTGGACCATCGCCGACCACGGTTTTGAAATGGGCCTCTCGCCAAGGGTTCCGGCCCTGATCGCCGCCCGCCTAGCCCCCTGGCTGGATGTCTGGCTAGCCGCCCAGGGTCTCGATCGGGCCGCCATCGGCTCCTGGGCCCTGCATCCGGGCGGACCCCGCCTGCTTGAAGCGGTGCGCGATTGTCTCCACCTACCCGCCAGCGCGATCGAACCCTCCACAGCGGTATTGCGGGAATGCGGCAATATGTCGTCCGCCACGATCCTGTTCATCCTCGATCGCCTCAGGCTTGCCGAGGCACCCCTGCCCTGCGTAGCCCTGGCCTTCGGCCCAGGCCTCTGCATTGAGGCCGCCCTGCTGGGGTGAGGCCCCCAGGGGGGGTATCGATGTGATCAGACAAAGTGATCGTACAAAAATGTAATCGCACAAAACAAGATCAACCCTTCATATCCAGCGACGCAAAGCAGCCAGAGTGTCCGAGGGATTTGTGTTGAAGCAAATCTTGGAATCAGGGGCTTGCTCATGAATAATGTTAACAAGCTTCTCGAAAAGAATTAGATTACTCGGCACATCTCGGACGCCCGCCCCAATCAAAATGCAGTCGTATCTATGCTTTTGAAGCTCTGCGGTTACCACCGCCTCAGCTGTCTCACCAAAGTCAATAAGACAATGCTGTGCGTCATAGCCAAGAGCCCTGAGGCCCTCTTCCGCTGCGGTGATTCCCGCCGACACCTTCTCAGCATCTAGGCCAGGGAATGCAGCGAAATCTGGCGATGAAAAATCAATAAGCGAGGGGTCTAAGCCGATAATCACAACGCGCTTTCTTGCGGTGTTTTTGGAGGCATCCTGGGCGGGCTGTGCTGTGTTCATGATTTAGATACCTGACTGGAGAGAATTGTAGGGGGAGGTGGGTGATGCGTATAACGCTTGCCAGCACCTGGCCCCAGTGAGTGATGCGTCAAGCAGATAGGCTTACTGTGGCGGCTCAGTTGGATGGCGCGGTGCCTATCGTCGTTATTGGCTGGCTCCCCATCACAAGAGCCGCGTATCGAACGAGAACGCCTCATCGCTCAGGATGCGTACTCGCTGCACTTCTGGATGCCGAGGATTGAGCAAGAAATTGCGCTCGACCGTTATAACTGCGGACGGCACGTTCAAAGCCGCAGTGCGTCCGCTAGTGAGCCATGACGACCCAATTGTTTGCAGCGCAGCTGGAGCTGGCACTAAATGCCAACCCTCCGGCAGAGTGATTGGTTCGATTACTTCGATGCTCAAGTCATCAGGGAGTTCGATGGCAAGCAGCCTTAAATCGGCCGGAGCCGTGAGCGGATCAACATGAACGAGCACTTCAAGTGCCGCCAGCGCCGCAGAGCTGGCGGTGTAGACAATGGGATTTCCCTTGCTATGCCAGCGTCCGGAGGTGTACATTCCACCGATGCCATCAAGCGCAGTATCTACATAGGGCTTGCGGCAGATCTGCCAAACGCGCATCAGCTAAAGATCCCGTAGTTAAGGCGCAGCAATACTTCTTCCACTTCACGCGTGCCGATATCGGTATCTAGAAGATCGAGCGGCATCTCGCAGCCCAGGGCACGATTGGGAGTCTTCAGCCATACGCGGGCCTTGTCGATAGAGCCAAGCACCTCAACTGCCTGAGAAACCGTTCTTGCCACCCGATAGAGCCGATCAGACTCCTGGGGGTTGAGCTGTTGCGCTTCCTTCCTGCGGGCGACAGTTCGAGGCGGGATCCCGAAAACCGCTGTGAGCTGCTGCGGAGCAATTTCAAGTTGCTTGGTCAGCGCCAAAAACGCGGAGAAAGGCAGACCACTGCGCACGGCATCGCGAAGCTCGGCAACGCTGGTTGCTTGCAGGCGCAAGATTGAGGCAGCTCCTGCCAGGTCGGGACTGGAGGAGGCAGCTGCCGATGCGGTCTGGATTGCCATATGGCAATGCTAGCGCGGCCACCTGGCTTTACCAGGCAAGCGGCTCGTGGGAGCCTCCAGCATTTCCGAAGCCACGACTATTGCATAGTGCATGTTGTTATCCCTACCAAGAGGAGCCAAAGCAAGCAGCGAAATAGCGCAAAACTAAGATCTTTGGATGACTTGACGACGATATATTTGCACATCCCACTAAAAATTAATGGCCTAGTATTAAGGTTTTAATGTTGCTTGTGTCAAATGTCCCAGTCATTCTCGTCCTGCTAACGCTCAAGATCAGAAGCGGAAGGAGGAACTTTGGATTTGCCAGAGCCAAAAAGCCCGAACGCTGAATATTGATGTTGGACTGCCCCCGCGTTCAGGAAAGATGACACCCCTCTCAATCGCAAACCCGGGGGCTTGATGGAGCAGAGCAATGCGTCGTTACAGCGGCATCAAGTTCGTCACCTGGCTGACCGACACAAGTCCT
>DGYA01000094.1:80028-88031 GCA_002396505.1 Cyanobacteria bacterium UBA5018 | reverse complement strand
ATGGCCTCCGGCCGACTGCGTCTACAGCTGCTCGGTTTCTTTCTTGATCCGCTGGCTGTCGTTCCTCACCCGCAAGATTTCGCTCTCAATATGCTTCATTCTCTCTTTGCTCCGCTCGATCTCGTTCGCGAGCTGTTTCATCCGCCATTCGTGCTGCATCTTGCGTTGCTCTTGGCCGGGATTGCGACGCCAATTCAGCATCGATGAACATTGTCGCCACCGATGCAGCGATGAAAGGGATGCCCCATTGCTGGGGGATGGGGAGGTAACACGGCGATGGTGAGCTGGTCATAGGAGGAGAAGAGGGCGATCAGGCCCAGCATCCGGCCGCCCGTGGTCTGGAGGGCGGCCAGGCGATCCAGGCCTGGCCAGGGGCGTGGTGAATGGGTCAAGTCTGGCGGAAGCGGGGAGCCCTCGCTGTCGCGGGTTTGGCTGCCTGGTGTGGCCGGAGCAGGTGGATTGGCTGAATTGGCTGGTGGCAAGGTGCAGCGCTGAATGCGGGCCGAGAGCCCCCCACGGGGGCCCCCAGACCAGTGCCACCCCCTGGCACGATTGCCGCAGCGGCAGGTAGGAGCCTCGGCTCAGCCCCGGCTTTGCAGGTCTGCCACAATGCGGCGCATCGGAACGGCGAGAACGCGGCGTGCTCCAGCCTGCTCCCGAGCGCCGGCATGTATTCATCAGTTACAGCCATGCCGATCGCGGCTGGGTGGAGCGCATTCGTCAGGTGATGGCGCCGCTGCTCATGCAGCAGGGCAAAGATCTCCAGCTCTGGGACGACAGCCAGATTGAGCCGGGTGATCGCTGGCTTGAGGAAATTGAAGCGGCGTTGGCCAACGCCCGGGTGGCCCTGCTTCTGGTGAGCGCCGAATTTCTGGCTTCTGAGTTTGTGATGGGCCGGGAGGTGCCGGCCCTGCTCCGCGCCGCCGAGGCTGAAGGGGTGAGGGTGCTCTGGGTGCCCCTGAGCGCCAGCCTGGTGCGGCACACAGCGATCCACGCCTATCAGGCACTGCTGCCGCCAGAGCAAACGCTTGATGCGCTGGATCCCCACCAGCAGCGCCTGGCGTTGGTTCGCATCGCAGAGGCGGTGCACAAGGCATTGGAGCAGGCGGAGGCGCTGGCCCAGCGGCAAGAGCTGGAGAGGCGCCAGGAGCAACAGCGGCGGGAGCGTCAGGCGAGCGCCGCCGCGCAGCGGCAGCAGGCCGAGGAGGAGGCACGGCAACGGCAGACGGAGCAGCGGGCAGCGCAGGCTGCCGAGCGCCAACGGCGGCAACGGCCGCAACAGCAGGCTGCGGCTGAACGCCAACGGCTCCTGGATGCCCGCGCTGAACGGCGTCGCCTGCTGATAGACAGGGCGATGGGGCCGCTGAGGGCCTGGCGGGGCGGCCTGCAGGGCTCCCTGAGCCGCCGCCAGGTGTTGGTTGCTGGCGCCGGGTCGCTGGCGGGGATCGCCGCCAGCCAATTCGCCCAGCGGCTCGGGCAGCCAACCGCCCATCGGCAGGAGCCACCCACCCCCACCCCGCGGACAAGGCCCCCCGTCAACCTGCAAGGGCCCCAACCGCTCCGCTTGAGCCAGGGCTGGTTGGAAGGCGAGGCCAAGGGCTGGCCGTTGCGGCGCCGCCCGATTGAGGTGCTGGCTTACAGCGAAATCCTGGCGACCGGGGTGACGCTCAGGATGATCGCCATCAGAGCCGGCGACTTCATCATGGGTTCGCCTGCTGATGAACCGGAACGCCAAGACGACGAGGGCCCCCAGCATCGGGTCAAGCTGGAGGGGTTTCTGCTCGGCCAAACCCCAATCACCCAGGCCCAGTGGCGTGAGGTGGCTAGCTGGCCGCCTGCGGGGCGGGCTCTCAACGCCAATCCGTCGGCGTTCAAGGGAGCGGATCGGCCTGTGGAGCGGGTGAGCTGGGATGACGCAATGGAGTTCTGCCGCCGCCTCAGCCGCGACACCGGCCGCAGTTACACCCTCCCCAGCGAGGCCCAGTGGGAATACGCCTGCCGGGCCGGAACCACCACCCCATTTGCCTTTGGCGAGACGCTCGCGACAGAGCTGGCTAATTACAATGGCAACGATGCTTATGCCAACGGCCCCAAGGGCTTGAATCGAGGGCACACCACCCCAGTGGGGATGTTCCCCCCCAACGCCTGGGGCCTGCAGGACATGCATGGCAATGTGTGGGAATGGTGCCTGGATTCCTGGCATGATCGCTATGAAGGAGCGCCTGCTGATGGCACGGCCTGGGTGAGCGGGGGTGATCAAGATCAGCGGCTGCTGCGCGGTGGCTCCTGGCTCAATCTCCCCGGGGTCTGCCGGTCGGCCAATCGCCACCGCTACGGGGCCGTCTTCCACCACTTCGTCAACGTCGGTCTGCGTGTGGTCTGCCTCCCCCAGGGCCCTTCCCTTAACCCTTAAACCCTTAATCCCTCAACACTCGGCTGTTTTCAACCCTTGGCTGTTGGCTTGCGGCTAACAGGAAGCTGATAAACATCCCTAGCGGATCCGTAGGGAGCCGTGCCCATTGCTGCACGCTCCGGGCTGTTCCCCATGGCGCCGCAGGCGCCTCGCGCGATCGAGCGGCATCAGGGGTTCGGGCTGCGGGGCGCGCCCTGAGCCATTGCCTTGCCGATCCAGCTGGGGGGCTCTCAAGGCGAGGAAGGCTTGCCATCGCTGGCGGTTGGCGGCGCTGGGTTCGAGATGAAATAGGGCGTCAAGCAGGGCTGATCGACGCAGCTCAGCAAGGCTCTGCTTTTGGCGTTCAGCTGTCTCAGCATTGCATTTTCTTGCTATGGCCTCCGGCCGACTGCGTCTATAGCTGCTCGGTTTCTTTCTTGATCCGCTGGCTGTCGTTCCTCACCCGCAAGATTTCGCTCTCAATATGCTTCGTTCTCTCTTTGCTCCGCTCGATCGCGAACCGATTGTGGCTCATGCTCAGCTTGTAGCCGGGATCCCGTCGCCAGTTGAGCAACTGCTGCGGAGAAGCCTTCGGCTACGACAAAAACGATCGCCACCGAGGCAGCGATGAGGGGGATGCCCCACTGCTGGGGGATGGGGATGTCGCGCCCGGCGAAGGTGAGGTGGTCATAGGAGGAAAACAAGGCAATCAGGCCAAGGGCAAGGCCACCGATGGCCTGGGTGAGACCGACCCGGCCATGGCCCGGCCAGGAAGGAGTTGCTGCAGGTAATTCTTGCGGCGGCGGCTCCTCGCTGCCGAGCGGTGGCCCGGCGGCGCTGGCGGGTGGGGGCCAGGAGCTGGGGCTAGACGAAGGGGAGCGACCCCAGCCCACCGCTCCATGGTCGGGCCTTTCCATCCCCACAGCAAGATGTCAATTCGTCGAATATGCTGGGATAGGGGGCGAAGCCTTCCGACGAGGCCCAGGCCGAGATCTCTCGGGAAACCGAAACATGTTGCAACAGGCTCCGCATCCTAGAGCCTTCTGGGCTAGATTAGATCAAAAGTAAACATAATATGCATCATGTCGTTCATTGAAACTGTGGACAATGCATTTTTGGAGCGCTTACGGCTTCAACCGAAGAGAGTAACTAGCTGGATAAAAGACAAGGTTGAAGCTAAGCACCGGAGATCGTCTTGTGATGTTGCCTCGCTTGCTGAATCAGGGCAGCTCTTCCGAATCTACCTCAGGCAAAGTCTCATCTTGGCCGACAACTTCTCATGCGGCATTGAATGGAAATCGCCAGACGGTGAATGGATCAGCCTGGCGCGTTACAATGGAAGCAGCCATCCACATACAAATAAACTGGATCTCAAAGAAATGAAGAATGTTTGCCATGTTCACCGCATTACCGTCGAGTCAATTCAAAACGGCTGGGAGTATGATAACTTTGCGGCACCGTGCGATGATTACAGTGATCTTGAGGGAGCTAAAGTGTGCCTATCAAGAGATTTTCATGTTGACGATCTGATTGACTCCTTGCAGCAGTTGAGGCTGACGCTATGAGCTTAGATATTGCAAAGCTGCAGTCTGCGATGTGCAAAAGCCTTTGTTCAGAGGTTGAGCTTCACCAGCGCAGCGATGGCAGGATAGCCATCTACACCCCTTTTAGATTCGCTGATGGCGATTGTTTGCTGATGATGGCAGAACCTCTGCCTGCAGGCGGGATTCGCCTTACAGACTGCGGGAATACCATGATGCATCTCAGTTATCGTATGAATATCGATAGCATCCTCAAGCCTGGCAATCGCAGTGATTTGCTGTCCCAAATCCTCCGCGATCATGATCTTCGTTTTGATGATGGTGAAATCTATGTGGACACCCCAGCTGATAATGCTGGAAGGGCGCTATTCAGGCTGGGACAAGCCTTGAGCCAAGTGCATGATATTAGTTTTCTGTCACGCTCACGTGTTGCTTCTACGTTCTATGAAGATCTTGATGCCGTTCTGCATCGCATAGCTCCTGCGGCGCGAATTACTCCTAATTATACTGTTGAAGGATTCGATGACGCAGATCGCTATGCCATAGATTATCGCCTTGATTTTGCTGAGAACAATTGCCCCCTTTTTCTTTTTGGAATTCCTTCGGATGACAAAGCCCGATTGGCAACTATTATTATTCAACACTGGCGTTCGCTTGGCGTAATATTTACGTCATTCTTGGTTTATCAGGATCTAGCGAAGATAAGTCGACCTGACGAGATTAGGCTCCTCAACGTTGGCGATGACTTCATTTCATCGCTAAGTGCCGTCAATGAAATGAGGCGAAAGCTTGAGAAACGCTATGGCAAAGAAGCTCTTTCGTTGGAGCCAGCTACTATTTGATGCTGTGGTTGGTATCTGCGATCACAGCGGCAAGACCCCGCTTGGGGCTGCAGCCCTGAGAAAGCTGCTAGCCCCGTTCGGATTGCCGGGAACAACCACTGAGGCGTTCGGGTGACCATTGAGATGGAGGTGAGCCGCGAGGCGATCAGCGAGCACGTAATGCTGATTGGATCGCTCCTCGGTGATTAGAGCCTCCAAGGAGCGGCGGAACAGCTCTTGGTTGGCTTGGGCTCCGGCGCGGACGATGTCGATCGGCAGGTCAGCCCGGGCCATGGTGGGAGCGAGGCGGGGATGACGGGAGACTGCGGAGAAGCGCCGCGGCGGGTGGGTGCATCGTCAGAAGAGCAGCGGCCTGAACTCATGGCGCTGCTGTTTGCATTGGCCCTGTGGGCGTTGATGGCAGCAGCGTTCCGTTGCTGGATGGAGATGAGGCGCCAACAGAGTGCGCAGGGCTTCCCCCTATTGGTTCCACCTTGTGGGCTCGGTTGCCGAACAAGCCCAATCGCGGCGTCTTGTTGCTGATCGGCCTTCCGCGTTCCGCATCGATCCTGCTCAACCCAACCACTCCTGCGGCATCTGAACCAACGCGCGAAACTCCGGATCCTTGTGCACCAACACCGCCCCTTCCCGCTGGGCGGCGGAGGCGATCCAGGCATCGGCCACCGAGAGGCGATGGTTGGCCTTGATGGCGGCAGCCAGCTCCAGGAGGGCATAGCTGCAGGGCACCCAAGTGATCGGCAATGACTGCAGCTGGGCATCCGCCAGACGGCCGTTGCGTTCGCCCTCGTCCTTCCAGACGCGGTAAAGCACCTCCATGCGGCTCATGAAGCAGACCAGGCAGCGGCTTTCACCGTCTTGGGCCGATTGAAGCAACTGGGCCACCCGTTCGGCGCCGTCCTCGTCGTCCCGCAGGGCGAGCAGAGCGGAGCTGTCGAGCAGCCAACGGCTGCTCATCCGTCCTCCTTGCGCCGGTCGAGCTGGCGTTCCTTCAGCAGCCGGGCGGTGCCGCCACCGGCGCCGGAACCACGAAAGGCGCGGATGGGGTCGAGGTCCACAGGCACCACGCGGATGGCGCCATCGCCGTCGACGATCCACTCCAGGCGGGTGGAGGGCCCAAGGCCGAAGCGCTCACGGATAGGGGCTGGCACCACAGTTTGACCGCGCGCGGTGATGGTGCTGCGCATGGCATGAATTACCGGCGACGCTTCATTGTAATTCGCCTTCGCCTGCAGCGCCTGCCGTCCCCCCTGATCTATGCGCCACCAAAGCTGCGGTTGCGGGGCCAGAGGTAGAGCCTGCCCCGTTCAGCCATCTGCCGCAGCCAGGTGGGCGTAGGCCGTGTTGAGGGCGTCGCCGCAACGATGGCCGCGAGATCTTCAGCATCAAAAAGCTCCGCATCAAAAAGCCCCGCTGGATTCACACCTGGACCCAGCAGCCCTTTCCGGTGATGCTGGTGATCGGCCGGGAAGCAGCCGCTGAGCGAGCCTTGTTTGTGGATCGTGCTGATAGCCGCAAATTCCCCGATCTGCGCTGGATGGAAATCAGCGGCCTGCTGAGGCGGGAACTGGCCGCAGGCCGCTGCCCCAAGCAGAACAAACAGATCGAGTTCGTGGGCGAAACCCTGGATATGGCCAGCCACCAGCCAAGCGGGGGCGGCTGGCGTCAATAGGCACAATGCATCGCTTTTGGGCAACCCAGATCTGGCCTTTGTGTTCCGCGCGACATCGGCCCATGGGTCTAAAGAACATTGAAATGTCTTCGTAAACACAAGGGCGGCAGTTGTTAAAGCACTCTTAATTAAGCGGCTCGGTATTGCTGATTAAGTGTGGGTATTCGTTTTTGGATGAAGCATTGGCTCTCGGCTTCAACCCGTTGATCCATGTCGCTTGGGCCTGCGGTGGCGCTAGTGGCGATACATTCTGCATGCGCCATGATGGCGGTATCAACTGGCGTTATGACTTGGCCGGCTTAGAAAAATGCCGGCTGCTTGGCGAACCTGCTAATAGGTTTGCCGCTGGGCAGTTCCTGATCAACTTCAGAGTTGTTGAAGCCAAGATGGGCAGGTTTGGCTTGGTCTGCTCTGCCCTCAACTTCAGCCAGTTGGCCGCCGACACCCGTTGAAGAGTGTCCGGCATTGCCATTGACCACTTTCGAGACCTCAGTTTTGCCACTGTGAACAACTAGGAAGATTTTCTGTTCGGTTGACATAGCTCGGATGCTGACTTTCTCCTTGCCGAGGAGACTGACATCTCCAGCTTTAATCTCCCAGGTGAGACATCACTGAATCCCACTCTTCACTCACACGACTATCATGGCTTCTTCAAAACTGATCGGCTTCGCCTCGCTTCCTGCTGACACCCTGGCCGCTGGGCCTGATTCTGGATCTGCAGTAGCCAATCCCACCAATGGTCGTCCTACTCCCTTCAAGGGACAGCCGGTACAGGGATTTAGCGGTGTGCAGTTCAGCAGAACTGGCAACGGGAATACTTTTCTATTCCTCTCTGACAATGGTTTTGGCGCTATCGGCAATAGCGCCGACTACCTGCTGCGACTCCATGAGGTTGACCCTTACTTCGCAGGTCTAGAAAGTGGCAACGGCTCAGTAAAGCTAGATCGTTTTATTCAGCTCTCTGATCCCAATAACAAGGTTCCTTTCGATATTGTTCGTAAGGGCACGCCCGAGCGTTGGCTTACCGGTGCAGACTTTGATGTGGAGTCGGTGGTGGTCGCCCCCAATGGCGATCTCTGGATTGGCGAAGAATTTGGTCCTTACATACTGCATTTCGATTCCCAGGGCCGCCTGCTGGATGCTCCCTATGCAACCCCTAATTTCAGCCTTGCCCGTAGTTTTGACACGCTCGATGGCCAGGCACCCTTAATCATCGGCCATCGCGGTGCCAGTGGCGAGCTGCCTGAGCACACCCTGGAGGCCTACCGGTTAGCCATCCTGAGGGGAGCAGATTTTATTGAGCCAGATCTGGTGGCCACCAAGGATGGCCAGCTGATTGCCCGGCATGAGCCAAATTTGATCAATACCACTGATGTGGCATCTCGCCCGGAGTTTGCAGCACGTAAAACTATAAAAATCGTTGATGGAGTTCCGGAAGAGGGCTTCTTCGCTTCCGATTTCACACTCGCCGAAATCAAGACCCTGCGTGCTGTGATGCCCCAAGGCTTCCGCACTCAGGTGTTTAACCAATCATTTGAGATTCCCACCCTTGCTGAGAT
>DGYA01000094.1:53710-79834 GCA_002396505.1 Cyanobacteria bacterium UBA5018 | reverse complement strand
CCTTGCTGAGATCATTTCACTAGTAAAGGAAATGGAAGCTGTCACCGGCAAGGCTGTCGGTATTTATCCTGAAACAAAACATCCCACCTACCATGATGCCCTGGGGCTTTCCCTGGAAGAAAAGCTGATTGATGTACTAAAGCAGCAGCAGTTTACAAATCCAGACCGCATTTTTATCCAGTCATTTGAGGTTGCTAACCTCAAAGAGCTTAATGCCACGCTGATGCCAAAGGCAGGGCTTGACCTGCCTTTGGTTCAGCTCCTTGACGCCTATGATATTGCTGATGATGGATCCCTTATCTATGCGGACGTTAACGCCCGCCCCTATGACTTCACCGTTAGTGGCGATAAGCGTACCTATGCAGATCTGCAGACTGTCTCCGGATTGGCGGAAATTGCCAGCTATGCCGATGGCATAGGCCCTTGGAAGCCGATGATTCTGTCTACCAAAATTGTAGACGCCAATGCTGATGGGAAAGCCGATGACCTAAACGCCGATGGCGTGATCAATGGTCAGGATCGTGTGCTGGCCACCCCCAGTTCATTGGTTGACAATGCCCATGATAAAGGCTTGTTTGTACATGCCTATACTTTCCGTGATGAAGCACGCTATCTAGCCAGCAATTATGCTGGCAACCCCCAGAATGAGTTCACTACTTTTATCAACCTTGGGGTTGATGGTTTCTTCACCGATTTTCCTGGTACTGGTGATCTTGTTCGAGACCAGTTGGCGGATTCTCAGGTGCGCTCCCCTCAGGATCCATTAGCACGCTCTGTTCCTAAATTTGACACGCTCTCAGGCAAGGCTCCGATCGTAATCGGCCATCGTGGCGACAGCGGTTCCCGGCCTGAACACACACTGGAAGCTTACAAACTTGCCATTGCCAAGGGTGCTGATTTTATCGAGCCTGATTTGGTGGTTACCAAGGATGGTGTGCTGATCGCCCGCCACGAACCAATGCTTGCCGTTGTGCAGCTTGATGGCAACGGTGCCATCCTGCGTGATACCAATGGTGCCCCTGTACTGAACACTACCGACACCAGTACTGATGTCTACAAGCGCCCTGAATTTGCCGATCGTCTTACTGTTAAGAATTTGGATGGTGTGCTAAAGGGTGGTTGGTATGCAGAAGATTTTACGCTTGCTGAAGTGAAGCAGCTCAATGCTATTGAGCGGATTCCCGCATTGCGTGGCACCGAGTTTGACAATGACAAGCTCAAAGTTCCCACCCTAAACGAGGTAATCCAACTCGTTAAGGATGTTGAGAAAGACACAGGGCGCAAGATTGGCATTTACCCCGAAACAAAGCACCCTAGCTTTTTCCTTAGCGATGGCAAGCTTCTGGATGGGACAACCCTGATCAACAAAAATACCAGCCAGATCCTAGTTGACACACTTAAGGCCAATAGCTTCACTGATCCTAGCAGGGTTGTCATTCAGTCTTTTGAGGTGGCCAATCTTAAGCAGTTAAGTGGCTCCATTATGCCTACGGCAGGCATTGACGTACCCCTGGTTCAATTGTTTGGTGGTAGCGGCAGGCCTTATGACTTTGTGCTAGCAAACGATAGCCGAACCTACTCTGATCTCGCCAAGCCAGAAGGCCTGGCCTCGATTAAAACCTATGCCGATGGTATTGGCCCAAACAAGGGCCGCATCCTGCCGATGACAGGCGTGGATGCTAATAATGATGGTGTTCGTGATGATCTCAATAAAGATGGACAGCTCAGTGATGCAGATACCGTGGTTGGCGCTCCCACCAGCCTGGTAACTGATGCCCATGCCGCAGGCTTGTTTGTTCACCTATATACCCTGCGCGATGATCCTTTTTTCCTGCCTAGCTCCTACAACGGGAATGTAGCTGCTGAATATCGTGCATTTATCGATCTGGGTGTCGATGGTTTCTTTACTGACTTCCCGGGCACTGGTAATGCAGTTCTGGCTAGTCGCTATCTTGCTAATTATGGCATTAATTCCAGCACCCAGTATTACGATGATTTGGTATCGGCCAACCTGGGTCGCTCCGGTGGCTATGAGGGCCTGGCAAGCAGCCCTGATGGCAAAACCCTTTATCCCCTATTGGAAAAAACCGTTAACGGTGATCCGGCTGGCTCCCTGAGGGTGTATCGCTTCGATGTGGAATCGAAAAAGTTCACTGGTCTTGCCGGCTTCTACCGCATGGACAAGGCCACTCATGCTATCGGCGACTTTACGCCTATTAATGACCGCGAATTTATCGTAATTGAGCGCGATGGTAGCCAGGCTAATCTAAACGGATTTAAGAAGCTGTTCAAAATTGATATCAGCCAAAAAGATGCCCAGGGATTCTTCCCTAAGCAAGAAATCGCCAATCTCTTGACGATTCAAGATCCATCTGATCTAAATGGTGACGGCAACAAAGTGTATTCGATGACATTCGAGACAATCGAAGACGTTCTCGTCCTTGATGCCAATCGGGTGTTGGTGGCCAATGATAATAACTATCCCTTCTCCATCGGTCGTCCGCCGGCCATCGACAACAACGAGATGGTTGTACTGCAGCTAGATACTCCGTTAGATCTTGACCCCCGCTTAGGCGTGGCTGCCGCCATGGGCTTGGCACCTAACACCGCCGTTGCCACTAACGGAGCTGATGATGTTGTGGCAGGTCCACTGTTTAGCCCCGGAAGCTTTGATGGCCGTGGCGATCTGCTGTTCACCGGTGCCGGCAACGACGCCGTGGACGTGGAAATAGGCAATGGCTATGAGAACAAGATCTTCACGGGCTCCGGTGCCGATGTGATCTATGCGGGCAGCCGCGATGTGATCACCGGCGGCAGTGGCGATGACCAAATCTGGGCCACCGGCGGCGATGGCAACCGTCTCAGCGGTATGGGCGGTGACGATGACTTCATCATCGGCAGCGCCGCTAACCGAGCCCTGGGCGGCGCTGGCAATGATGTCTTTACCGTGCTCGAAACTGCCGGCACTAACTATCTCAATGGTGGTGCCGGTGCCGACCAGTTCTGGCTGATTGATGCTCCTGGTGATAAGCCTGCCGCCAAGCAGTATGTGATGGACTTCAGCGCTGGAGAAGACAAGGTGGGCCTGCGTGGCCTTACCTTCTCAGCCCTCAGCTTCAGCCAGGTGGGAGCTGACGCCCTGTTGAGTGTTTCTGGCACAGCCATCGGCCACTTCAGCAACCTCAGTGTTACCACTCTGAACAACCAGGCCAACTTCCTGTTCGGTTGAGATAGCTCTGGCAATGACCTCCCACCCCTAGCGGCGAGAGAGGTCTACCTGAGCTTCACTCATGTGGTTAGCGATACATATTTTGTGTATCGCTAACGTTTGGTTAGCCCCTCTGGCGGCACTAAATTAATTTAGCAATTTCCACTCTTTTTTCAAACCTTTCAAATGGCAAAGAACAACATTCTGATCATTGGCGATGGCATGGGCTGGGAGATGACCCGTTCCAGTGCCATCTACAATCAAGTCGAAAAGGAGATAACCACCCTCAAGGCCGCAGGCAAAACTGATCTAGAGATTAAGGCAGTATTTGCCAACCGGACCCTCGACTATTACTACACCTCGGGCAAGGGTGCAGGTACCCCCTACCAGGATTTCAGCGGCTTCACCCTGGCTACAACCGGTTCAACCAAAGTTGCTGGCAGCACAAACAACAGCGCTCTTCAGGGCAGCACCTCTACCCACGACACTGGCGACGCTCCCCTTCGTGATGGTTTTGTTTTCGATCCCAGCCTCACCTATGTGAACTGGGATAGCACCAAGGGTGGCGAGACCCCCTGGGATGCCGATTATTACCAAGACAGGGGCAAGACGAGCGCAGGTTTTAATGCTGAATACATCAAAGGGGATTACCCCGATTCGGCCAATACCGCATCCACGCTCTACGGTGGCATCAAAACCTACAACGGTGCTATTTCGGTAGACATCCACGAAGACGGCTTCGAATCCATCTTGACGGAGGCCAAGGCCCTCGGTAAATCCGGCGGCGTTGTGACATCGGTACCGATCACCCATGCCACTCCCGCAGCTGCTGTTGCCAATGTCAACAGCCGGAACAAATATCAGGAATCATCCAATGCCGGCAAGCTTGGCGTGGATGGCCACCCCCTTGAGCTCACCGACAACATCCTCGACGACATTCTGTTTGTAACCCAGCCCCAGATTGTGCTGGGTGGTGGCAACCCAGCGGGCGGCGAATCCTATGTGACCAAAGCTGCTCTCACTGGCCTCCTCGCTGGTACATACCAGGCTAGCCAGCAGGCCATTACAGGAAAAGATGCAAACAACAAGAACATTTTCACCCAAACTCCTTCTGGCCCAACGATTCAGGCTGAAGGCTGGACAGTGATTGGACGTCCTGACAACTACACCGGCGACAAGGCAGCCAAAACTGGCCTTCAGCTTCTCGAAGAGGCTGTCACGGCCTTCAATCCAGAGACCCAACATTTGATGGGGATCTACGGGGCTATTGGCCAAGGAGGCAACCTCCCCTGGCGCACCGCAGACAGCGATTACTCAGCCACAGGCACCGGTGCCTATTCCGGCAACTCCAATACAAACGCCAGCAATTCAGCCCTAACCGGTGACGTCCTGGCTGCAGAACTGAAGGCAAGCCCCACGGTTGCTCAGCTAACCGGCCAAGCCCTGAAGGCCCTCGGTAAGGATAAAGATGGTTTCTGGCTGATGGTGGAAGTGGGCGACATTGACTGGGCCGCCCATGCCGACAACATGGACCTGATGCTCGGCACCCTCCATGACATGGATGATGTTGTTGGCACGGTGACTGCATGGGTGAAAGATAATGGGGGCTGGGAAAATAATCAGGTAATGGTTACCGCTGACCATGACCATTATCTGACCCTTCTTCCCAACTTCCCCCAGGAGATTGCCGAATCAATCCTGGCCAGCAAAGCTGGAAACAACGAGCAAACCACAGGAGTTAACAAGGGTTACGACACATCTCTCACCCCCACCCTGACCAACGGCTCAACCGCCGAATGGAAGGCTGGAGACGCTGAGAAGGTTGGGCACTTCTGGGGAACAGAAGGCAAGCTGAAGGATGGCACCACCGGCCTTGGCGATCTTTGGACGACCCATACCCAACGCCCCGTACCCATTTACTACCAGGGTGCCGATAGTGTGTTGATTGATCAGTTTGTCAGCACGGGTATTGAGGCCTACGGCACCGTGATCAATGGTGTTCCTGGCATGATTGACCAAGCCCACGTGGCCTTCGCCATGGAGGCGAGCCTGCTGGGTGGTGTAACTGCCGCCGAGCGCTTGGCAACTGCTCAAGATTCAGTTGTCAGCCCCACCCTCGCTTTCACCAGCGGCGATGATCTGATCGAGCTTGCCAATCCGGCCCAACAGCTCACCTTCAAGGCGAACACCGTCTTCACCGGCGCTGGCGACGACCTGGTGGACAGTGAACTGAACAGCGGTTTCCGCAACACGATCTTCACTGGCTCCGGTGTCGACACTATCTTCGCCGGCAGCCGCGATGTGATCACCGGCGGCAGCGGCGATGACTCGATCAGCGCCGAAGCAGGCGATGGCAACCGCCTCAGCGGTATGAGCGGCAACGACAAATTCTTCATCGGCAGCGCCGCTAACCGGGCCCTCGGCGGCGCTGGCAATGATATCTTCACCATCCTCGAGACAGCCGGCACCAACTACCTCAATGGTGGCGCCGGTGCCGACCAGTTCTGGCTGATTGACGCATCTGGTGATAAGCCCGCTGCCAAGCAATACGTGATGGACTTCGGCGCCGGAGAAGACAAGGTGGGCCTGCGGGGTCTTAGCTTCTCTGCCCTCAGCTTCAGCCAGGTGGGAGCCGACACCCTGTTGAGTGTTTCAGGTACAGCCATCGGCCACTTCAACAACCTCAGTGTTGCAACGCTTAACAACCAGGCCAACTTCCTGTTCGGTTGATTTAGCCACGATGCCGGTCTCCTCCTTGGGGAGATCGGTATCTCCAGCTTCTATTTTTGGCCGACTGTTGCGCCGCTACCATTGATGCCGATGGCCACTTCTCGCCCCGAGGTAACTCGGGGTTTTTTACTGTGTAGCCTTCTGGCGGCGCCATGGCTCGGATTGGGCCGCAATAGTGTTCAAATTGCGCTGGCTTGGTAGATATTTGCATTGTAATGCTGTCGATGTTGCTATATTCTGTGCTCGGTCAAGGTTAGCCTGTGGCAGTCGTATGGTCTTCGGTAACTTGGCGATGGCATCAGTAATGATCGCTTAAGGGCACCTCGTAAACTCCCAGATCTCACCGGTTTTGTGACACGAGAAGCCTTGCGGCGACTTGCTTGCCTCTCACTCACAAAAGTCGAATGGGAATGATTAGGCGTGCACTTAGTTTCTTTGACTAATCAACTCGCTTTTATTGAATAATCCTTCACCATAGGAGCATCCTGCTGGTTGCTGATCAAAGCTTGGGCGGATAGTAAGCAATCTGGATAACCCCTGGGCTGTGCTGCAGATCACATCCCTCCCAGGCGCTCCTCCCTAGCATTTCGCCTGCTTAATAGCATGTCTAAAAGCCTTCATCGTATTTTTTTCCAGCGGCTTTTAATTGTTATTTAAGCAATTTTTTTCTCTTCTTTGATTCTCAAATCAAAATGACATCCAATCCAGCCCTCAAGACAATCGGGCAGGTTGCCGCTCTTATTCCCGAGGCAAGTACTGCGGATGAGGCCAAAGAAAGATTAGATGGCCGTAGCGGCGACACCGATTTCCCCTATGCTAAATTTAAGGCTATTGCCACCGTTGGTGAAATTGATTCCGTTACGGGGAAGGCGCTTACAGGCTATCCAGACGGCAACGCTGCTTGGCTTAAAGATGATAATACGGTTCGGGTAGCCTATCAATCCGAATCTTATGCCACCATGTCTAATGAGACATATGGCTGGGAGATGAAGAGTGGAGTTAAGTTTACAGGCTCTCACATTCATACTATTGATTATGATCGCACCAAGTTTGCAGACTTCTTGGATAATGTTACCTTAGCCAGTGAAATGGTCAAGGGCTCTGGTAATTTGTTTAATACAGTTTATAATGTTTTCGGCAAAGAAGTTACATCAAAGACCTTAGACAAGACTGATCTTGGCGGAAAATGGGGTAATCAGACCAACCCTGATGGATCAATTGTTGAATTTTTAGCTGCACGGAAGCTCACTCAAGGTGATTTCTTCTTTCATTCTTTTTGTGGCGCATTTTATGAAAATGCCAATAAATACGGCGATAAAATAGGTTTTGCTGATGATATCTGGTTGATGGGTGAGGAATGGAACATTGGTAATTCAATGTTTGCTGATCCCGACGGCAGTGGTCCGCTCAAAGGTAGTGATGTAGCTAATGCCACCATGGGCTTGGCTTCTATGGTGGTTGATGTTAATAAGCAGGTTGCTTACACGGCCCCAAGCCTTGGCCAGGCAGGCTATGAAAAGCTAATGCCCATCAACCCAGGTAACAATAAAGACTATGTGGTAATTGTGGCATCTGGCTACAATCACGACATGGGCGTGGCACCACTCAAGATTTATGTTGGTCGTAAGGGATATGACGAAACTGGCAAGCTAATCTCCAGTAGCGCCAATGACCGAGATCAATTTTTAGCGCGAAATGGCCTTCTTTATGGCCAACTCTATGGCATGGCGGCTAGTGCCAGTACTTACCAGAGCCTAGGCATTACCACAGTTGATGCCGATGCCAAGATGCTCGATGCCTATCTTCAGAATAAAACGGCGCCCAATAGCTTTACTGCTCGCTATATCCCCACGAGCTACAGATGGGATGGATTTGCAACGCCAGAGGCTGTTAAGGATACGGAAATTTTTCGCTGGGCTCAAGATGGTGATACGGTCAATGGCGTAACAGAAGTTAATTCGCAGCCAGCTGGTTATACATATTTTAATAGCGATACCAAGGTTGAGCACCCAGCGGTTGATCCAGATACCAGCAAGTCTCGCTATGTTCAAAACCATACACGCACCGGTGGCTTGCTTGGAATTGACTTCACCAAGACTATTGCCTCTGAGCTGGTCAACAACGACGCCGACAAGAATGGTCTTCCCGACTACCTGACTGCTGAAGTTACCCGTATCCTCGCTGCTGTCGACGGAGCACTCAAAGTTGATGTGGGCGGCAAAGGGGTCGGTCACTTTGACGCTACCGGCAATCCATCAGGCGCCACCGCAGAGAAGCATATCAAGCTAAACAACTACAAGCTCAACGATCCTGATGGCCTACTCTGGGTTAAATCTTCCGACGCAGATGTTCTGATCATTGACGAAGACTCCGGCAATGATTATGGTGAGCGCAAGCTTGCCCTCGTTATTGATGAGAATACATTGCAGGTTGAGCCCAATAGTACTGGCTATTTCCTGGCCCAAGCTGGCGGCAACAAAAATCCACGAGCTGCAGCCGGTGCAGCTGCCTATGAAGGTACCCACGCAACTCCTAGAAACTCTGAATTTTCTGGCAGCTGGAATGTTACAGCACTTGTCGCCAAGAAAGCTGATGGTAGCTTTTACTCCCAAGAAGAACTTAAGGGAAATGGCGCTCTGACTGTTGAGCAAAGTCGCCCGCTCTCTGAGCATGTTTTTATTGGTGTTGTACAGCAGTCTGGTGAATCTGGTGGTGCTGTTAAGGCAAACAAAGCTGACTACGGCGGTCAGATTTTCCAGTTCAGTATGGATCTTCCTACGGTGACTCCTTTGCCGGTAGTAGGTGCAAGTGGCGATGACACCTGGCTGCAAGCCGGTGCAGCTGATGGCCTCACCATGATCGGCAACACCATCTTCACCGGTGCCGGCAATGATACGCTAGAGATTGCCCTCAGTGATGGTTTTGAAAACAAGATCTTCACTGGCTCCGGTGCCGACACTATCTTCGCCGGTAGCCGCGATGTGATCACCGGCGGCAGCGGCGATGACTCGATCACTGCCACTGCTGGCGATAGCAACCGCCTCAGCGGTATGAGCGGCAACGATAAATTCTTCATCGGCAGCGCCGCTAACCGGGCCCTGGGCGGCGCTGGCAATGATATCTTCACAATCCTCGAGACAGCCGGCACCAACTACCTCAATGGTGGTGTCGGTGCCGACCAGTTCTGGCTGATTGACGCAGCTGGTGAAAAGCCAGCTGCCAAGCAGTACGTGATGGACTTCAGCGCCGGTGAAGACAAGGTGGGCCTGCGGGGTCTTAGCTTCTCTGCCCTCAGCTTCAGCCAGGTGGGAGCCGACACCCTGTTGAGTGTTTCAGGTACAGCCATCGGCCACTTCAACAACCTAAGTGTTGCCACCCTGAACAATCAGGCCAACTTCGTGTTCGGCTGATTTAGCCACGATGCCGGTCTCCACTTGCGGGGGGAGATCGGTATCTCTAGCTTCTATTTTTTCAGACCGCTGGCCTGCTGCCATTGATGTCAATGGTTGCTTCTCGCCCCGAGATATCTCGGGGTTTTTTATTTTCTAGACTCCTGGCTATGTCATTGCTCCGCGTGGGCTGTGAATGGGCTGGGTTAATACTGCCTAGTTGATGGTTAATCCCAGCCCAGCTGGGCGGATGCCGCAGCCTTGGCTGAGCTGCCGCCTGGGCGGCTGGCGGAATTGGGCTAAGGGGCAAGCCGGCAGCCCGCAGCCGCAGCGCCAGCCAGCGGCCAAGAGCTGGCCGCTGGCACAAATAGGCCTAAAGCATCGCTCCGGCTTGATGCAGGCATCAACTCTGTGCAGATAAGCATGGCTTGAGCACAACACAGGTCTGACCTATGTGTTCTGCGCGACATCAGCCCATAGCCCTAAAAACCATTGAGATGTCTTCTTAAACACATGGGCTGCAGTTGTTAAAGCGCTCTTAATCGGCCGGCTCGGTGTTGCTGATTAAGTGGGGATAATCTTGTTCAATGGACCCGTGGCGCTCAGCTTCACCCCGGTGAACCCTGCAGTTGCAGCCGTGAATGGCCTGCTGAGCGCCTCTGCGCAAGGGGCCAACGCCGAGATCTCCGCTTACAACCCCGCCTCTGGCTACCTCTATACGGTGGGCGGCGGTTCCGGCAGCATCCTGGTGAGCGACCTGCGCGATGTAGCCAGTCCAAAGATCGTCGCCAAGGCCAATCCGTCAGACAACAGCCAGACACTTCAGAGCGCCGCTGTATTCGGCAAATTGCTGGCCGTTGCAGTACAGAATGCCGTTAAGACCGAAACCGGTTTCATTCAGTTCTACGACCTCACTAATCCGGCCTTGCCGGTTCACCTCAGCACCGTCAACGTCGGCGCCCTGCCCGACATGGTGAAGTTCAGTGCTGATGGCCGCAAGCTGCTGGTTACCAATGAGGGAGAGCCGAACACCGCCTACAGCATCGATCCGATCGGTTCGATCTCCCTGATCGATACCTCGGCCTATCTGCTGGCAACGCCTGCGGCTCCGGCCCAGGTAAATGTGCAGACCATCGATTTCAGCGCCTGGAACAACCGCAAGGCTGATCTGATCAATCGTGGCATCCGGATCACAGGCAAGGCTGGCGTTACTACCACTCTGGCCCAGGACATCGAACCAGAAGCCATAGCGATCACGGCCGATGGCCGCACGGCCTATATCTCGCTGCAGGAGAACAACGCCATTGCCGTGCTGGATATCAGCACTAACACGCCTGCGATCAGCTCCATCTTCTCCGCTGGCATCCAGGACTGGGACCGGGGCACGGCCAAGGCCAATAATTACAGCTATACCCTTAGCTACGCCGCAGGCAATTCCAATCTTCCTGGCGGTGTGCAGGCAGGTGGCCTCTCAGGCCTTTGGTTTGATGGAGTTGAAACCATCAATGGTGTGGCGCTTGATATCTATTATTCGATCACCGATCGTGGGCCAAATGGCACGTTGACCGCAGGCAAGCGGCAATTCCTCGACCCGGATTTCCAGCCCTCCATCTACAAACTCGGCATGAACCGCGCCACGGGCGCGGTCAGCGAGCTGGCCATCATCGGCTTGAAGCGGCCGGACGGCACTGCTCTTACCGGTCTACCTCAGCTGGCTGGTAAGGATGAAATCCCGGTGGATGCGGCCAATAACCCCCTGGCCTACGACCCATTCGGGATCGATTCCGAAACCATCTCGATCTTCACGGTCAACATTGGCGGCGCATCCCGCAAAGTGTTTGCTGTGGGGGATGAATATCGCGGCCAGATCGGCCTGTTCGATTTCACCACTGGCAATCTGATTCAGCGCTATATTCCCGCCGGCCAAAAAGCCCTGCTACAGGCCCAGCACGGCGCTGTAATCGGCGCTGAAACGATCGACAGCTTGCCGGCCATCTACGGCGACCGCTGGGCAAATCGGGGCATCGAGGGCATGGCCTTCAACTCCAACGATGGCCTGCTTTATGCGTTTATGCAAAGCCCCCTGGATGTGGACAGCAACGCCGATGGCATTGCCGAGCGCAGCAAGTCTGAACTGACCCGCATCCTCGCCATCGATCCGGCCACCGGCAGCCCGGTTAAGGAGCACCTTTATCTGCTTAGCGGCCGCAGCGGCCAAGACAAGATTGGCGATGTCACCTATGACGCCAGCCGCGGCGTATTTCTGGTGTTGGAGCGCGATAGCAACCGCGCCCTGAACGGCTTCAAGCATGTTTACGAGGTGGATCTGCGGGGCGCCACCAACACCCTGCCGCTCACCCTGGCCAGCCAGGTGAGCCAGGCGGCCTTCCCAGCCCAGACTTTCCTGGTGGGAACGGAGGGTAGGGCTGCATTCCGCGAGGTGCTCGACGCCGGTGAGCTGGGCGCCAATGGCTATCGCTTCAACGGCATCCCCGATGGCATCGGGGTTATGGACAACGGCGATGGCACCCTGCGGGTGCTGGTGAACCACGAGCTGGGTAACACCGCCGGCGACCTGCGCGCCCACGGCTCCAAGGGCGCCTATGTGTCTGATCTGTCGATCGATAAGGCCACCCTCTCTGTGGTGAGTGGCAAGGATTTTCTCGCTTCCGCCAACGATCTGTTCCTGTCCAGTGCTGATGGCACCAGCTGGACCAGTGGCAACACCACGGCCTTCGCCCGCTTCTGCTCGGGTGATCTGGCGGCGGTCACCGCTTTCCGCAACGCCGGCAGCGGCTACGACGGTCGCATCTATCTAACCGGCGAGGAGACCGGAGCCGAGGGCAGGGCTTTCGCCCATGTGCTCACCGGTAGCGATGCCGGCAAGGTGTATGAGCTGCCGAGCCTCGGCAACCTCTCGTTCGAAAACGTGGTAGCCAATCCCCTGGCCCAGGACAAAACCGTTGTTGTCAGCCTGGATGACACCATCACCAACGGCCAGGTTTACGTGTATGTGGGCACCAAGAGTAACGATGTCAATGCAAACGCCATCCAACGGGCCGGCCTGGCCGGTGGCACCACCTATGGCATTCGCGTCAACTCCACTGGCACCACCAACACCGAGGTGGGCAACCTTGCGAGCCCGAACGACACCGGCCTCGGCCTGAACAACGGCGTCGGCAGCTTTGAATTGGTGAATCTCGGCGATGTAAAGGCCAAGACCGGCGCCACACTGAACAGCGAGAGCATCACAGCGGGTGTGACCAACTGGCTGCGGCCGGAAGATGGCGCCTGGAGTAAAGACGGCAAAACTTTCTACTTCGTTACCACCGCCACCAGCACCAGTGCCAGCCGCTTGTGGGCGCTGGAGTTCACCAATGCCGCTAATCCAGAGGCCGGTGGCACGGTGAAGATGCTGCTCAATGGCAGCGAGGGCCAGCTGATGTTCGACAACATGACCGTGGCTGATGACGGCTCGATCCTGCTGCAGGAAGACCCCGGCAACAACGCCCGCCTCGCCAAGATCTGGCGCTACAACACCACCAACGACACCCTGGTGGAGCTAGCCCAGCACGATCCGGCTCTGTTCTCCGGCACTAATCCGCTCACCCTCGACGAAGAATCCTCCGGGATCGTCGATATCTCCTCCTTCCTCACAGGTGTCAGCGGTTACGACACCAGCAAGCACAGCTATTTCCTGGTGGCTGATCAGATCCATAAGGCCGTTGCTTCTCCCACCAGCCAGGTGGAAATGGGAGAGCTCGCAGTGATGGCCACCGCCAAGCTGGCGGCCCCCCAGCAGATCGTCAGCCAGACGGCCTTCCCAGCCCAGACCTTCCTGGTGGGAACGGAGGGTCGGGCTGCATTCCGCGAGGTGCTGGACGCCGGCGAGCAAGGCAACAACGGCTATCGCTTCAACGGCATCCCCGATGGCATCGGGGTGATGGATAACGGCGATGGCACCCTGCGGGTGCTGGTGAACCACGAGCTGGGTAACACCGCCGGCGACGTGCGGGCCCACGGCTCCAAGGGCGCCTATGTGTCCGATCTGACGATCGACAAGGCCAGCCTCTCTGTGGTGAGTGGCAAGGATTTTCTCGCCTCCGCCAACGATCTGTTCCTGTCCAGTGCCGACGGCACCAGCTGGTCCAGTGGCAACACCACGGCCTTCGCCCGCTTCTGCTCGGGTGATCTGGCGGCGGCCAGCGCTTTCCGCAACGGCAGCAGCGGCTACGACGGTCGCATTTATCTAACCGGCGAGGAGAGCGGCGTCGAGGGCAGGGCCTTTGCCCATGTGCTCACCGGTAGCGATGCCGGCAAGGTGTATGAGCTACCGAGCCTCGGCAACCTCTCATTCGAAAACGTTGTTGCCAATCCCCTGGCCCAGGACAAAACCGTGGTTGTCAGCCTGGATGACACCATCACCAACGGCCAGGTTTACGTGTATGTGGGCACCAAGAGTAACGATGTAAACGCAAACGCCATCCAACGGGCCGGCCTGGCTGCTGGCACCACCTATGGCATTCGCGTCAACTCCACTGGCACCACCAACACCGAGGTGGGCAACCTGACCAGTCCCAACGACACCGGTCTCGGCCTTAGCAATGGCATCGGTAGCTTTGAACTGCTGAATCTCGGTGACGTCAAGGCCAAGACTGGCGCCACACTCAACAGCGAGAGCATCACAGCGGGTGTGACCAACTGGCTGCGGCCGGAAGATGGCGCCTGGAGCAAAGACGGCAAAACTTTCTACTTCGTTACCACCGCCACCAGCACCAGTGCAAGTCGGCTTTGGGCGCTGGAGTTCACCAATGCCGCCAATCCAGAGGCCGGCGGCACGGTGAAGATGCTGCTCAATGGCAGCGAGGGCCAGGTGATGCTCGACAACATGACCGTGGCCGATGACGGCTCGATCCTGTTGCAGGAAGACCCCGGCAACAACGCCCGCCTCGCCAAGATCTGGCGCTACAACCCCAGCACCGACACCCTGGTGGAGCTGGCGCAGCACGATCCGGCTCTGTTCTCCGGCAGCAATCCACTCACCCTCGATGAGGAATCCTCCGGGATCGTCGATATCTCCTCCTTCCTCACAGGTGTCAGCGGTTACGACACCGGCAAGTTCAGCTATTTCCTGGTTGCCGATCAAATCCACAAGGCCGTCGCCTCCCCCTCCAGCCAGGTGGAAATGGGAGAGCTGGTCGTGATGGCTACAGCCAAGGCTGGCTCCACTGGCACAGCTAGCTGGGCTGATGCCATCGGCCTGGCGAGCCCGGAGCTGCTCGACAACTCCCGCACCCTGGTGGACCACGACGGCAACCCCGCCACCCCATCGATCTTTAGTGCCTCCAGTGCCGATCGCCTCGCCGCCGCCGGCATCAAGTTGGCCAGCAAGGTGGAGCTGTTCAACCTGCCATCCGTTGGCGGCACGCTCAGCTACGACAAGCCCGAGGGCCTCACCCTGCGCGATGACGGCGCCCTGGTGATCAACTACGACAACGACTTCGGCGGCGAGGGCGCCAGTGGCAATGCCATCACCGTGGTGACCTTCAGCAACCCGGCCCTCGACACCGAAGACAACGGCGATGGCGGCGGTTATAAACCAGCCACCAACCACGATGTGTACGGCCTGGTGATGCCCGATGGCCTGGCCACTTTCAGCTACAACGGCGAGAACTTCATTCTTGCTGCTGGGGAAGGCGATGACCGCAACGACTTCCTCGATCCGGATGAAACCGCCCGGGTGTCTGCACTACTGACGGCAGCCGCCAGCGCTAGCCCTGCCCAGAAGGCCGGTCTTCTTGCCACTAATTCCCAGCGCCTGAACATCCTTACCAATACCGGCGATCTAGATGGCGACGGCATTGTGGATCAGGCCTACACGCTTGGTTCACGCTCGCTGCGAATCTTCGATTCCAAGGGCAATGTGGTGTTCGACTCTGGCACCGCCCTTGAGGAGCTGGCTGTTGCCAAAGGTTTTTACCCGCTTAACGGCCGCGAAGACGACAAGGGCGTCGAACCCGAGATGGTGGAGGTGTTCACAACCAACGGCCGCACCTATGCCTTCGTGGCCCTGGAACGCACCAGCACCAGCATGGCGGCAATATTTGACGTCTCCAATCCCTACGCGCCGGTAGCTGTAGATCCGATCATTTTCCCCGGTGCCCAGCGGGTGGAGGGCCTCACCTTCCTCACCACTGCCACCAATGCCGCCCGCAGTGTGATCGCCTCCAGCGAGGGCAACGATGTGGTGTCAGTGGTGGATTTCCCGATTCCCTATCGGCTCCAACTGCTGCACCTCTCCGATGGAGAGGCGGGCCTGCTGGCTTCCCAGACCGCAGCCAATTTGGCGGCCCTGGTGGATGGCTTTGATGGCACCTATGCGAACACCCTGATCCTTGCCGGCGGCGACAACTTCATCCCTGGCCCCTTCCTGAATGGCGGTACAGATCTGAGCGTGCGAGATGAGCTCAACGCCGTAACCGGTTCCACCATCAGCCTGGCCGCGAGCACAAACCATCCGGTTGGCGCGGTGGACATCGCCATTCACAACCTGATCGGCGTGGAGGCCTCCACGATCGGCAACCACGAATTCGATCTCGGTTCGCGGGTGTTTCGGGATTCCTTCACGCCGGCTTCAGTGGCCGGCTGGGTCGGAGCCCAGTTCCCCTACCTCTCCGCCAACCTAGACTTCAGCGCCGATGCCGATCTGAACCCCCGCTTCAGCAATACCGTGGGCAGCGGCGGGCTGGAAGAAGCTTCTACGCAGAAAGGGCGGATTGTGCCCTCTGCCGTAGTCACAAAGAACGGCGAAAAGATTGGCCTGGTGGGTGCCACCACTCAGATTATTGAGCAGATCTCCTCCACTGGCGGAGTGGAGGTGAAGGGCTTCAGTGGCGACGGCTCCGAGCGCGACGACATGGCGCTGCTGGCCAGCCAGCTGCAGCCGGTGATCGACGACCTAATCAGCCAGGGCGTGAACAAGGTGATCCTGATGGCCCACCTGCAGCAGCTCGGCAACGAGAAAGCTCTGGCGCCGCTGCTGCGCGGTGTGGACATCATTCTGGCGGCCGGATCCAACACCCGTCTCGGCGACAGCAACGACCAGGCGGTGGCTTTCCCCGGCCATGGCGCCACGTTTGCCGACACCTATCCCCTGGTGAGTGCCGGAGCCGATGGCGTCACCACCTTGATCGTCAACACCGACAACGAATACACCTATCTCGGCCGATTGGTGGTGGATTTCGATGGCCAGGGCCGCATTATTCCCTCCAGCATCGATCCGTTGATCAGCGGTGCCTATGCCGCCACCGCCGCCAATGTGGCCAAGGCCTGGAACGTGAGCGAAGCCCAACTCGCCACCACAGCCTTCGCCGAGGGCACCAAGGCCGAGAACGTGCAGGATCTCACCGATGCCGTGCAGGCCGTGATCAGCAGCAAGGATGGCCAGGTGTGGGGCTTCTCCAATGTGTATCTCGAGGGTGAGCGGGCCCTGGTTCGTTCCCAGGAAACCAACCTTGGTGATCTGACGGCTGACGCCAATCTGGCCTACGCCCGCACGATCGATCCAACGGTGCTGATCTCGCTGAAAAATGGTGGTGGCATCCGCTCCCAGATCGGCGCGATTGATGTGGTGAGCGGGATCAAGGAAACCACCCTCGCCAATCCATCAGCCAACAAGCCAGAGGGAGGAATTTCCACCCTCGACATCGAAAACTCTCTGCGCTTCAACAACAGTCTCTCACTGGTCACAGTGAGTGCTAGCAAGCTCAAGGAACTGCTAGAGCACGGCATTGCCGTCTATCCAAACCAGGGGCGTTTCCCCCAGGTAAGCGGCGTAGCGTTCAGCTTCGATCTCACCAAGCCCGCCGGCAGCCGCATCCTCAACCTCGCCATCCAGGACAGCCAGGGCAATGACCTTGATGTGGTGGTTCGCGGCGGGGCCCTGGTGGGTGATTCTGCCCGCACGTTCCGAATGGTGACGCTGAACTTCCTGGCCGGCGGCGGCGATAGCTATCCCTTCCCCACCGATGCTGTGCAGAACGTTGCGGGGCCATCCAATCGGGTTGATCTGTTCAGCTCCACCGCACCGCTCACCGGTGTCGCCAGCTTCAGTGGCGATGGCACCGAACAGGATGCTCTTGCCGAGTATCTGAAGGCCAATCACGGTAGCTCCGCCAAGGCTTACAACCAGGCCGACGCACCAGCCTCCCAGGATCTGCGCCTGCAGAACACAGCGCTTCGCAGCGATGAGGTGCTGGACATCAAGGTGGGTAGCGCCGCCGACGACGACACTCTCACTTCGGAGCCGATCAAGCTCCAGGGCTTTGATGGCCGAGGCGATCTGCTGTTCACCGGTGCCGGCATCGACACCGTGGATACGGCAATTCTCGGTGGCCGCGATAACAAGATCTTCACCGGCTCCGGCAACGACGTGATCAATGCCGGCAGCCGCGATGTAATCACCGGCGGCAGTGGCGATGACTCGATCAGCGCCGAAGCAGGCGATGGCAACCGCCTCAGCGGTATGGGCGGCGACGACAAATTCTTCATCGGCAGCGCGGCTAACCGGGCCCTAGGTGGCGCTGGTAATGACATCTTCACCATCCTCGAGACTGCCGGCACTAACTACCTCAATGGTGGCGCCGGTGCCGACCAGTTCTGGCTGATTGACGCACCTGGTGACAAGCCTGCTGCCAAGCAGTACGTGATGGACTTCAGCGCCGGAGAAGACAAGGTGGGCCTGCGGGGCTTCACCTTTGCCGACCTCAGCTTCAGCCAGGTGGGAGCTGACGCCCTGCTCAGTGTGTCCGGCACAGCCATTGGCCACTTCAGCAATACAAGTGTTGCCACTTTGAACAACCAGTCCAACTTCCTGTTCAGCTGACAGAGCCCTGATGCCGACCCTCCCCACAAAGGAAGGTCGGCATAGCCAACTTTGATCTCCCAGGTTGAGATCTGATTTTTGTTCCCATTTTTTCACGTTTATCCAGTCGATCAATGGCCGCTTCTTCCCCAGTCAGTTTTGTCCATGGTGTGGCCTCTGGAGATCCCTACGCCAATTCTGTGATTCTCTGGACCCGGATCACGCCGCCCCAAGGGACTACTGAGGGAATTGACGTGAGTTGGGAAATATCGCGTAGCGCCGGTTTTGAAGCCGGTTCGATTGTTGATAGCGGTCTGTTCAACACCAGTGCTGGCCGCGACTGGACTGTAAAGGTGGAGGCCGATGGCCTCAACGCCGACACCCCCTATTACTACCGCTTCCGGGCTGGCGCGGTGGTGTCAATGGTGGGGCAGACCAAAACCCTGCCGGTGGGCGGCGATCCGGTGCGCTTGGCGGTTTTTTCTTGCGCCAATTTCCCAGCCGCAGATACCTTTGCCGCCTACGGCCGGGCCGCCGCCATCAATGCCGTCAACCCCTATGACGCCCTGGTACATCTAGGTGATTACATCTATGAATACGGCCCTGGGGGCTATGGGGAGGCGGAGAACGCCGCCGGCAGCCGTGGTTTCTTGCCCAACCGAGAGATCGTTAGCCTCGACGATTACCGCCAGCGCTATGCCCAGTACCACACCGATGCCAATCTCCAGGCCCTACGCGCCGCGGCGCCGCTGATCGCCATCTGGGACGATCACGAAACCGCCAACGACAGCTGGGCCGGTGGTGCCGAGAATCACCAGAGCGCCACTGAGGGCGATTGGCTGCTGCGCCGCGACGCCGCCCTGAAGGCCTACCACGAGTGGCTGCCGATTCGCGAGCCGGAGCTGCGCCAGGCCAGTGATGGCGCCTCCGCCTCTTCGCCCCTCACCCAGGGCTACCGCTCCTTCAACTTCGGCGATGTGCTGGCTCTGCACATCCTCGAAACCAGGCTCACCGCTCGCGATCAGCAGCTCAGCTATCCCAATGCAGCTGCGGTGCAGGCTCGCATCGGCGCCATCCTGGCCGATCCGGTTCAGGTGGCCAGCTATGCCACCAAAGCCGGGATCGCGCCGCCCACGAGCGATGCGGCTATCCCCGCCTTCGCCAATGCCCTGGCGCCGTTGGTCACCCAGGAGTTAGTAATCGCCACTGTGCAGAAGGCCTGGGGTGACCCCAACCGCGACCTGATCGGAGACACCCAGATGGCCTGGCTGCAGCAGCAGCTGGCCAGCTCCACCGCCGCTTGGCAGGTGCTGGGCCAACAGGTGTTGATGCAGTCGATGGCTCTGCCTGCTGAACTTTTGTTAAATGCAGGTAATCCTGCCCTGCTCGACAAATACGCCGCACCGCTGCAGAAACTCGCCACCGGCACCCCTTTAGCCGATCTCACGCCTGCGGAAAAGGCCCTGTTCGCCGAAGCTGGCAAGATCCCCTACAACCTCGATGCCTGGGATGGCTATGGGGTGGAGCGGGAGACGATCCTGCAAAGCGCCCTGGCTGCGGGCAAGCGGCTGATCAGCCTTGCCGGCGACACCCATAACGCCTGGGCCGGCCTGCTGGACACGATGGCCGCCGGCCAGAAGCCGGCTGGCACCGTGGCGGGGGTGGAATTCGCCACCGCCGGCGTCACCTCTCCAGGACTGGAAAAGTATCTGCCGGGAGGCGATGCCTATATCCGCTCCCGCTATCCAGCCGTTGACGGCTTGGATGGCCTGTTCATGGGTTACATCAACGGCCTGAAGTATGCCGACGTGAACCGCCGCGGTTTTCTCGATCTCAGCGTCACCGCAGATCAGGCCAGTGGCAGTTTCCAGTTCCTCGATGGCGTGGATCCGCTGTCGGGCATTTCCCGCTGGAGCAGTGAAACCGTGGTGGCCAGCCGCAACCTCAGCCTGAGTGTCAATCCGGTCATCTGGCAATCGGGCTGGCGGGAGCTGGATCTGGTGAGCGGCATAGCCGTAGATGACGCCGGTAGCCTTACCTTGCTCGACCCGGCCGCCTACGCAAGCGTGCCCAGAGACGGCATCCAGCTGGCGGATGTGACGGTGCTGGGCTCTGTGGCCGCCGATCGCATCCTCGCAGGTGTGGGCTCCACCGTGGATGCAGGCGCCGGCGGCGATGAGCTGTTCAACCTCGAAAGCCTGGGCGATAACCGATTAGTGGGTGGAAGCGGCTCGGATAGCTTCTTCCTGCAGCTTGTGAACGATGTGGTGATCGGGGGGCACCTGCTCTCTGACCCCGCATCCCTTGGCCTGCCGGCGGTGATTGCCCAGGTGGACCGCGAGCTGGATTACTTCAATTTCTTGACTGACAGCTACGATCCCGCTGGCGTACAGCCGCTGCGGATCCTTGACTACGAGCCAGGAATTGATAAGTTGTTGCTTGATGGTGTGGCCCCGCAGGGTGACTGGCTGTCGATACGTAAGCAGCTACAGGATCTCAACGTGGCGATCAACGCCGCCCCCCAACTCAGCCTTTCCACCCTTGCGATATCGCTCAATAGCGGCATAGAGATAACTAAAGATTTAGCCCCTTATTTTATAGATATTGACGGGGATAATCTACAATTGGTAAAACTGGCAGGGCCAGAGTGGATCACCGTTGCTGGCACTGTCCTGAAGGCAACTGTACCCGCCAAGCTCACGGAAGCCCAGCTGGCTGCTATCAATCTGCAGCTTGGTTTTAGTGATGGAAAAGCCCTCGCCAACTTCACGCCAGTTCTCACCTTAAATGCCCCCCCAAGCAAACTAGAGCTTGCCAACGCCACCAGCTCCCTGGCGGAAAACAGCAGCACCTCAAGGCGTATCAAGGTGGCGGATATCGTTATTACTGACGATGCCCTTGGCACCGAAATTTTTAGTATCGCCGGCGCTGATGCAGCCAGCTTTGAACTAGATGGCTTTAGCCTCTATCTTAAGGCTGGCACAGTACTAAATTACGAGGCCAAGTCCGCCTACTCCGTCATTGTCTCCGCCACCGATCCCAGCCTGACAGGCAGTATTCCTGTTTCGGCTACCTTTAACCTTTCCGTAACGGATTTAATCGAGGTGCCAGGGACCACCGTTGAGACGGTAGTCGTATCCATTAAAATGCCCACAGGTGAAATAAAGCAGATACCTGTGGCCATTAGTGGCGCTTCCTTGTCCCCAGGCTCTGAGCTTAAGATTATTCCCGTCTCGGGAATAAATCAGGAAAGCCTTGATAAATTGATTCAGAGTGGAGTAACTCGTAATTCCACTGCTATTGACTTTGTCGTTGGTATTCCCCAGGGGGAGAATCGTACATCCCTTACTGCTTCGTTGGAGCTAGTAGCTGCAGACCTCCTGCCCCAACTGGGCGATGGATCCGGTCGTCTATCTAGTCGTAAACTTGTCTATTATGCCCTAAATGCTAGCACTGGTAATGCTTCCCCGCTCACCTATGACCCAATTACCGGCGCCGGTGCTCGTTTTTTCGACATTAATAATGATGGCACCCCTGATTTCTTTGCTCTCAGTCTGATTGATGGCGGCTACGGTGACAAGGATGGACTGGTAAACGCAAAAATCGACGATCCCTCTTTTGCGGGCTTTGTCGATCTCTCAACTATCAGCTTCAGCAGCTCTGCTTCCGGCCTGCTCACTGTTGCTCAGCCGGGAAATACAGCTCCTGGAGCCGTGAGTCTGCGGGCTAATCTCAGCGGTCGCTCCAGCTCTTCTAATCAGGTTGGTTACGTGGTGCTCACCCCGGATGAGTTATCAGGCTCGGCAAATCTGTTGAACAATTTCAACTGGGTGCGCGGCCGGGCCAAGACCCTCTTGTCAAGCCTAGAGAGTACTGATGTTATCCTTCCCGCAAACACCCGCTTCGAGCGGGATATCCTGTTGATCAACGGCCAGAGCCTGAGGTTCTTCGAAGTTCAAGATGCCAGCCTTGATCAACTCACCAGCCTCAGTGACAGCCGTTTCCGCTATCTCAACGAGGCAGAACTCGGCAACAGTCAGGCATCCTTCTCCTCCAGTAGCGGCGTTCGCTTTTCTCTTAGCGTTCTGCCAGGAGATCCCGGACTCAATGCCCTGATTGGCCAGGCCCAAGCGCAAGCACCGGTGCTAGATCTCACTGCCCTAAAAGCGGACCAGCGCCTTCAAGGTACGGTTGCCCTGGGTAGGGAAGCTAACTTCAACTCCGTGGCTGGTTTTTACCGCGCGCTGGATGCCCAGGGCTCAATTGTGGCTGCCGATGGCGTTACCCGCCTGCGGCCTGGGGATTTGGGTTATGGGGCCGCAGCCCTGCGCACCGACAACCTCGTAAACCAACTCGGCAATCTCAGCATAGCCGACAATCAAATCAGCAGCCGTAACTTTGTTGATGTGACAGGCGGTAGCTTCTTGGCTCCCTATGCTCTGGTTAACGGCAATACTTTCTTCGCATACGGTGCCGCAAATAACGATGGCATCAGCCATTTCCGCTCCTTGGGCAACAATCTTTTCGGCTTAGAAGACTTGTCTGGCGGTGGCGACTTGGACTACGATGACTTGGTAATTGGATTTAACTTTAGTTCGTTGATTTAGCGTTGCATTGTCATCGGCTAAATTTTTGGCCTGGCACCCCCTAAGTTTATCGTTTTCTTGTCTATCGCCGCAGTGGTTTAATCTTATCGCGCGATTGCAGAGGTGTATCGTCTGCTCCGGCCTGGTGGGCGATTCATCTTCGCTGTTCCTCATCCCTCGTTGGCCTTCCTGGGAGATAACATTGCACCTTTCTATTTCGACTCCGAGTTAAAGGGTTACTTTTCGGGGCGTGACTGTCAGTTTGAAGGTGAAATTTGGCGTAAGGATGGCCAGGGTGTTCGTGTTCGCTGTATACACAAAAACCTTGAAGACTACTTCAATGCTTTGGCGGCTGCCGGTTTCAGCCACATGCCTCAGATTTCTGAACTGAGGGCCACAGAAGAACACTTGCAACATTATTCTCAGTGGTTGGAGCCGCTGCGGGACAAGCCACTGCATCTCGCCTTCCAGCTAGTTAAGTAGCGCGATCTGCCATGTCCTCGCTATCTATCTATCTATCTATCTATCTATCTTCTCTCCATTATCCACCATGCTTTTGAGATCTACACCTCTCCATTGCCCGTCGTGACTTGACTAACTAACCAGAGTGTCTTCGCGATTTACCATGTTTCAGTGAGAGTTAAATGACTGTCATCAATGGTTTGTCTAGCCCTACGGCTGCAGATTGGCCTACCCTCTCTTGGTCTGCCGCTGAGCTGCAGCAGCGCGGCACCTGGCTGGGCCAATTGCCAGCGGCTGTGCGCGAAGAGTTGCTCGAATTCGTCGCCAGGTATCCACACGCCACCGACCAGGCATTCGAGTGGCTGCCAGCGCAATGGCCCTGCTTGGTGAGCTTTGGAGAGCAGGTGAAGAAGCAGCTATTGACCGTTGATGGACTTTTCTGCCTGCAAGGTCTTGGACCACTTGGGCTGGCAAACAGTCATCTTCGCTGCTTCTACATCGCCTTTGGCTGCGCACTCGGGCAACCCATGCTGCAGTATGGCCGACTAGATCCAGTTATCGACCGGGGTGTGTCCTATAAGACCCATTCAATACCAGTGTCGATGACCAATGCGGAGACCTGTTTCCACACCGACAGTAGCGCCGTTGATGTGGTTCCAGATTTCGTTGGCCTGCTATGCGAAGAGCCTAGCCAGCAGGGTGGTGACAGTTTAGTAAGCAATGCTTTTCGCGTTTACCAGATTTTGCAACGCCAGTTCCCACAGCTGCTCGCCGCCCTGCGCCGTGACAAGTATCGTAATGTAGTCACTCCTCACCTGCCGAAAACCTACGAATGCTTATTGCGCAACCGTTTCCCTATCTACTCCGCCAGCGAAGGTCCAGGCGGCGTCTTATTTCGCTACATGCGATATTGGATTAAAACGGGACACCATAAGCTGGGTAAGGCACTCGATGGCATCGAAGTTGAGGCCATGGATCGGTTAGACGCTTTACTGCAGGACCAGGCTAATTTCGTGAAACTCCACCTTGAACGCGGCGATATTCTCTGGGTGAATAATCGGCTGCTGGCTCACAATCGTACGGCCTATAAGGATTCCCCGGGCAACATTAGGCAATTGCAGCGCATGTGGGTTTGTCAAGCCAGCTGCCCCAGCTAAGGCTGGCAACGCAGCCTTAGCTGGGGCAGCTAGTTTTCTGGGCCCGTAGGCACAATCAAGCCCACCAGGCTGCTGCGCAGCTCGGCGGTGAGTGCAGCCACCCCGGCGCGGCGATCGGCGCGGTAAGCGTCCAGGCGCGGCGCAATCAGCATGGGCTCGCCGATGCGCACCACCGCCCGGCGGGGTCCCAGGTGCGGCCGCCTAGCCGGGTTAGTCCCTTTGATGCGGGCCATGGTGTCCCAGAGAATCAGCAGGGTGTCGGCGAAGCGTTCCTGGCTGGGGTGGTCTTTCACGTAGCGGCCGCTTACCGCCACGAAGGATTCCACCAGGCGCATGTGCCAGAGCTGCCGCTCGGTTTCCTCCGCCCAGCGGTCGGCCAGGCCTCGATCCAGGGCGCTGGCCCCGGCATGGCTGCTAACTTCAGAATTTTTGCCAGCTTCAGAATGGTTGCCAGGTGCGGGGTAGAGGCGATCCCAGCCCGCCTGCTCCAGCCTTAGGCAGCGCTCGCCCACACCGCCGTGGGCCTTCACCCCAAGCGAATGCTCCACCAGGGCCAAGACCTCCTCCATCAGCAGGTTCAGACGCAGGCCTAGCTGGTCGTTGGCATCCGGCAGTGGTTCTGGCACCGATTCGGGCAGTGGAGTGGACAGCTGTTTGGGCAGCTGTGCGGATTGCGTTGAGGGCAGCTGTCCTGTGGCGGTCTTTGGCAGGCGGGCGGCGGCGTTCTTCTCCAGCGGCAGGTGATAGGCATCCCGGTAGAAGCCTTCCATGCGGCTGAGGATTAGTTCAGCGAGCCTGAATAGGCGCCCGTAGAGCCTTTCTGGATCGAGTGAAGGGTCGGCGCTGGCCGGCAGGCCCCCATCCGCCTCCAACTGGCTGAGCAGGGCCTCGATGGCGGGCCACACCGGCTTGGTGAATCTGTATTGCAAGCCGATTGGCAGCACCTCGGTGGCCTCCGGGCGGCCGGCCCGCTCTAGGTCGTCAGCGGTCCAGAGGGCCAACTGGGCTACCCCTGGCTCCAGGGGACTGATCGCTTCGTTATGGCCGTTGGTGGCCCCCTCCGGCGCCACCGCAAAGGGGTGCGGACCAGCCAGCAGCAGGGCGCGGGCGGTGCGCAGGGCGGGCAGGTCGAGCTTGCTGCGCTGGATCGAGCAGCCGCCGAGCCGGGACAGCAGCCAGCCCATCCAGGCGCCAGCCCAGAGGGGAATGCCGCGGTCGAACAGGAACTGGGCGTGGGGGCGGGGGCGGGGGCGGAAGCTGCGGTCTAGTTCGCCCCAGAGCAGCTGGGCCATCACCGCCGGATCATCCAGGCTGGGGTGGCGAAAGGCCAGCAGCAGCCGGCTTTGACCGGCCTGAAACCGCTCCATGGCCAACTGCAGCCGCTCGATTCCCTCCACCTGGATCCCCTGGATGCCACCGCTGCGCAGCCATAGGGGCAGCAGCAGCCGGGCGCCGAACAAAACCCGCTGGTCGAGTCGGGGCGGGATGAACTCCAGGGGGGCGGCGTTTGGCATGGGCGGCGACTCAAGGGGCGTGATCGAGGTCAACTTCAGGTGAGCCCACCCCTGTCCACTATTATTAAGTATTTTCCAACACCATCGGGCAAGTAAGCTGTTAATCGCTGGTGTTACCTGGTTTCATTAGCCTCCTAAACAGCCCCAGACGCAGGGCCAGCGATGAAGTGACGCTTTGCCGCTATTGAGCGGTGAGCGGTGAGTGGTGAGTGGTG
>DGYA01000094.1:43248-53506 GCA_002396505.1 Cyanobacteria bacterium UBA5018 | reverse complement strand
TGAGTGGTGAGTGGTGAGTGGTGACACTGCCATCTCCCCTTTGCTTGAAAAGATGATGTTTTTGATGGATCAAGCCGGAATGGATTCCCAGCCACTGCTCGATAGTGGATGTTGCCATTATTACACCCGGCAAGACAGTGGGACGATATTTTTTAAGGGTCGGGTGGGAATAGCTATCCGGCCGTTGCTCCCTGGTGGGCGAGAATGTGATCCTGCATGTGCGGAACAGTCCGAAGCCAATTCAATTTATATTATGAGCATGTGGGATGTAAGGTTAGCTCGATAAATCCCAGATCTCACTGATCTCACTGATCTCATGGTGCATGAAGCCGATCGGGTACTCGCTTACCTTGACTCGCGGAACTCGAACGACCGATCTTTAGAGGTTTCCGCAATCTAGATTAATCAAGTGCTAGCTCAAAGTAGAACTTGATTAAAGTGGCGCCAGATTGAGGTGACACTAGGCGAAGACGGCATGGTGTGAACCTGCTCCTATGGGCAAGTAGTGCCAGGTGAAAGGCGGTGACACGAGAAAGCTTTGCCCCACAAAAGCAGAGCGAAATACCCCGCCACGGCCTGCTGTCCAGCAAAGCAACCCTTCACCCTAGCCACTCTTTTCAGGAATTTGGGCGGAGAATGCTTTATGTGAAAAAACGTGGCGATTTCCGTCGCGGAGTTGATAGTTTCTGCAACGTGTTGGATAGTCTTGCCAAGTTCAAATCGCTCAATTACGCGATGAAATCTTCCCCCGCACTGGTTGCTGTCCTTGCAGTCACTGGCCTAGTTGCACTAAGTCCCTCTAATGCTTTAGCCCAGTCGACCCCGGACTGTCCGGCGATCAAGGCCACCCTGTTGAAGCCGTCGGCCATCAGCGAAGCAGAGGTGCTTGCGGCGCAAAAAGGCTGGGGCGATGCATTGGTGGCGATTTCCACCACCTATGACAAGAATGAAAAAGATGGAAAATATGACCAGGCAGCGGCTAAGGAACTGGCCGCTAAAGTAATTGACAGTGCTTATGGCTACAATATTGGACCGGTGCTGTTCAAGCCAACCCTTACTACTGTCCCCCAGACTTTCCGCACCACCCGCGCTGGAGCCCTGGCTTACTTCGTTGGTGGTGATCCTGCCTTTCCCGGTGATACTGGCTTTGCCTTGAAGGGCTGGCGAAAGGTAAATATTTGCAATGCGGCGATTTTCATTGACCAAGACAGTGCCAGCACCATGGGCAAGGTAATGATCACCAACAAGAAAGGTGAGGTGACTACTGTGGACAAAACCTGGACCTTTGTTAAGGATGGCTCCGGCAAGCTTCGGATCATGGTGCACCATTCTTCCCTGCCCTATGTAGCCGCAAAGGGTTGATCTATGTTTTGCCAGTATTGCTAAGCCAGATTGGTCGCTCCCACCCTGAGCTAGCGAGCCTGAGCTAGGGAGTATCAGCTATTGGCCCTGCGCTAACGCCTCGGCGCCAGCAACCTGCCCAGAGGCATGGGCTAATTCCCCTGCGCTCCCGAACCTCCGCTATGAACCCTGCGTTAAAGCTGGTAGACCAGGCTGAAGGGGCGGCTGACCTACTGGTGACAGTGTTGTTGCCAGGCTGGCCGGCTATGGGTTCAGCTAGTGATCAGCTCGGCTGGTGATCAGCTCAGCTGGCTAGGAAGGTTAATCTCCGATGCCGACCGGCCAGATGCCGATGAGCCCATTACCGATGAGCCCATTGGATTTGCAGCAGCTGTTGCCCGCCCTGCGTTCGCCCTTGGGGGCGCTGCTGTTCATTCCCCTCTACGCCCTCTGGGTAACCCTGCTGCTGCCGGGGGTATGGGCCTCCATGCTGGCTGGCGCCCTCTACGGCACCTGGTGGGGCAGCCTGGTGGTGTTTGTGGGGGCCTGTCTCGGCGCCGAGGCCGCCTTTCTGCTAGGGCGCACTTGGCTGCGGCACTGGGCCAGGCGCCGACTGGCGGCCCTGCCCAAGCTGCAGGCCGTGGAACAGGCCGTGAGCCGCGAGGGCCTGCGGCTGGTGCTGCTCACCCGCCTGTCGCCGGCCTTCCCCTTCAGCCTGCTGAACCTGGCCTACGGGCTCAGCGAGGTGAGCCTGCGCGACTACAGCCTGGGCCTGGTGGGCATCCTGCCCGGCACTGTTTTGTTCTGTGCCCTAGGGGCCTTTGCCGGCGACGTGGCCCGCTTCCCCGAGGTGCTGGCCGGTAAGGCCGATGTCAGCACCTGGGCCCTGCGCAGTGTCGGCCTGCTGGCCACCCTGGCCACCGTGGTGTTGGTGGGCCGCGCCGCCCGGCAGGCGCTGCAAACCCCGCCAGGGGAGCAAGGGCAGCCGGGCTCAGATTGAGATCAAATTGAGATCAGGTTGAAATCAAATAGAGCTCAAGCTGAGATCAGGGTTTGGGTGGGCTTTGGTTGGCATCTGGCAGGCGCCAATCCCTCAACGCCGCGATCGCCACAAACCAGGCCAGTCTCAGCCGGGCCAGCCAGCCGGAGTGGACCGCCAGGTCTTGATACTTGGCCCGGCCACAGGCCGTCTTGACGCAGGCCGGTATTGAACTTTGCAGGGGGTTCATGGTCAAAATCCGCGGGAATGAATGATTGATTGATTGATCTTGGGAAGGCAAAACTCAGAAGAACAAGGGCTTTGGGGTTAACTGCAGCGGGGGCTAACGACACTGGGGACTAAAGGGCCTGGCGCGAAGGGGACTCTGGTTTGATCGGCGAAGGGGACTCTGGTTCGATCGGCACTGGAGCTTGTTGGCGCCTAGCTCTCCGCCAGCAGTTGCAGCAGTCCCGCCTCATCGATCACCGGCAACCCCAGGCCCTGGGCTTTAACCAGCTTGCTGCCCGCCTCCACGCCGGCCACCACATAGCTGGTTTTGCGACTCACCGAGGCGATCACCTTGCCGCCGGCCGCCTCGATCAGGGCCTGGGCCTGGCTGCGGCTCAGCGATGGCAGGCTGCCGGTGAGCACGAAGCTGAGGCCGGCCAGGTGGGGGGCGGCAGCGTTGGCGGCGCCTGGCTCCGGCTCGGGCGCCGCCAGGGAGAAGCCCAGCCGCCGCAACTGCTCCAGCAACTGCTGATTGGCGGGGGTGGCCAGCCATTGCTGCAGCGACTGCACGATCTCGCCGCCGATGCCATGCACCGCAGTGATCGATTCCGGCGCTTCCCGGGCGGCGGCGGTCAGGGCCTCGGCGCTGGTGAAGGTCCGGGCCAGGGCCTTGGCGCTCACCTCGCCCACGTGATGTATGCCCAGGCCGTAGAGCTGGCGATGCCAGGGTTGTTGCCGGGAAGCGGCCAGCGCCTCCAGCAGATTCTGGGCAGACCTCGGGCCCATGCGCTCCAGGCTGGCCAGCAGCGCCCCATCGAGCCCATAGATATCGGCGATGGAGGCCACCAGCCCCCGATCCACCAGCTGCTCGATCAACTTGCTACCCAGCCCCTCCACGTCTAAGGCCCCCTTGCTCACCCAGTGGCGCAGGGCGCCCCGCAGGATCGCCGGGCAGCTGCTGTTCACGCAGCGGCTGGCCGCCTCGCCCTCCTCCCGCACCAGCTGCGAACCACATTCCGGGCAGACGGACGGCAGCTCCGCCCGCTGGGCGGCGGCGGGCCGCAGTTCGGTGAGCACCCGCACCACCTTGGGGATGATCTCGCCGGCCTTGCAGACCACGATCGTGTCGCCCAGGTGCAGGTCTAGTTCTGCCAGCCGATCGGCGTTGTGCAGGGTGGCCCGGCTAACGCTGGTGCCCCCCAGACCTACGGGGGCAAATTCGGCCACTGGGGTCACCACCCCCGTGCGCCCCACCTGGTAGCTGAGCCGCAATAGGCGGCTGGGGGCCTCCTCGGCCGGATATTTGAGCGCGATCGCCCAGCGCGGTGCCTTCTGGGTGAAGCCAGCGGCATCCTGCAGGCGCAGGTCGTTCAGCTTCACCACCACCCCATCGGTGGCATAGGCCAGCTGCTTGCGCCGCTCATCCCAGGCGGCGAAGAAATCGGCCACCGCCGCCAGATTTGGCAGCAGCTCGGCGTTGGGGTTGACCCGGAAGCCCACCGCCTCCAGCCAGCGCAGGCTCTCCCACTGGCTGCGGGGCAGCGGCGGATCTCCAGCAGCCGGCTGCCAATCGGGCGGCAGGTGCAGGGTGTAGGCGAAGAAATCCAGGCGGCGGGCCGCCACCACCTTTGGATCCAGTTGCCGCAGGGTGCCGGCGCAGGCGTTGCGGGGGTTGGCGAAGAGGGCCTCGTCGCGGGCCTGGCGCTCCCGGTTGATGGCCGCGAAGCTGGCGTCGGGAATCAAGGCCTCGCCGCGCACCTCCAACCAGGGGGGGGGCTCGGCCAGCTGCAGCCGCAGCGGCACGCTCTGGATCGTGCGCACGTTGGTGGTGATCTCCTCCCCCCGCTCGCCATCGCCGCGGGTGGCGGCCCGCACCAGCAGGCCCCGCTCGTAGCTGAGGGCCAGGGCGTTGCCGTCAATTTTCAGTTCGCCCACCATCGCCAGGGCTGACGGCGGCTCGCCGGGGCTCGCCTCCCGGTCGAGCACCTTCAGCAGCCGGCCATACCAACCAGCTAATTCCTCGCTGTTAAAGGCGTTGTCGAGGCTGAGCAGGCCAATGCGATGCTCCACCTCTTTAAAGCCCTCGGACGGCTTGCCGCCCACCCGCTGGGTGGGGCTGTCGGGGCTGCGCAGCTCCGGGTGGGCCTGCTCCAGCTCCAGCAGCTCCCGATACAGCCGGTCGTAGACCGGATCTTCCATCACCGGCGCATCGAGCACGTAGTAGGCGTGGGCGGCGCGGTTGAGTAGATCTCGCAATTCAGCTGCCCTTTGCCCCTCAGCGCTGGCTTGGTTAGGGGGGCTGGAGGCGGGGCTCAAGGGGTGGGGATCGCGGGGGGAAATCACTGTCTAGGCCCTGTAGACGGCCAGGCGCTAGGGAGGGCTAGTAACTAGCGAGGCCTAGGCGTAGAGGAGGGCTAGCGGAATGGGGCTAGGCGCTAGGGAGGGTTAGGCGCAACGGATTGCTCGATGCGATGGGGGACTAGCGATATGAGGGCTAGGTGTTAAGGGCGCTAGGGAGAGCTAGGGAAGCTCTGATCAACCGCCATTTTGTCGCCCAGGCGAGCTGGGAACCTTTACGGCATCATGGCTCTATGGGCCGTAGCTCGAGTTATTCAGAGCTTCCCTTGTCGATTCAGGCTGCGGCGGTTTTCCTGATCCGATCGATGCGCCATTGCTGATCGAGTTTTACAAAGGTGAAGTCGAGCGGTAATTCTTCGCTGCCATCACTCTTGAGCTTCACGGTGAGAATTAATTGGTTTTCCTCCAGGCGCGGCCGACCCGATTTGAGGTTGCGGTATTTGTTCAGCTTCAGTTCCACCAGGAAGCGGATGAACTGGGTGCGGGTGACGTGGCTGCGGTAGTTCTTGGTGGTGAGCAGATAGGCCCCATCCACCTGGCCACTGGCCACCTGGGTGAAAAACTGCTTGATCAACGGATTGATGCCGCGGGCGCTGAGCACCAGCTTCACCGCCGAGATCGTCCAGTAGAGGAGCAGGGCGCCGGCACCGGCCAGCAGGGCCTTGCCGCCGATGTCACGGAAGAGTACCCAGTCCATCTCCATTGGCTGTGACGCTGCGAATCGGCCTCTGAGTCTGACCGACTGCCCTCCCCTGCCGGGGCAACGCCGCCAAGCTCGGGATTAAGGCGGATTCGGCCAGAATGACACCGTTTCTGCGCCCCCGCCGCGGTGCCCCTGGAGCCGCTGCTGCCCCTGTTCCATCGGCTCGATCGGGAGCACTTTGAGGGCAGCCTTGCCGCAACTAGCGCTCCCCCACTGGCGCTGCGCTGGAGCGATGGGCGCATGCGCCGCACTGCGGGCCTCTATCGCCGCGGCCGCGATGGCGTTGGCCTTGAATTCTGCGACATCGTGCTGTCGCGGCCGCTGCTGGAGGCCCTGCCGCGCCAGGCCACCATCAGCACCCTCTGCCACGAAATGATCCACGCCTGGCTGGATCGGGTGCTGGGCTTACGGGAGGTGCACGGCCCCCAGTTCCGGGCCCGCATGGCGGCGATCAATGCCGCCCAGGCCGAGTTCCAGGTGACTGTGCGCCACCGCTATCCCCTGCCCGCCGACAGCCTGGGGCCAGGGCGCTGGATCGCCCGCTGTCCCAACTGCGGCATCAGCTCCCCCTATCGCCGCCGGCTGCGCAACCTGGCCTGCCGGCTCTGCTGTGAACGGCTGCATGGCGGCCGCTGGCATGCCAGCTGTCTGCTCCAATTCGAACTGCTCCAGGGCGAACTGGTCAGAGATGAACTGCTCCAGGGCAACTTGATCCAGGGCGAAGCCCCTGACGGCCTTGGCTGAGGGCGCCCCTGCCAACCCCTAGCGTCACCAGAGAGCGATTCGGCATTGGTGGCGGTGGCGATGGCGGTAGCGATGGGCGTCTTTCTATGGAGCCTGCAGTGGGCCGGCCTTGCCATCGCCCTGCTGGGCATGGGCCGGGAGCATTGGCTGGCGGCCCGGCGTCGCTGCTGAAGGCCGCTTAATTGGCGGCTTTGTCAGTTCAAGCCCGCTCAGTGACGGCGTCGGCAGAGACGGCGTTGGCGCTGACGGCCTCGGTAGTTTTGGTCGATGAGCCGCTACGACCCCAACTTCCCAGATCCCAGCCCCCCCAGATCCGAGCCCCGGGGGCCTGATCCAGCCATGGGCCGCCGCCCTGCCCCGCGCCGGGGCGGCCCCGATCGCCTGGAGCAGGGCATTGATCGACTGATGAGCGCTGGCCGGCAACTGGTGGATGGGGTGTCGGGAGCCCGGCCGGGATCGCGGCCGCCGGCGCGAGGGGAAGGCAGAACCGCTGGATCTCTGCCTCGCCTGGAGGGGCTGGGCCGCTGGGTGGAGAACAAGCTCGACTGGATCCTCGAAGACGAGGATGACTGGCGGGAACCCTGGCAGCAACCGCGCCCCTCTGCTCGGCCAGAGGCCCGGCCAGAAGCCAGGCCAGAAGCTCGGCTAGAGGCCCGGCCAGAGCTCCGCTCTAATGCCCGCCCTGAATACCGCCTGCAGTCACGGTCAGACACCTCGCGAGATTTTGCCGCCGGCAACCCTGGCTCGGCAGCCGCCGCCTCTGTCAGCGCTGGCCCCAGCGCTGGGGCCAGCGCGCCCCCATCCCAGCGGCGCGGCCGCCGGCCCCTGGAAGCGATCTCCCGCCGAGGCGGCGCAGCTGCAGATCAGGACTGGCCTGACGACGACAGCTTCCTGGTGCCCCGTTGGCAGCGACCGGAGCCGGCGACTACAACTACATCTGTAAATACAGCCGCCGAATCCGCAGCCACCGAATCCACCCCAGCTGCGGCCAGGGGCCGGGCCCTGCCCCGCTCCAGCCGCCGTCGCCAGCTCGGCTGAGGCCATTTGCCCTGCCTACGTTGCAGCCAGTGGTTGGCATCGGCGATGAGCACTTTGGTGGTGGTGGGCTTCACGACGGTGGAGGAGGCCGAGCAGGTGCGGCGGGAGCTGGTGGACATCCAGCGGGAGCAGTTGCTATCCCTGGAGGACGCCGTGGTGGTGGAGCATGACGGTGACGGCCAGGTGCATCTGCGCCAGTCCCTGAATCTCACCGCCACCGGGGCGCTTGGTGGCGGCTTTTGGGGCACGCTGGTGGGGCTGCTGTTCCTCAATCCCCTGCTGGGGGCGGCGATTGGAGCCGGGGTGGGGGCGGTATCCGGCTCCCTCTCCGATCTGGGCATCCACGACGGCTTTATGCGCGAGCTGGGCGAAACCCTGCCCCGCGGCACTGCCGCCCTCTGCCTGCTGGTCCGCGAGGCCAGTCCGGATCGGGTGATCGAGCGGTTGAGGGCCCATGCCCCCCACGCCAAGTTGCTGCGCACCAACCTCACCCATGTCGATGAACAGCGCCTGCGCCACCTGCTGGAACGGGCCAGCAAACAAGCAGAGGCCCTGCGGTTGGCCTAGCCGCCCCCAAGCCAGGGGTCGAAGCGGTTCGGTGAGCGCACCGGCGGACAGGGTTGGGTGGCGGGTCCGAGCCAGTGCTCCAGATCGGGCGAAAACACTTCGCGGATCACCGTTAAGGGCTGTCCGCCCCGGAAGAAGCGGTAATGGCGGGCCCAGAAGGGGCCCCTGCGCCCAAAGCGCTGCTCCAACCAGGGAGCGGCCACCAGGGCTAGGCCATCCACTTCGCGAAATAACTCAGCCCGCTTGCTGGTGAGGCTGAGCCAGATCGGCTGGTCGCGGTTGCGTAGATGCTGATCGGCCTGCTGTTGATTCCACCAGCTTTCGGCCCAGGCCAGGCTGCGGTTGCCGCAGCGCAACCAAACCTGGCGGCGGAGCAAGGGCGGATTCAACTCGGCGATTTCCGCTGGGGTTGCTCCGCCAGGGGGGGCCGAGGCCTCCGCAGCCATGGCGATCAAATCGATCTCCACCGGCAGTCCACTGAGGGTCTGCAAATGGCGGGTGGGGCTGCCATCACCCAGCAGCAGCAGCCGCCAAGAACCACTGAGGGCCAATCCGGGCCCGGGGCTACAGCGCCCCGCGAGCACGTCCCGATGGGGGGCCTGCCAGAGCAATTCCGGGGAGGCCAGCAGTGGCACCGCAACCACCCCCTTTACAAACTCAAGTTTAGGAGTCTCCGCTGAGACTGAGCTGGCGTTGCTGGCCACCCCGTTCAATCAGCACCGAATCGCTGCTGGCCGAGCGCAGCCGCCAGCTGGTATCACCGATCAGTTCCCCAACGGCGGCGGTGCTGGAGCTGCCGCCGATCTGGAAGATGGCCGTGGCGCCATGGCCCGGAGCCTGCACGACCCCCATCAACAGGGGGGTGGAACTAATCGAACCGCCTGCGGGTCTGATCGCCGCAGCGGGCGGCAGCAGCGTCACCGCTGGAGCAGGTCTGGAGATCTGATCATTGGCCCGCACAGTGGCCGGCAGGGGCTGGACCGCTGCAGCCTGGCCGCCGGGAAGGCTGGCCAGCTGTTGCATCCAGGGCTCGTTCGGTGGCGGCGGCAGCTCTGCACTGGTGGCCTGGCCCACCACCGGGCCTGGCTCAGCCTTGGGCACCGCCGCATCACTAACTTGAGCCGATCCGGCCGGACCAAAATTGCGCAGCCGCTCCAGTAGCAGCAGGTTTTGTTCCTGGCGCAGGGTCTGGAGGCTCTGGCTCCACAGGCCCAGGCCGATGCCGGCAACGAGCAGCCCAGCCAAACCGATGCCGGCGAAGACCAACAACTGGCTGGGGCTCGCCTGCCAATGGGCTGGGGGCCTAGCCGCTTTGAGCGCCGCCGGCTCGAGCACCTCCACCTCAATGGCCCGCTCGATGCTGTGTTGGTGGGCGCTGGCCTGGTAGGCGCTGGCCTGGGCCGCCTGGTTAAAGACGTCGTTTAAAACCTGGTCGGCCTTGATCTCCCAGTAGATCCTGGAACGGGGGGTTGCTTGGCTGGGGCTCACAGTTGGCTTCTGGCCGACAGCGCGCCCAACTTACCGACCCCATTCGGGCTTGGGGAGGCCCGGCGCCGCGCATCCAGTTCCAGCCAGAGCAGCAGGGCGTTGACGTCAGCGGGGCTCACCCCCGGCACCCTGGCCGCCTGGCCGAGGCTGAGGGGCTGCACCTTGGCCAGCTTCTCGCGGGCCTCCTTGGACAGGGTGGCAATGGCGCCGTAGTCGAGCTGGGCTGGTATGGGTCGCTGTTCCTGCTTCTTCACCTGGTCGATCTGCTGCTGCTGCCGGGCCAGATAGCCGCTGTATTTGATGTCGATCTCCGCCCCCTCCCGCACGTCCAGGGGCAGATCGGCGGCGGCCAAGCCATGGCGCACCAGGTCTGCGCTGTGGAAGCCGGGGCGGCGCAGCAGCTCGGCCAGGGTGATCGAGCCCTTGATCGGGGCCTGGGTGGCTGCGATCACCGCAGGGGCGGCGGCATCACTGGCCTTGAGGCGCACGCTGTGTAAACGCTGCTTTTCTGCCTCAATTGCCCCCTGTTTGCGGCTGTAGATCTGCCAGCGACGATCGTCGATCAAGCCCAATTCGCGACCCAGGGGCGTCAAGCGGCGATCGGCGTTGTCGCCGCGCAGCACCAGACGGTATTCACTGCGGCTGGTGAGCACCCGATAGGGCTCGAGCAGATCCTTGGTAACCAGGTCGTCGATCAAGGTGCCGATGTAACTGCCCTGGCGCGGGAAGTGCACCGGCGTCTCGCCGCGCACGTGGCGCGTCGCGTTCAGCCCGGCCACCAGCCCCTGGGCCGCCGCCTCCTCGTAGCCGGT
>DGYA01000094.1:17382-43069 GCA_002396505.1 Cyanobacteria bacterium UBA5018 | reverse complement strand
TCCTCGTAGCCGGTGGTGCCGTTGAGCTGGCCGGCGGAAAACAGGCCCGCCACTCGCTTGGTTTCCAGCGATGGTTTCAGCTGGGTGGCGGGTAAATAGTCGTAGTCCACGGCGTAGGCAGGCCGCAGCATCACACACTGCTCCAAGCCCGGCAGGCTGCGCAGCAGCTCCAATTGCAGCCGCTCGGGCAGACCGGTGGAAAAGCCCTGCACATAAATCTCAGGGGTGTCACGGCCCTCCGGCTCCAGAAATATTTGATGGCTTTCCTTATCGGCAAAACGCACGATCTTGTCTTCTATAGATGGGCAATAGCGGGGCCCCTTACTGTCGATGAAGCCGCCATAGATCGGCGTGTGCTGCAAGTTATCGCGGATTAGCTGATGGGTGGCGGCGGTGGTGCGGGTGAGGTAACAGCTCATCGGCTCGCCACTCACCCAGGCCTCCGGATCAAAGGAAAAGAAGCGATCCTGGGCGTCGCTGGGCTGCTCCTCCAATTGATGCAGGGCGATACTGCGCCGGTCCACCCGCGCTGGCGTGCCGGTTTTGAGCCGACCGGTAACAAACCCCAGGCCCTGCAGGGCCTCGGTTAGGCCCTGGGCGGCCTGTTCGCCTGCCCGTCCGGCTGACATCGATTGGTTGCCCACCCATATCTGGCCGCCCAGGAAGGTGCCGGTGGTGAGGATCACGGCCGGCGCGGCATAGACGCTGCCGAAGTAGGTACCTACGCCGGCGATCCGTAAATCCCCCCGCTCCGCCGAGCCCTCCGTTACCAGATCGGTCACCATCGCCTCGCGCAGCGCCAGGTTGGGGGTGTGCTGCAACAACTGCAGCATCTGACGGGCGTACTGGCGCTTATCGGTTTGAGCGCGCAGGGCCCACACCGCCGGTCCACGGCTGGCATTGAGCACCCGCTTCTGCAGGGCGGTGGCGTCGGCGAGGCGACCAATCACGCCGCCCAGGGCATCCACCTCATGCACCAGCTGGCTCTTGGCCGGACCACCCACCGCCGGATTGCAGGGCTGCCAGGCGATCCGATCCAGGTTGAGGCTGAACAGGGCCGTTTGCAGGCCAAGGCGCGCCGCGGTGAGGGCGGCCTCACAGCCGGCATGGCCGCCGCCCACCACGATCAGTTCAAAGGTTTCGGTGGGCCGGGCGGAGCAGGTCATCCCATCACAGTTCATGCAATCAATTTATGGGCTGGATCGGTATGGGTGGATAAGCCAGGCAGCGGGCCAGGGCGCACCTGCCGCTGTACGGGCAGCGCCAGCAGCGATATTCAGACACAAATAGATTGCTCGCCAAATCTCTTGGCGCTGCAGGTAGCTCCGCTGCATTGGTAGCTCCGCTGCATTGGTAGCTCCGCTGCATTGGGAGCGCCACTCCATTTGGAGCGCCACTGGGTTTTTTTTTGGGGGGGGGGGAATCTATTCAGCATTTGCCGGTTAAGGAAGCTCTGAATTACCGCCATTTCGTCGCCTCAACCAGCTGAGAGCCATTGCAGCGTCAGGGCTCGATTTGACGGGGCTCGGTTTTTTCAGAGATTCCTTAAGGGGACCATGGCGCTCGAATGCTTTTCAGGTCGCGAGAGCATTGTGAGCTGGAATTTTTTAGCTGCCATTTTAGCTGCCACTTTAGCGGGGCAAATTATATGGTCACTGCCTGTCGCCTCCATCTATTGCCTCTGTCTATCACCTCTGTCTATTACCTCTGTCTATGTTCGCTATTTTTGGTCATTCAAAGGGTCAAATTATTGGTTCACTGGATGGAGGTAACGGTCAATTCAGAGGCGTGTTCAAGCCTTAGCATGAACTCCAGGGCTCCACAGGTAAGGTGGAGGATCCCCCCTGGCCGGCCGCGACGTAAAACTTCCAGTCGAACGCCTGGTTTTACCCCCATGGCGATCAGGCGATTGCGCAGCACTGGATGACTGGGTAGCTGCTCCACCCGCACAGAGCACCCATCTCTGACAGAGCTCAGAACCACCGGCTTAAAATCTCAATCAATCACTGTATAGCCTGTCCGGATCCTCGCTCAGCAGTTCAGCAGCTCCTCGCTCCCAAACTCGCGGCTGTGCTCCTTCGCGCCGCAGCTCCCCAGCTCGTCGCTCCCAAGCTCTCGGCTGTGGGGATCGCGGCTGTGGCGGCTTTGGCGCTGCTGCTCCCCGCCGGGCATTGGTTCCGTGCAGCGGTTCCGGGCCGTGGTTCCGGGAAGTGGTTCCGGGCAGTGGTTGCCCAGCAGCGCCTTTGTTTCAACTCGACGACGAGGAAGCATCAATCGTGCATTTAACCCTTAAAAATTGACTCAACAGAATCCCTTGCTTTGCGCGCCAGCAGCTACGTTTCGGTCCTGTTGCCGCTGCTGGCAGCCTCCAGCCTGCTGGCAGCCTGTCGCCAGCCGCCCAAGCTGAGGCCGCCGCTGCCGGTTAGCACCGCCCTAGCCGAGCCGGCTCTGTTTGCCGAACAGGTGGGCAGCATCGGCAGCTTGGAAGCCGTGGAAAAAGTGCAGCTGGCCGCCCAGGCCGGCGGCCGCATCGAGCAGTTGCTGGTGCAACAGGGTGATCTGGTGCGGGCCGGCCAACTGCTGGTGGTGCTCGATCAGAGTCAGCTGCAGGCGGAGGTGGCCAGCCTGCGGGCGGCCCGCTCCAAGGACCGCCTCAACTATGAACGCTTTCAGTTTCTGGTTAATGCCGGTGCCGCCAGCGCCATCCAGCGGGACGAGATTCGCCAACGCCTGATCGAAACCAGCGCTGACCTCAAGGCCCGCGAAGCTGATCTGGCCTACAAAGACCTGCGCGCGCCGATTCAGGGAGAAATTGGCGACCTAAAGGTGAAGCGTGGCGATGTAATCAAGGCAGGCGATCCCTTGACGAGCTTGATCCTTAACCAACGGCTATTTGTGCGTATAGATGTGCCGGCAAAAGTGCGCAACAGGCTGCAACTGGGGCAAACTGTATTGCTGAGCGATCCGGATTCCAACCGGGAGCTAGCCCGCGCCAAGGTGACCTCGATCGATCCCAGCATCAAGGCCGGCGATCAGATGCTGCTGGTAAAGGCGGAGATCGCCAACCCTAGTGGCGAGCTACGTAACGGCCTCAGGCTGCGTAGTCGGGTGGTGCTCAATCAGCGATCCCAGCTGTCGGTACCGGTGGCTGCCATCATCCAGGGTTCTGGGCAAAGCTATGTATTTAAGCTCGGTAAACTGGCGGATCTGCAACGCAACCCAGGCCAAATAAAACCGGAGGCATTGAAACAACTGCCGGCGGATCGCAGCTATGCCATCCAAACTCGGGTAGCGCTTGGCCCCATTGCCAATAGCCGCTATCCAGTGCTTTCAGGTCTGTCTCCGGGCGATGTGATCATCACCAGTCAGCTGCTAAACCTGCGCCACGGCACGGCGGTTGCGGTGGCATCGGCTCAGGAAGGGCGTTGATTCATGTCTGCATCAAACACTTTCATTACCCGCCCCGTTTTAACTACGGTCTGTAGCCTGCTAATCGTGATCGCGGGGCTTATTGCCCTGCCAATACTGCCGATTGAAAGCCTGCCTGATATTGCACCCCCCACGGTGAAAGTGAGTGCTCGCTATACGGGTGCCGACGCTGTGAGCGTGGAGCAGGGGGTCACCAACGTGCTCGAACAACAGATCAATGGGGTGGAGAACATGGAGTTCATCACCTCCAATAGCGCGGCGGATGGCAGCAGTTCCATCACTGTCTCTTTTGCTAGCGGCACCAATGGCGATATCAATCAGGTAAATGTGCAAAATCGGGTGGCCCTGGCCGAACCCCAGTTACCTGCGGAGGTGCGCCAAGCTGGGGTCACTGTCACCAAGGCATCCACGTCAATCCTACTGGTATATAACGTAGGCAATACCGACGGGGAAAACCCCTTCAGCATTGAAACCATCAGCGGCCTGATTGATCAAGGCCTCACTGATGAAATAAAACGGGTAAAGGGGGTTGGGGATGTTGTCTATTTTGGTAATCGCAAGTTGGCGGTTCGCATCTGGCTGGATCCTGACAAGCTCAGCATGCATAATCTCAGCCCAGCGGATGTGCAAGCGGCTCTAAACAGTCAGAATCGTCTGGTGCCCGCCGGCCGCATCGGTGGCGCCCCAGCTCCTGCCGGTCAAAGCTATACCTTCACAATTCAATTGCAGGGGCGACTTACCACCAGTGAAGAATTTGAAAATCTGGTGCTTAAAAATACCAGCGATGGCGCCTTGGTGCGCCTGAAGGATGTGGGCCGAGTCAGCCTTGGTGGCGAAACCTACGACGTGAGCGCCACCGACATGCAGGGAGTGCCCTCGGTGGGCCTGGCGATCTACCAGCTCAGTGGCAGCAATGCCCTGGATGTCTCCCAGGGGGTCAAGCAGGTGATCGAGCAGTTTCGTAGCGAGCTCCCGCCGGGTATGAAGGTGGAGAAGATCTATGACATCACCGACTTTGTCCGCGCCTCTATCCAAGGGGTTTCTAATTCCTTGCGAGACGCTATTGTGCTCGTGGTGCTGATTCTGTTTCTATTTTTGCAAGACTGGAAGGCCACTCTTGTGCCGGCAATCGCGATTCCAGTGGCCCTGATAGGTACCTTTGCCTTCGTTAAACTATTTGGATTTTCGCTAAACCAGCTCACCTTGTTTGGCCTGGTATTGGCCACGGGCCTGGTGGTGGATGACGCCATCACGGTAATTGAAGACACCTCCACCAAGAAGGCCGAGGGTCTCTCGGCTCTCCAGGCGGCCAAAGCCACCATGGATGAGCTGTTTGCTGCAGTCTTGGCCACATCTCTGGTGCTATTCGCAGTATTTTTGCCTGTGCTCTTCTTCCCGGGCGCCACCGGCACGATCTACAAGCAATTTGCAGCCACGATTATTTTTGCTATAGCGATCTCCACGTTTAATGCCATCAGCTTCTCCCCGATGCTCTCGGCGCTGCTGCTGGCCCAGGAGGGCAATCCCCCCAGCAGGTACACCTACACCTGGGCGGGCCTGGCCCTGGGCTTTTGCTATGGGCTGTTGCTGGGCGGTGGTGCCCTTGGCGCCCTGGCGGTGGTGGCCGTGGGCGGGCTGCTCGGCTATGGCCTCAGCCTGGCCAGCGGTCGATCCTTGCTGGGGCCCTTTCTGCTGGCTTCAGCTCTGGTGAGCATTGTCATTGCTGATCTGGAGTCGCCGGCAAAGGTGCTGTTATTCAGTGGTATCGGCAGCGCCATCGGTTGGTTCACCCCAGTTATCTTTAGCCGCTTTAATGTTTTCTATGCCAAATTGGAGGGCGGCTACAGCGGCGGCCTGGGCTGGGTGTTAAGTCACCGCCGGCTGGTGATGGCAGGTTTGGCAGTGGGGGTGGTGCTCACCGGGGTTGCCTTTGGCTCGATCCCTTCCGGTTTTGTGCCCGTGGAGGACCAGGGCTACGCGATTGGCATCCTGCAGGCCCCAGATGGTGGCTCGGAGGAGGGCACCCGAGCCACCAATCGCCGCGTGGCGGAGCTGCTGCGCCAGGAACCCTCGATTGAGGCCGCTGCGGTGTTCTCGGGGTTCAGCTTGGATGGCAATGCGCCTAACAGAGGTCTGTTCTTCTTTGGAACCAAGAACTGGCAAGAGCGCAGCGGTCCGGGTCAGACTATGCAGGAAATTGTGAGGCGACTGAATAACAAGCTTGCCTCCATTGATCAAGCCCGTGTATTTGTGGTCGAACCCCCCTCGATTCCGGGTTATGGAGCCTCCGGGGGGTTTGAGTTTCAACTGCTGGATCGCAGCGGCGGCAGCCTCAGCGTTCCAGATTTCTACGCTGCCGCTGGCAGGCTGATCGCCGATGCCAATGCCACAGGCGAGTTCACCAATGTGTACACACAGTTTAGCCCTGAATCGCCCCAGCTAAACATTAAAGTAGATCGCGATCGGCTGGCATCGCTGGGTATCGACTACGGCAAGGCCATGCAAACCCTCAGCATTAACTTTGGCGGCGCCTATGTGAATGACACCTTCCAAGAGGGCAAGGTGCGACGCATTTATCTCCAGGCAGATGACGGGCCCCGCTCCACTCCCCAGCGGCTAGACGAGCTCTCGATTGCTGATGCCAGCGGTGCTCCAATACCCCTATCGGAATTTATCAGTGTTGAGCCGATCACGGGCCCCTCGGTGATTCCGCACTTCAACCTATACAGATCAATAAAATTGGAGGGTTCCCCGGCTCCGGGCAAGAGCTCTGGTCAGGCGATTAAAGGAATGCAACAGATATTTCAGCAGCTCAATCTCCAGGGCATTAACTTTGACTGGACGGGTATCTCGCGGGAGGAGATAAAAGCTGGCGCCCTGGCGATCGCTATTTTCGCCATGGGAATTATTGTGGTTTACCTGGTGCTTGCCGCCCAGTACGAAAGCTACAGTGACCCGCTGATTATTTTGATGACGGTGCCCACCGCCATGCTCGGGGCCCTGCTGTTTTTGGCACTCCGCGGCGAAGTACTCAATATCTATGCCCAAGTGGGACTGGTGATGCTGATCGGCCTGGCGGCCAAGAACGGCATCTTGATTGTCGATCTAGCCAACCAGCGCATGGACCAGGGCATGGGCGCCCTAGCAGCGGCCCAACAGGCTGCCCAGTCTCGGCTGCGGCCGATTGTGATGACCGCCATCTCCTCTTTGTTCGGTTTTCTGCCCCTAGTGCTGGCATCCGGTGCCGGGGCCCGCAGCCAGGCTTCTTTGGGCACGGTGGTATTTGGCGGCCTGTTGGTGGCCACCCTGTTATCGCTGTTTGTGGTGCCAGTGTTTTTTGTAGTTATGAAACAGTGGCTCCAGCCAGCTGAGTCCAGATGAGCCGTCCAATCCAGCCGAGGCGTGTAGTGGCTGCCGCCCTGATTGGCGGTAGTGCCGGCCTGGTGTTGGCGGGGCTATTGCTGCTGGTGATCCAGAACACTCCGGTGCAATTGCCGCCAGATCGGATGTTCTGGCAACTTTTGCTGTTGGGGCTGGGAGGTGGCCTGGCCGGTCTGGCGATCGAGTCAATCCGAGAACTACAGCAGGCCAGCCCCGAGAGCGAGTATCACCACCGCCAGCGCTTGGGCCGGCGGCCCAGTCAAGCTCCACCGCCACCAGAGCGCCAGGATCCCCCCCGAGATCCCTGAGTAGACCCACCCGGTTCCAGCATCTGATTCAACGCACCCCTATCTCCGCTCAACGCACCACAACCCCCTATTAGCGCACCACCAACACTGGCAAGGGGCTACCGGTGAGCACCTTCTGGGTTTCGCTGCCCAAAAACAGGGCACTTAGGCCTCGCCTGCCATGGCTGGCCATCACGATCAAATCAGCTGCACATCGCTGCGCCGCCGCCAGGATCGCTTCATGGGGCAGCGGATTGATACCGCTCTCAATGGCGGCATCGATGCCGGCGGCTGCCGCCTGAGCCCGGGCGGCAGCCAAAATCCTGTCACCCTGCCGCTGGCTGGCGCTTATCAGCAGCTCCAGGGTGTTGGGGTCCAGCTGCTCGCCAAAACCGCCCAACAACCCTGGCAGGCCTGGATCAGCGTGGAAGAAGGTGATCCGAGCCCCCAGGCTGCGGGCCAGATCCACTGCCCTGGCTACCGCCTGATCAGATAGTTCGGAGCCATCAATGGCGACCAGCAGGTGGCTGAAGCTCATCGCAGTTAGCCGCGCTCAGGCCAATCTTGATCACCTTTGCTCAGCTTGGCCCCTGCCAACCGGCCAGATGGGCAGCTGATCGGGAACGGGCCAAGGTGCGCGCCGCCGGCAAAGCCGGCTCTAGGTGCAGGGAACTAAACGGCGGCAGGGAGCGGCTACGCAGCCAAGCCCCCCAGCGAAATTCATGGAAGGGGATCAAGGGAGCCGCTGCGATCACCCCCTCCTTCTTCAGTTTCCAAACCAGGGAGCGAAAGGGATCGTCCTGCAGGCCCAGCAGGTTGGGGGGCAGGGCAGCAGGGAGCATTGGACCGACGCCGCGACCATCGTGTAGGTAGAGCCAACCCCGCAGTTGCAATTCCTCCAGCACCAGCTTTGGATCCTCGCTGGCTACCTCCAAGACCACATAGCCAAAGGCCCTGGCCGCCGGTTCCAGCTCCAACAGGGCCCGTAACCGGTGATGGCGGTCGATCATCCACACTTCGCCCTTGGCACTGCGGGCTAGGGGCACGGGCTTGCTGAGCAGATAGCTGCGGCGCTCTTGGCTGGATTCCTCGCCGAAGTCTCTCTGTCGACTGCGAACCTCCGCCAAGCCGACACATAGCTGGGTGGGATGTAGCTGGGCCAGGGCTAGCTCCAGCAAGGGCTGGGCCGGATCTGGGGCCGGCAGGGGCTGAAAGGGCGGCAGCCGCAGGACCATGAATTACTAGAAAGACAAGGGGCTGGAGGAATGGGCTAGCAGGAGTTGGCTAATAGGGATGGATAGACCAGATGCTGCGGCAGCAGAGGGACTAGACCCGCTGAGCCCATGTCAATTTTGGGGCCATGCCAACCCTGGGGCCATGCTCTCGCGGCCATTCTGTTGAGCCATTCTCGCCTGAGAGTCCGCCTGGGGATCAACCCTGGCTCAGCAAGGTGCCCAGACCGATCTGGTGAAGTATGCCCTGGCCGGTAAGGGCCTCGGTGAGCACCCCGATCACAAAGCCGAGCATGGCGGCACGACCGTTAAACAGTTCGGCTGCCCGCAGCTGTTCGGCATGGATCTGAGCGGCGGCGGCGTTCTCAAACCAGCTGGCGTCCGCCTGGGAGGAACGGGTCACGGCGAATTGCAACGAATTACCAAACTAATGTAACAAAGATTGTCAAAGGCTTGACCTGGAGGCGGTCAAGGGTGCGGATTTCAGCATTTGTCCCAGGCCGCCGGTGTCTTTGGTCCGTGTCTTCGGCCGGCGTCTTCGGCTGGTGGCGGGGTGCGCTGCTCTATTGCCGCAGGCGCTTGTTCGGATGGGCTGCTCTGCCACGCGGCTGCTGTTTTCTCGCTAAGCGCCTGCTTGCTCGCTAGGCGACCTCTGTCTTGCTGGGTGGCTGCGGTCTCGCTGAACGGCTGCTGTCTCGTTAGTCGGCCGCTGTCTTAGTGGGCGGCTGCGGCACCTGGATGGGCTGCCGCGGCGCCTGGCTGGGAGTGGCCTGAAATGCGGCCGGCAGTCGTCGGGCGGTTTTGCAGCGATAGGGTCCTTTTCAAGCGCATTTGGCCATGCATCCGGCTCCTGGTAATTCCGACCCCCTTCCCCTGTTGAGCGAAGCGGCCGCTGGCCGCCTCGGCCTGCTGATCTGCGGCCACGGCAGTCGCAATCGCCTGGCGGTGGCCGAGTTTGCCGAGCTGGCTGGGGCCCTACGCCAAAGGTTGCAGCCGCTGCCCCTGGAGTACGGCTACCTGGAATTTGCCCAGCCGATCCTGCGCGACGGCCTGGAAGCGCTCAGGGCCCAAGGAGTACAACACATTCTGGCGGTGCCTGCGATGCTGTTCGCCGCAGGTCATGCCAAAAACGACATCCCCTCGGTACTGAACACCTGGGCCGCTGAAACCGGTATCCGGGTTGATTACGGCCGTGAACTGGGGGTGGACCTAAAAATGATCCAGGCGGCCGGCCAGCGCCTGCGGGAGGCGATCGAGCGGGACGATCAGCAGGCCCTGGCCTCAGGCCAGGAACCAGTGCCCCTGCACGAGACCCTGCTGGTGGTGGTGGGCCGCGGCTCCTCAGACCCCGATGCCAACTCCAATGTGGCCAAGGTGACCCGGATGCTGGTGGAGGGTTTTGGCTTTGGCTGGGGGGAGACCGTCTACTCGGGAGTCACCTTCCCCTTAGTGGAGCCAGGCCTGCGCCACGCCGTCAAGCTGGGCTTCCGGCGCCTGCTGGTGTTCCCCTACTTCCTCTTCTCTGGGGTGTTGGTGAGTCGCATCCGCCAACACACGGAGCGGGTGGCGGCCGACCATCCCGAGCTCTGCTTCGTGCAAGCCGGCTATTTGGCCCAGGCTCCCGGCGTGCTCGACACCTTCGTGGAACGGGTTGAGGAGATAATCCGCGGCGACACCAACATGAACTGCTCCCTGTGCAAATACCGGGCCCAGGTGCTCGGCTTTGAAACCGAGGTGGGGGCACCCCAGCACAGTCACCATCACCACGTGGAGGGCTTGCCGGAGAGTTGCAACCTCTGTGAAAACGAGTGCACCGGTGCCTGCCAACCCGATGGCCTGCCGCTACCCCTTGCCGCCGTGGCTCCAGATTCAAGCGGGGGCAGTGGCGATGCCTATCACGATCACGAAGGGCACCACCATCACGAGGGGCATCAGGATCCCAACAGCCATCACGAGGGGCACCACCATCACCCGGTTTATCCCCACGCCGACCACCCTCTGGGGCCCCGCACCCTGCGCAAAGGCAACGGCTGAGCTGCGGCACCTGGAGCCAGCTGTAGCCAGCTGTATTGAGTAGGAGCAGGAGCCAGGAGCAAGCCTGCCCAGAGCCAACAACCCAGTTAAAGGAGCTCCGTCCAGGAGCGAACCGGGCTCAGCAAGCGCTCAGATAACCAATCTTTATCTATCTTGTTTTTCCCCGTTCGGCCCAAGATTTCCGCAATCCATGGATCGGTTTTCCCCAGGGAATCAACTTCGTCCCGCCACTGCAGCTGATTCCCTGGGGAATTATCACTTCAGGTCCCGAGGCACTTGACAGGAACCAGCATCTGGATCAAGTGCGACCTGTGTGCTGGATCACCTGCAGCTCTAGCCAGTGGTGACGGCCTGTCTCAGGCCAAAACGCCGTGATTCCGGCTTGGCCAGCCAACTTTGACTTTTCTCACTCCGACGTGTCTTAGTGGCAGGATAGTCAGGCAGTGAAGGGCAGCGGATGGGGATGGATCAACCTCGAATGGAGATGAATCAGTATCGCGAGGAGCAGGATTACGATCGAGTGGACATGAATCAATGCCGAGCAGATATGAATCAACTACAGGCGAACATGGATCAACTTCAGGTAAATGTGGAGCGGTCTCGCGGAGCTATGAATCAATTTCAATTTCAAGTGAATATGGAGCGGCCTGGCGGGGACATGGATCAACTTCTGGTGAATAGTGGCCAGCCTGGCGGGGACATGGATCAACTCCAAATGAATATAGGGCAATTTCAAGTGGCAAAGATTGCACCACGGGGGGACAAGATCCGGCTTCGAGTTAAAAAGAATCTGCGTCGTGCGGATGGTGATCGACTGCCACAGATTGCTTTAAAAGCCGGATCCAGCCCATGTGGTTTTAGCCTGGAGCGATTGCACCTCGAGCAGGGCCAGCGGCAGATAAATAATTCTACGGCAATCGGTCCCAAGGCAATTGAACTAGAAGCAATTGACCTAGAGGCAATTGGCCTTGGGACAATTGATCCCGAGATAATTAGCCTGGAGGCGGAGTTGCCCGAGGTGCTATTCGATGGCATGCGGGCTTTCATTGCCGCCAATCCAGGCTGGGATCAATACTCGCTAATTACCTCGGCACTGGCCTGCTTTTTATTTCAGAACGGCTGTTCAGACAAGTGCGTCACCCAGCACTATCTTGACAGCTTGTTTAGCCGCAACTAAAGCCAAGGTGGAAAAAGCCAAAGAGGAAATCTTGCCAAAAGCCCCGGGGCGCCAGCCCCCCCAGAAGCCCCACTAGCAGAATTAACTAGATCAAAAAAAAGCGGAGGTGCCACCTCCGCCTCGGTTCTCCCTTGCCCGACCCTGTGAAAGGTCGCCCAATGATTTTGGGGATTCAGCCCCAAACAGAGTGTGTCTATTGGCACCTTATGGCGACAGCGGTGAGCCATCCCACACATCAACTGACTGGGGATAAAAGCCAAACGACCTTGGACCAGGCCAAGCGGCCATGCACCAAGCCAGGCGGCAGTTGATCAAACCAAGAGGCAGTTGATCAAAACAAGCGGCCATGCACCAAGCCAAGTGGCCCTGGATCAAGCCAAAAAGCTAATCACGATCAGCCCAGGCGCTGACGGGCAGCGGCCGCTTCGCAGGCCCGCCAGGTGATCGCCATCTCGGTGAGGGTGGGGCTCTGCCAGCCGGCACTGGGCCAGCAAGCCCCGTCCACCACCAACAGGTTGGGCACCTGCCAGCACTGGTTGAACGGATTCACCACCCCCTGATCGGCCGCCGCCGCCATGCGGGCACCGCCCAGTTCATGGATGTAATAGCCCGGTGGCGGAGCGTCAGGGCTCACGGCCAAGCTGCTCTTCAACCAGGGCTCCAGCAAAGGCAGTACGAACAGGTCTTCAATCGCTCGGATGCAGCCCCCGGCGGCCGAGACCACCGCTTGCATGCGCCGGTGCATGTGGGCCACCATCCGCCGCTCGTTGTCGCCCCAGCGCATCGAGATGTGGGGCACCGGCAGGCCCCAGGCATCCACCTGGCCAGCATCGAGGCTCAGTTGGTTGCTGGCCTGGGGCAGCACCTCGCCATGGGCGATCAGGAAGCCCACCGCCTCTCCCCGGCGCCGCTGCAGCAGTTGGGGTGGATCAAAGCGTTGCACAGCTGTCCAGATGCCATAGCCGCGCTGGAAGTCCACCGGGCCATCCGGCTGGGGGCCGCGGCGGCCGCCGGCGTCGAGCTGCAGGGTGTTGGGGATGAAGCAACTGCCAGCGCCGGAGAGTTCGCTCGCTGCAGCAGCCGGCACATCTGGCAGGGAGAAGAAGCGGGAGGTGGAGATGTGATCCATCAGATAGTGGCCCAAACAGCCGGAGCCATCCACCAGCCCGCCCAGCTGGTGGCTCTCGCTGGAATGCAACAAGATGCGCAAGCTCTCCAGGGTGGAGGCGCAGAGCACCACCAGCGGAGCGGCCAGCCGCTGCTGCAGCTTGCTGCGACCATCCACCACCACCAGGGCTTCGACGCGATCGCCGCTGGCGTTTAGCTCCACATGGCTCACCACCGTCTCGGAGCGCAGCAGCACCCGACCGGTGGCCAGGGCCCGCGCCAGGGTGATTCCACAACTGCTGGACCTGGGCCAGCCGGGGCCGCGGTGCAGGGGGAAACCGCGGGAGTGGATCAGCGGCAGCCCCAGCTCCCGGGTCAGGCTCTGCTGCAGCCGCAGCTCGCCGGGGGTAAAGGCAAGGGGGGGCAGGAGTTGACCGTCCGGCAGCTGGTCCAGGCCATCACTGCCGCCATGCACCCCCAGCAATTGCTCCAGGCGGCTGTAGTAGGGGGCCAGGTCGGCATGGGCAATCGGCCAGCTGGGCCCATGGCCATCGCGCTCAGCGGCTTTGAACTCGTAATCGGACAGCCGCAGGGTGATCCCACCCCAGCTGAGGCTTTTACCGCCCACCTGGCGACCGCGGCTCCACAGGAACGGGGCATCGGCGGGGGTGGTGTAGGGGTTGGCCCGCTCGTCGGCGAACAGCTCTGGATTCTGTTTCCAGTAGCCGGGGTGGTGTAGTTGGCGGGCGTGCTTGCCGCTGCTCAGATTCACTATCCGCCTGAGGCTGTTGAGCGGCTCCCAGCCCAGGGCCTGACCAGCACTGAGCTGGGGGCCAGCCTCGAGCACCAAAACCTTCAGACCCCGCTCGGCCAACACCATCGCGGCCACTCCACCGGTGGCCCCGGAGCCCACCACCACGGCATCGGGGCTAAAGCCCTCGGGCAGGCTGGCATCGGCTGGGAAACCCATAGGGCAGGCAATAAAAAACCCCGGCAAAATTAATGCCGGGGCAAGAAAGTTAAACGCTGGAATTTGGTTGCGGGGGCGAGATTTGAACTCGCGACCTTCGGGTTATGAGCCCGACGAGCTACCAGACTGCTCTACCCCGCGGCACCTGTTAAACATACCAGAGCACTGACCCCAGAGCAGGGGCCGGACCGCCGCAGCCGGCTTCAGGAGCGCAGTTCTCCGGCCACCTCCAGCCGCAGATGGGGCGCTAGTTCCATGAAGCCAGCTCGCATCTCCTCGAGGGTCATCGGGGTCAGCCAGTCGAGCTGCTCCATCAGGTGCAGCGCCACGGCGTGCTTGGCCCGCCCGGAGCCGTCTTCCACCTTGATCGCCAGGCCCATGCCCGCCCCGACGCGACTGAGGCACTGGACGCCCTCGGCGCCGCCCTTGCTGAGCACCTGGCCCAGGCCCCGCCGCATCAGTTCGGTGTCAAAGCGGCCCTCGCCGGCCACCAGCTCGGGATGGGCCAGCATCGAGCGGCTCAGACGCTCCAGATCAGCCTGGCCGCCAGAACCGAGATGGGCGAACAGCAGGGCCATCTGGGACAGCTGCAGCTGCAGGGTGGGAGCGCCGCAGTCATCGCGGGCGCTGAGCAGTTCGGCGGCGGGCATGCCGAGCTGCTCGGCCACCCGCTTGAACACCTCCTGCTGGAGGGGATGATCGAGCTGCAGGTAGCCCTCCGTGGTCCAGCCCATGCGGCGACAGGTGGCCAGGAATGCGGCATGTTTACCTGAACAGTTGTGCTCCAAAGGGCTGGCGCCGCCCATGGGCACCGGACAGCGCAGCTGGTCGGTGTCGATCTCGGCGCTCCAGAGCAGCCGAAAGGCCTCCCGGGCATGGGCCGGAGAACCGGCATGGGAGGCGCAGGCAATCGCCAAGCCCCGCTCGCCATGGCCGCCCTGATCGGCGGCCCCACTGGCCACGAAGATCGACGCCTGGAAGGGTTTGAGAGCCGAGCGCACGAAGCTCAGCGACTGGGGATCTCCGGCCTTGAGCAGCACCCGGCCGCGGCTGTCGCACACGGCCGCATGCACCCGATGGCGCGATTCGACAATTCCATCGCGCAGCAGTCGCACCTCCAAGGGCGGCGTACCGACACGGCTGGACCCACCGAAGCTGGCTGACAGGGTCATGGCAAGGGTTGGCGCTAAGCGGTGACCCCAGGGGCCTGGTTCAAAGAGCCTGACAGAGCCCCGCACCGAGCAGCAGGGCGATGGCCATCAAGCCAAGGCCCTGCCGCAGCCGCACCAGCACTGGCCGCACCTGATGGGTGGCCACCAGCTGGTCCTGCTGGCGCCAAGCCAGGGGCTTGGGCCAGACATGGCCGTCGTACCAACCCGATTCCTCGTAGTCGACGCTGTCGCTGAGCAGGCGTCTTTGCACATAACTCCAGCCCAGCCACTGGCGCCCCAGCAACAGGCCTGGCAGCGAGATCGCCGCCAAGGCTGCCAACAGCACCAGCTTGGCTGGATCCGAGCGCAGACTCCAGCTGCCCGTGGCCACGATCAGTGTTAAAGGCAGCAGCAGCAGCCAACTGATCGCCAGCGGTCTTAGCAGGCCCACCAGATCGGTGCTGGGCCAGGCGAAAAACCAAGAATTACAGAGCTGCTGATATTCCTGCAGGGGCCGTTGCTCGGGGGGGACCGGGCAGCTCACGGCATTCACGAATCAAGACCCGGGGAGCTGGGGTGAGCTTAGGTAGCGCTCCTGCTGGCCGTGGCCCCAGAAGGCCTCCAGGTCGTAGTAGGCGCGCTCCGAGGGGGTGAGCACATGCACGATTAGCTCGCCGTAATCCAGCAGTACCCAGCTGCCCTCGCGCTGGCCCTCCCGGCGCAGGGGCAGGCGACCGATCTCCTCCTCCAGCTTCTCTTCCACCGAGCGGGCGACAGCGCGCACCTGCACATCGGAAAGACCGCTGCAGATCACGAACCAGTCGGCCAGGGAGCTCACCTCATCCACCCGGATCAGCAGGATGTCGACGGCCTTGCGGTCGTCGCATGCTTCTGCCGCCAAGCGCGCCAGGGCTTCGCTGTCCAGGGCCCGGGCGGGGGGGGCTTCAGCCATAGACATTCTCACTGCTCACAGATTGGCGGGAACCCTGCTGCTGAGCCATCTCGGCGCGGGCTTTACCGGCACTCTTGCGCAGTGCCTCCAAGCGGTCTTCGTAAAAGGTGCGTTTTTTCTTCTTGCGGGTCTGCTCCACCAACTCCTTGAGCGCTCCCCCGAGGCTCTTGTAGGCGTTCGGCAAGCTGTAGCCAAACCTGCAGGCCAGGTCGATGGCGCGCTCGTCAGCCTCGATGGCATCGCGCAGCCGCTTCTCTGAGTTGTTCTTTACATAGAGGCGGTAGCCGGAGAAGCCGGACAGCCCAGCGGCCAGCAACAGCAGCAGGCCGTCCTGCACCCACAGCTCGCCGATGGCACCACCGATGCCGATGGCCAGCGCCGCCATCTCCCAGCCATCGCGGGGCACCGCATCGTTTTGGATGCGGCCCACCTCGTGCCAGAGCAATAAGTTGCGGTGGTCGAGGGCCAGGGCGTCCCATTTCTCCAGGTCCACCTGGATTTCCACCTCATCGCGGCCGATTTCTTCGATCGTGATCAGCGGCGGCTCCACGGAGGCGGCTGCTTCCACGAAAACCCAGCTCTGCATTTCCGGGGGCAAGAGCCCCTTCAGGCGCTGGAGTTCACTCATTACCTGGGTTCACTCACCGATGCTGGGCTCAGGTTAGCGATGTTCGCGGCAAGCTTGGAAAAAGCTGACCAGGGGGGAGGGGAGGCGTGAGAGGCTAGGCAGGTTTGGCCTACAGACCTCGCCCATGCCCCGTCGCACGGATCTCCGGCGCATCCTGCTGCTGGGGTCGGGCCCGATCGTGATCGGCCAGGCCTGTGAATTCGATTACTCCGGCACCCAGGCCTGCAAGGCGCTGCGCGCCGAGGGTTTCGAGGTGGTGCTGGTGAATAGCAATCCGGCCTCGATCATGACCGATCCGGATATGGCGGATCGCACCTATATCGAGCCGCTCACCGCCGAGGTGGTGACCCGGGTGATCGAGATCGAGCGGCCCGATGCCCTGCTACCCACCATGGGCGGTCAGACCGCCCTCAACCTGGCGGTGACCCTGGCCGAAAACGGCACCTTGGCAGCCCATGGCGTGGAGTTGATCGGCGCCAATCTGGAGGCGATCCGCAAGGCAGAAGATCGCCTGCTGTTCAAGCAGGCGATGGAGCGCATCGGGGTGACGGTGTGCCCCTCCGGCATTGCCAACACCATGGAACAGGCCGAGACGGTGGGGGAGGCCATCGGCGGCTTCCCGCGCATCATTCGACCCGCCTTCACCATGGGCGGCAGTGGCGGCGGCATCGCCTACAACCCGGAAGAGTATCGGGCCATTTGCAATAGCGGCCTGGACGCCAGCCCGGTCAGTCAAATATTGATCGAGAAATCACTGCTGGGCTGGAAAGAGTTCGAGCTGGAGGTGATGCGCGACACCGCGGATAACGTGGTGATTGTCTGCTCGATCGAGAACCTCGATCCGATGGGTGTGCACACTGGTGACTCGATTACCGTCGCCCCAGCCCAGACCCTTACCGATCGCGAATACCAGCGACTGCGCGATCAATCAATCGCCATTATTCGGGAAATAGGCGTAGACACTGGTGGCAGTAATATTCAGTTTGCCATCAATCCCGTCAACGGTGATGTGGTGGTGATTGAGATGAATCCCCGCGTTTCCCGCTCCTCGGCGCTGGCCTCTAAAGCCACCGGTTTCCCGATCGCAAAGATCGCCGCTCGCCTGGCGGTTGGCTACACCTTAGATGAAATTGTCAACGACATCACTGGCGCCACTCCCGCCTGTTTTGAGCCAACAATTGACTACGTAGTTACCAAAATCCCGCGCTTTGCCTTTGAAAAGTTCCAAAACAGCCCGGCGGTGCTCACCACTTCAATGAAGTCGGTGGGAGAGGCGATGGCGATCGGCCGCTGCTTTGAGGAGTCGTTTCAAAAGGCGCTGCGCTCCCTGGAAACCGGCCATGCCGGCTGGGGGTGCGACCGGCCCGATCAGCCCGCCGAGCCCGCGGCGATCGATCGAGCCCTGCGGGTGCCCACGCCGGAGCGGATTTTTGCGGTGCGCAAGGCGATGTTGGCCGGCCGCAGCGATGCGGACATCCATCGCCTCAGTGCCATCGATCCCTGGTTCCTGGCCAAATTGCGCCTGATTCTGGAGGCCGAGCAGCGCCTGCTGCGGGGCCGCAGCCTTGAGCAGTTGTCGGCTGAGGCCCTACTGGAACTGAAGCAACTGGGCTTCTCGGATCGGCAAATCGCCTGGGCCACCAACAGTGAGGAACTGGCGGTGCGCCGCTGGCGCCAGAGCCTGGGGGTGACGGCCGTGTTCAAGACCGTGGACACCTGCGCCGCTGAATTCGCCTCCCATACCCCCTATCACTACGCCACCTACGAGCGGCCCCTGGAGCGCCTCGATAGCGCCGGCGAGCTACAGCTGGTGCCAGCGGAAAACGAAGTGCAGCCCGAATCGCGCCCCAAGGTGATGATCCTCGGAGGTGGCCCCAACCGCATCGGCCAGGGTATCGAATTCGACTACTGCTGTTGCCACGCCTCTTTTGCCCTGCAAAAGGAGGGTTTTGCAACTGTGATGGTAAACAGCAACCCAGAAACGGTCTCCACCGACTACGACACCAGCGACCGTCTCTATTTCGAACCGCTCACCCTCGAAGACGTGCTGAATGTGATCGAGGCCGAGAAACCCACTGGGGTGATCGTGCAGTTCGGCGGTCAAACACCGCTCAAATTGGCCATCCCCTTGCTGCGCTGGCTGCAATCGCCCGAGGGGCTGGCCACCGGCACCCAGATCTGGGGCACATCCCCTGAATCGATCGATAGCGCTGAGGATCGCGAGCAATTCGAGGCGATCCTGCGCCGCCTGGAGATCCGCCAACCGCGCAACGGCTTGGCCCGCAGCCAGGCCGAGGCCCGGCAGGTGGCAACCAAGGTGGGCTATCCGGTGGTGGTGCGTCCCAGCTACGTACTCGGCGGCAGGGCGATGGAGGTGGTGTTCGACGAAACCGAACTGAACCGCTACATGCTGGAGGCGGTGAACGTGGAACCAGACCACCCAGTACTGATCGACCAGTACCTGGAAAACGCCACAGAGGTGGATGTGGATGCGCTCTGCGACATTGATGGTGAGGTGGTGATCGGCGGGTTGATGGAACACATCGAGCCGGCGGGAGTGCACTCGGGCGACTCCGCCTGCTGCCTGCCATCGGTGAGTTTGGGCGCGGCGGCCCTTGCCACGATTCGTGGCTGGAGTCGCCAGCTGGCCCAGGCCCTGCAGGTGCGCGGTCTGATCAATCTGCAGTTCGCCGTGCAGCGCAGCGACGATGGCGCCGAGACAGTGTTCATCATTGAAGCCAATCCACGGGCATCCCGCACCGTGCCCTTCGTGGCCAAGGCCACTGGCGTGCCGCTGGCCAAGTTGGCCAGTCAACTGATGGCCGGTCGCCGCCTGGCGGAACTGGGGCTCAGCTCAGAACCGATCCCCCCCCTGCAGTCGGTGAAGGAAGCGGTGCTGCCCTTCAAGCGCTTCCCCGGCTCCGACACGCTGCTGGGACCGGAAATGCGCTCCACGGGCGAAGTGATGGGCACGGCAAAAAGCTTCGGCTATGCCTATGCCAAGGCTGAGCAGGCTGCCGGCGAAGCCCTGCCCACCACCGGTCGGGTATTCCTCTCCACCCATGATCGCGACAAGCCCTCGCTGCTGCCGGTGGCCCGGCGACTGGCGGAGCTGGGCTTCGAGTTGGTAGCCACTGAGGGCACGGCCGCGGCGTTGCGCCAGGCCGGTTTGACCGTGGAGGCGATCCTCAAGGTGCATGAGGGGCGCCCCAACATCGAGGACGCCATTCGCTCCCGGCTTATCCAGCTGGTGATCAACACCCCGGTGGGTCGCCAGGCCGCCCATGACGACACCTACCTGCGCCGAGCCGCCCTCGACTACGCGGTACCCACCTTCACCACCCTGGCCGGCGCGAGAGCGGCCGTCGAGGCGATCGCAGCCCTCCAGAACCAGCATCTGGAGATCCATGCCCTTCAGGATCTGCATCCCCTGGCGGCCTGAGCTGACAAGCCGCTTGCTTGGCTTGCCTAGCTGGCTGGCTGGCCTGGCTTGCCTAGCTGGCCTAGCCGCCAGTCACCGCTGGCTTCAGGGGGCTTCAGGGCAATGATTAGGGTTGTCACAACCGCTGCTGATTAACTTGACCACCGTTGCCAGCCCAGCCCTGATCACCCCCGGTAGCGACTGCTCCGCGGCCTTCCGGGCCGCCTATGAAAATCGCTACACCTGGGAACCTGGCTTCGGCGGCTACCGGGGCCGCTGCCTATGGCAGCAGGGGGAGCGGCAACTGGAGGGCAGCTTCCAGGTGGGGGCCGATCTCAAGGCCAGCGTGGAGGGCATTGACGATGCCGAGGTGCACAAGGCGATCGCCTCACAACTATGGGAAGTGGCCATCCACCGGGTGCGGCGCAGTTTTGAACAGACCCATGGCGCAAACAGCTTCACGGCCGGCGACACCGATTCCGTGGGACTAGAAGTAATCGTGGGCGGGAAAAACACCGGAGATCGGTATCGCATTAAAAACGATGTGGTGACCATGGTTCACCGTCATATCCACGGCACGGTGGTTACTATTTTCACAGAGAGCACTACCGATACTGGCCATGGTTACCTCAGTCACAGCTACTCCAGTCAGTATGCCGATCCCGCCACGGGGGAGCTCCGCGGTGGCAAAAGCCAATTTCGCGACAGCTTCCTGTGCCTAGGTGATGGTGGTCCCTGGGTGCTCAGCGAAAGAGTCGTGGAAACCCTGGCCCACGGGGATGTTCCCGCCAATAAGCAGGTATTTCGCTTTGAAGACCTGGCTCCCCTGGCGGGCTGATCTCGATCAAGCAGCCTCTATTTCCATCAAAATTCACGCCAAGAAAAGCTTCAATCTTCTTGGCGTAAATTTCTTGGAGTAAACTTCCTGGGGTGAATGCTTTACAGAGTTAAGCTGAGGCAAGAAAATAATTTCGCCTCAGCCTAGCTAGCGATAGCAGTAGCCCAGGATTTAGCCAGCCAGGGGAAATTCTGACTGAAGAGCCTAGCCGCTTGCAATCTAAATCTTCGATGCCAATATCAAGCAACTGAAGCTTGGTCGCCTCAATCAATCGGCGTTATGTTCGCCAGTTTATCGTTAAGTTGAACGGCCATGGACTGACGACCAAAAGCGAGAACCTTGAGGGTGTCTTCATGGATGCGTAGCTGAGCATCGGCCACTTGCATGCCGCGCACCAGCTCCTTGAGGTCATCGGGCAGGGCATTTAGGTCGTAGCGCTTGCCCTCAAAGGTGAGAATCGGAGCTTGGGTCTCGTTGGTCATGGTGGGTTCGTCCATGGAGCTGGTGAATGGCCAAAGTGTAGTTTAGTCCAACACGACAGCTCAGGGCTTGGCTGTGTCTTTGGATGGGGGTTGGGATTCCCGTTCGACTTCGTGCTCGCCAGCCGCTGCGAGAAAAGGCCGTTTGAAAAAGAACATCAGCAGCGGCCCCACCTGGGCAACTTCCAGCAGTTCCCAGTTTTTTTTGCCAAGGGCATTGAGGAAAAACTCCAACTGGGCGGCCGGATGGCGTGGGGGGCGAGCACCAACCTGGTATTGCTGGGGAAACTCCCGCCGCAGGAAATCAGCGCTCAAGGCCCCGCCCAGCCGACTACTGTCGCTGGCCGGTGTAGGCGGCTCCGGGGGGTTGCCGCTCTCGATATTGATGTGGACGACTCGATACTCCCAGGTCATCGGCTATAGCGCGGCAGGATGAGGACAAGGCAAGCGGGCTGCGGGGCGCCTGACGATCAGGTTCCCATGTGAATCAGCTGCCGCTCGCAGAGCTCGCGGTAACGACCGCCTAGGGCCATCAGCTGCTGATGGCTGCCGCTCTCCACGACTCGCCCCCCGTCGAGCACCAAGATCTGGTCCGCCCCCTGCACGGTGGCCAGCCGGTGGGCAATCACCAGCACGGTGCGTCCGGCCATGGCCTGGTTGAGTCCCTGTTGAACCGCAGCTTCGGCTTCGGCGTCTAGGGCGCTGGTGGCCTCATCCAGCAGCAGCACCGCCGGGTTGCCCAACACAGCGCGGGCAATGGCCAACCGTTGCAATTGCCCGCCTGAGAAGTTACCGCCGCGCTCCTCCACCCGACTGGCGTAGCCAGCGGGCAGGGCCTCGATAAAGCCGGCGGCATTGGCCAACCTGGCTGCTTCGCGAATTTGCGCTGGGCTGGCGGGCCTGCCGAAGGCAATCGCTTCGGCCACCGTGCCGGAGAAAACACTGCTCTGCTGGGGCACTAGGGCCAGGGCCTGGCGCAGATCCCTGGCCCGCAGATCGGCGAGATTGTGACCATCCAGCAACACTCGACCTGACTGGGCGGTGTAAAAGCGCAGTAGCAGCGAAAAAAGGGTGCTTTTGCCGGCTCCTGAAGGGCCCACCAGAGCTACCACCTGGCCAGGCTCCACCCGGAGGTTGAGGTCGTGCAGCACTGGTTGGGCGGCGCTATAACCAAAGTTCACCCCTTCCAGCACCAGTTCACCGCGCCAGCTGCCCAGCGGCAGGGCAGCGGCGTGATCGGGGGGCTCCACCGGCTCGCGCTCAATTTGCTCTAGCCGGGCCAGGGAGGCCTTGCCCTGCTGAAATTCGTTGAAATTGGTGGTTAGGTGTCCGATCGGATCGATCAGCATCAGCAGTGCTGCCACGTAACTGCTGAAGCCCTGACTGTCCAGTCCCCCGGCCTGGATGCGCGCCGCGCCGATCAGCAACACGGCCAGGATGCCGGCTGCCTCAATAAAGCCCACCACCGGATGCTGCATGGCCAACAGCTGCAGAGTGCGGTAGCGGGCACGGCGATGCAGATCAATCTCGTGATCAAAGCGCTGCTGCAGCCAGGGTTCGGCGGCGAAGGCCCGCACCAGCGGCAGGCCGCCAATCGCTTCGGCCAGTAGAGCGGCCAGATCGCTTACCTGTTTCTGACTGCGTTCAGCCGCGGCCATCACCCGCGCCCCGAAAACGCTCACCATCAGCACCACCAGTGGCGCTAGCAGCAGGGTGCCCAGGGCCAGGGGCCAGTCGAGCCAGATCATGTATCCCAGTACCACCACCAGCTGCAGGGCAGAGGGGGTGCTGTCCTGGATCGTCTTGTAGATCACCTCGCCGACGCGATCGGCGTCCTCGGTGAGGCGGTAGGTGAGATCGCCGGCGGACAGTTTTTCCAAGGCCCCGAAATCCAGGCGCTGTAACCGGGCAAACAGCAGACGCCGCAACTCCTGACTCACCTGCAAGGCAGGCCCGGCCAGCAGGGTGTCCTGGCCAAACTGGGCCAGTTTCTGCACCAGGAACACCGCCAGGGAGGCGGCGATGATCTGGAGCACCTGGGTAAAGGCACCGGCACCAATGGCCGGGATCAGCTGACCGGCCAGCCAGGCCAGCAGCGGCCAGCAGCCCACAAACACGGCCATGCAAAGTCCACCCGCCATTAGGCGGCGACGGTGGGGCCTCAGCAACGGCCACAGTCTGCGGAAGCCGGCCGGCGAAAATGCGAGCATGGCAAGACACTAATCGCCGCATGAAACTCGACCAGTTCCTGAAATTCCAAGGCCTGGTGGGTACCGGCGGCGAGGCCAAGCTGCGCATCCAACGCGGCGATGTCAGCGTTAACGGCGCTATTGAGCTGCGGCGTGGTCGTCACCTGGCGCCAGGGGACGCCGTGGCCATCGACGGCCAGGAACTGATCCTCCAGTCGATCAGGCCCGCCGGCACGAGCTGAGCAGCTCCACCGGCACGAGCTGAACAGGTTCGCCGACTTGACCTGCTCAAGCCTGGGGCCCGACGCCAGGGGGGGCGCCGTGGGACCTGCTCTAGACCACGGCAGTTTAGCCTTAATTGCTTATGAATCGGGGAGTTCTGAGGTGCGGCAGACCGTCATCGCTGGCAACTGGAAGATGCACATGTCCTGCGCGGAGACGCGCAGCTTTGCCGCCAGCTTTCGCCCTCTGATTGCCAACCTGCCGGACGACCGCCAGATCGTCCTGGCCCCCCCCTTCACGGCCATCCCCACCCTTTGCCGCCACCTGGAGGGTGCTGGGGTGGCCATCGCCGCCCAGAACGTGCACTGGGAAGACCAGGGTGCCTACACCGGCATGGTGTCAGCCCCGATGCTGGTGGAGCACGGGGTGAGCCACGCGATCGTGGGCCACAGCGAGCCTCGCAAATACTTCAGCGAAAGCGATGAGCAGATTAATCTGCGGGCCCGCAATGCCCAACGTCATGGACTAATCCCCATCCTTTGCGTGGGGGAGAGCCTCGATCAGCGAGAAGCTCAAGAAACAGAACGGGTGATCCACCGCCAGATTGAACAGGGCCTCGATGGTGTGGATCCCCTACAACTGATAGTGGCATATGAGCCGATCTGGGCTATTGGCACTGGCAAAACTTGCCCCGCAGAAGAGGCGAACAGGGTCTGCGGTTTGATCCGCCGCTGGGTTGGTCAAGAAGATCTGGTGGTCCAGTACGGGGGCTCGGTGAATCCCGCCACAATCGATGGCCTGATGGCCCAAGAGCAAATTGATGGGGTGCTCGTGGGGGGAGCATCCCTGGATCCCATCAGCTTTGCCCGCATCGTCAATTACCAGGCGCCGGTACCAGCCTGAGATTGGCCGGCTGAAATTTGCCCAGCTTGCCTGCCAGAGCCCAGCTTGAATGCCAGAGCTCAGCCCAGCTCAGATCTAGGCCCAACCGCTATCGGGCCTTGTTACCGCTGCCGATGTTACTGCTGCCGATGTTACCGCTGCCGATGTATCACTGCAGACCTAACACTGCGGGATTATCCTCACAGACCTATTTCTGCAAGCGTATTGTCGCCGACTTGCCTCTGCGGAAATAATGCTATCGATGTATCGCTGCAGGCCTAATGCTGTCGATGTATTGCTTCACGTCTATCGCTGCAGACTTGCCGGCGCCGCTCCCCTATGCGCCCCGACGCTCGCATGTTCCCCACCAGTGACCCGCGAGCGGGGAGTACCAACCCCGCCAACGCCCCAGCAGAGCCGGGGAAACCATTGCCAGAGCGCTCGTTAGGGCTGGCGTCAGCACCGCTAGATCCCCTGCCGGCCGGGCGCACGCTGGTGATGGGCATTCTCAATTTGACGCCCGATTCGTTCAGCGATGGCGGCCGCTTTGATCGCCCCGCAGCCGCCCTGGCCCAAGCGAGCCGCCTGCTGGCCCAGGGGGCGGACCTGCTCGACCTGGGCGGTCAGAGCAGCCGGCCCGGCGCGGTGAGGATCAGCACGGAAGCTGAGCTGCAGCGGGTGGTGCCCATGGTGCGAGCGATCCGCCAACTGCATCCGCAAGCAGTGGTGTCGGTGGACACCGATCGCGCAGCAGTAGCGGCAGAGGCCCTAGCCGCTGGGGCCCAGTGGCTCAACGACGTCAGTGGCGGTAGACAAGATCCAGAAATCCTGGCCGTGGCAGCCGCGGTGGGTTGCCCCTACGTGCTGATGCATAGCCGTGGGGACAGCCTCTCGATGGATCGTCTCGCCGTCTATGGAGATGTGGTGGCGGAGGTGCACCAGGAACTGATGGCAGCCACAGATCGGGCCCTGGCGGCCGGGATAGCCCCGCAGCGGATCATCTGGGATCCCGGCATCGGTTTTGCCAAGACCACGGCCCAAAACCTGGCGCTGCTCAAAGGGTTAGCTGAATTGCGGCGCGAGGGTTTCCCGCTGCTGGTGGGGCCATCTCGCAAGCGCTTCATCGGCGAGGTGCTGCAGCAGCCCAGGCCCCGGGCAAGGCTGTGGGGTACTGCGGCAGTGTGTGCCCAAGCGATTGGCGCCGGTGCCCAGATCCTGCGGGTACACGATGTGGGGGCGATTGTGCAGGTAGCGCGCATGGCAGATGCGCTGCGGGCCTGAATCCAGCCCAACACAACACAACACAAC
>DGYA01000094.1:12102-17176 GCA_002396505.1 Cyanobacteria bacterium UBA5018 | reverse complement strand
AGACCAGACCAGACCAGACCAGCAGAGCAAGAGCAAGGGCAAGAGATCTACTCGAATGATCTCACTGCGGCATAGCCGCGGGTAACTATTGATTGAGAGCTGGAATTGGAGTTTGTGAAGGATTGGCTTATCTCAACGCGCAATATTCCAGTTGCCGGTTGCTTGATCGCCACCCCGTTGGCCGACAGACCATCTAGGATCACATAACTTCTGGGCTGGGAAGAAGCGCTGAGTGATCCATTCTGATCGTACTCGGGGCCACAGCGCATCAATACAGTGTTGCGCCAGATCTCATCCGGGCTTGTCTCAAGCGAATAGCTAATTACTCCCTGGGAAGTCTGCATATATAGCACCAGTGTGCGAGTACTTTTAGTCAAGCCGCAACTCTGGGGAGCATTCCCAATCACGCTAGTGCTAGCCCGCTGGGCCTGGGCCAGTTCGCCACGCATCATCTCCAACACCCGCAGGGTGGCGGCACGCTCACGCCACACCCGCGCCAAGCGAATGCTGTTACCCGTTTCCGCCATTAAGGCGTCGATGATCACCATGCTGATCATCACTCCCAGGCTGATGCCCGCTAGCAGCTCCACCAGGGTGAAGCCCCTCCTGGTTAAAAAGCGGTCGGGGAGTCGGTGCCGATGTCGATGCCGATAGCAGGAGGTCGATGAACTTACAGCCATTGGGGTCAAAGCCTTGAATCCGGTTTGCAGCTGGAAGCACTTGGAGACTGGGTAATGGCACCGGCATAGCTGCCAGCACGCATCACCCCCACCACGGCTGACACCACCACACAGCGCACCAGATCTGTACCAGCGATGGCCAGCACGGCAGTGCCGCCGCTATTCACAAGGCCATTGGCGGTGAAGATCACCGGCCCTGAAAAATTATGGGCAAATTGCAACTCAGCTTGACCAGGCCAACCCGTTGACTCCATGAGCGGCAGGCTGGCCACCGGGCAAGGGTCGGGGTTGCTACTAGCTGGCTGAGCCCAGCCGGAGGCTGAGCCGGCGGCGGTGAGTTGCAGGGCACAGGCTGCCCCCTGGCGGCGGGCCGCATCGCGCCCCTGTTCTAGGCCTAGGATCAAACGACGCGTCGCCCCTTCCAGCTGCTGCCTCTTCAGATAACCGCTGCCGATGTTCATTCCCAGGGTCGTTAAAATCGCCAGAATTATTACGACCACCAGCAATTCAGGCAGGGTAAATCCCCTCGCCTGGCACGGGGAAAACAGGGACTGCCCAAGGGGCTTAAGCCAGCAATTACCATCTGATCCTAAATTGTCATTGGCATTGATGGCGCCAATTACGCTTCGAGTCATGGGCAGGATGCGAAACACATCTTTGAAAGGGATTGAATTGTTGTCGCCAAGCCTAAGGAGGCTCTAAACAACTGTCATTTCGTCGCCCCAGCCAGCTGAGAGCCATTACGGCATCAGGACACAATAGGCCTTGGCTCGGGTTTTTCAGAGCTTCCCTAAACAAATGGGCCGATGCTGGTAAGTCAAAAAAGCAAGCCCACCAGAGACTGTCACCAAAGTGCTGCCTAGCTGTTACTGCTGCAGAGCCCATAGGCCGCCGGGCTGAGCCAGCGCTGGCGGGTGGCCAGCTTGTCAGCCTTAACCTCGACGAGTACCAAGATGCCCTGGTCAGTTGCCGAGCGAGTCACAGTGATGTCGTCAATAGTTGCTACTGAAGCATCATTAATCTCTTTAGCCAGGGCGCTAGCTGCTGATCTACAATCAGGAATAGGAAAAGGAGAGTTAGGTGGCTGACTTAAATTACTGGCCAGCGCCTGGCTGGCCAGCATGGCGGCATCGGCCGCCGAGCCCAACTCCTGGCGGCTTGCCTGGCCATTACTGGATTGAGCGATGTATGCATCGATCTGTAGTGAAGCAAGTAATGCAATAAAGAAAATTACCCCAGCCGTAAGTGGCTCTAGCAAATTCATGGTGTCACCCCCAGAAGCCTCGGCGGATCGATGCTTGAATCGATGGATATAGTAAAAGTTTTTTCGGTTGCCCTAGAGCCAGAGTTCCAGCTGATCGTGAGATCGCCGCTGGAAGCTTGAGCATCCGAATCATTTTGACTGTATTGATAATTCGTTACTCGATATTTACCGTCGGCGATTGAGCCCGTGAGGTATGACGAATAGGCATTATAGCATTTTTCACCATTCCATTTTCTGTAATCTTTATTGAGCAGACAGCTCCCACTTAACTGTAGCGCTCCGGCTACTATCTGCGCCGAGGAGGCTAGTCCGTCATCCCGAACGCGGCTCTTTAGTAAAATTGAGTCACTTATTTGCCGTTGAAGCACAACCCCCTGCATAGATAAGCTGCCTAACAGCAAGACGAGGCTCATAAGTACGGCCAGAGGCAAAATGAAACCAACCTCCTCAGAGATATCAACTCTTACTCCCATTCGTCCTAATACACCAGTAGGCTGCTCTGCCAGATGAGACTGGGCGATCAGGCGCCGGCGAGATCGCGCCATGGAGCCACGGGCTATCGAGAATTTAGAAATCAAAGACTGGCGGGCAGGCGATCAATGCCAGAAATATGGGTGAGAATGGCGAGCAGAGCTAAATTATTTCATCAAAGTTGCCGCGTATTTGCGCCAGTTAGCATCAAAATGTAGCAAAGTGTTATGGCGAGCCTGGGCAGGGAGCTTGGGCAGTTAATCTAGTTAGCTCGGCTGAGGGGCACTGCCGAACTAGCTGGGTTGATTCAGCTTTAGCACAGCCATAAATGCTTCCTGGGGAACTTCCACTTTTCCCATCGCCTTCATGCGCTTTTTGCCCTTGGCCTGCTTCTGGAGCAGTTTCTTCTTGCGCGATATATCGCCACCGTAGCACTTTGCTAGCACATCTTTGCGGATGGCGCTAATACTCTCGCTGGCAATAATACGACTGCCGATAGATGCCTGGATTGGAATTTTGAACTGCTGCCTAGGGATCAGCTCTTTTAATTTTTCCACCAGGCCTTTGCCCACATTGTAAGCCTTGTCCCGATGCACGATTGTGGTAAGGGGATCCGCCTTCTCGCCATTTATTAGTACATCTAGCCTAACTAGCTCGTTTTTGCGGTAGCCGATGAGCTGGTATTCCATAGAAGCATATCCCTTGGTGCGACTTTTCATCTGGTCAAAAAAGTCGGTCACCACTTCGGCTAGGGGCATTTCGTAGTGAAGGGTTACCCGACCAGTGGTGATATATTTCATGTCAATAAACTCGCCTCGCCGCTCTTGGCAGAGCTCCATCAGGGCCCCGTTGTAAGTATTTGGCGTATATATTTCCAGCTTTACATAAGGCTCTTCTATTGATTCCCTTTTCTGTGGATCTGGCAGAGTAGCCGGATTGTCCACCATGATCGTGCAGCCATCCATCATATTCACTTGATAGATAACGGAGGGAGCCGTAACGATCAGGTCTAGGTCGTACTCGCGCTCTAGCCTCTCCTGCACGATCTCCATGTGCAGCAGGCCCAGGAAGCCACAGCGGAAACCAAAGCCCATGGCGCTGCTGGTTTCTGGCTCATACTTCAGGGCCGCATCAGATAGCTGCAATTTGTCCAGGGCTTCCCGCAAATCGGGATACTGGTCGGCGTCGGTGGGGAACAGGCCACAAAACACCATCGGCTTCGCCTCGGTGTAGCCAGGCAGGGGCTCACTGGCCGGATTGTTGGCCAGGGTGATCGTGTCGCCGACTCGGGCATCGGCAACTGCCTTGATCGAAGCCGCGAGATAACCCACTTCACCAGCATGTAGAGAATCCACCTGTCTCTGATCGGGGGCCATCACGCCCACCTCGTCTAGTTCGTAGGTTTTGCCACTGGCCATCAGCAGCACCCGGTCCTTGCGACTGAGCATGCCGCTCATCAACCGGAAGTAAACAATTACACCGCGATAGGGGTCGTAATAGGAGTCAAAAATCAACGCCTTGAGCGGCTCTTTGAGCCGGTCGGCTGGCGCTGGAACCCGATCCACCACCGCCTGCAGGATGGCGGACACGCCTAGGCCTGTCTTGGCTGAGCAGGCGATCGATTGAGAGCAATCCAGGCCGATAATTGACTCGATTTCCTCTTTTATGCGTTCTGGATCCGCTCCGGGAAGATCTATTTTATTGAGTACGGGAATAATTTCCAGATCACTGGCCAGGGCGAGGTAGACATTGGCCAGGGTCTGAGCTTCCACCCCTTGGCTGGCGTCTACCACCAGCAGAGCTCCTTCACAGGCCTGCAGCGAGCGGCTTACCTCATAGGAAAAGTCGACATGCCCAGGGGTGTCAATTAGATTCAGGATGTAGATCTCCCCGTCGGCAGCCTTATATTCCATCCGGGCGGCCTGGAGCTTAATCGTGATGCCGCGCTCCCGCTCCAGTTCCATATTGTCTAGAAACTGTTCCTGCATATCGCGTGCCGCCACTGTTCCCGTCTCCTGCAGCAGACGGTCGGCCAGGGTCGACTTCCCATGGTCGATGTGGGCGATAATGCAGAAATTGCGGATCCGCGAGACGGGAACGTCGGTCATTGCGCAGGTACAGGGCCGGCTTCCGCAGTGCTAAGCGGGCGCTCGGGAGGTTGATCGATCCTAGGCAGTCGGCCCGAGGCCTCTGCAGATCGGGCCAGGGCGCACCTGCCCTACCTAAGCTCAGTCCACGCCCGCCCCTGAGCCATGACTACCGAAACCGCGCCGCTTACCGTCAGCGACGCCGCCAACCCAGCAGCTGCCCAGGACGATCCGCGGGCACTCACCCTGGCCAACGTGGAACGGGCCCTCGATGAGGTGCGCCCCTACTTGATGGCCGATGGCGGCAACGTCGAAGTGGTGGAGATCGACGGCCCGATCGTGAAGGTGCGCCTCCAGGGGGCCTGCGGCTCCTGCCCCAGCAGCACCATGACCCTCAAAATGGGCCTGGAGCGCAAGTTGCGCGAAGCGATTCCCGAAGTGTCTGAAGTGGTGCAGGTGCTCTGAGCGCCGCTGCTGCCCGGATCGGCGTCAGCTCCCGGGATCGGCGTCAGCTCCCGGGATTGGCGTCAGCTCACTGGTGCAGTTGGCGGCACGGCCTGTCCCTAGGCTCG
>DGYA01000094.1:0-11823 GCA_002396505.1 Cyanobacteria bacterium UBA5018 | reverse complement strand
GCCGGCGCGGCATGCAGCTAGATATTCAGGCCCTGCAGCGGCTCGCCAGCCAAGAGCGGGATCTCCAGGAACAGCGCAGCGACCTCCAGGCTGAGGGCAATCGCATCGGCAAGGAAGTGGGCCTATGCGTCCGATCCGGGGCGACTGCCGATTCACCAGCCGTGCAGCAGCTGCGCGAACAAGGCAATCGAATCAACCGGATCGGCGTCAGCTCCCGGGATCGGCGTCAGCTCCCGGGATTGGCGTCAGCTCACTGGTGCAGTTTGCGGCACGGCCTGTCCCTAGGCTCGGGCCACTTGCCCGATGACCGTGCTGGATCAGCGCCTGCTGCGCACCAATCCCGAGCTGATCGCCACTCAGCTGGGCCGGCGCGGCATGCAGCTAGATATCCAAGCCCTGCAGCGGCTCGCCAGCCAAGAGCGGGATCTCCAGGAACAGCGCAGCGACCTCCAGGCTGAGGGCAATCGCATCGGCAAGGAAGTGGGCCTATGCATCCGATCCGGGGCGACTGCCGATTCACCAGCCGTGCAGCAGCTGCGCGAACAAGGCAATCGAATCAAGCAGCAGGTGGCCGCCCTGGAGGAGCAGGAAAAGGCCTTGGCCAGCCGACTCCACGCCGAGATCGCCGCCCTGCCCAACCTGCCTTCCGCCCAGACCCCCGATGGCCGCCACGAGGCCGACAACGTGGAGGTAAAGCGCTGGGGTGCGCCCCGAGTGGAAGTGGGATTGGAAGAACACTGGCAAATTGGCGAGCGCCTGGGACTGTTTGAAACCGAGCGCTCGGTGCGCATTGCCCAGAGTCGCTTCATCACCCTGCTGGGCCAGGGGGCTCGACTGGAGCGCTGCCTGATCCAGTTCATGCTCGACCTGCATAGCCGCAAGGGCTATCGCGAGGTCTTGCCGCCGATCCTGGTGAACAGCGCCAGCCTCACCGGTTCCGGTCAGCTGCCGAAGTTCGCCGAGGAGAGCTTTCGCTGTGCCGACGACGACCTCTGGCTGACGCCCACAGCCGAGGTGCCGATCACCTCATTTCACCGCGATGAGGTGCTGCCGGGCGATCAACTGCCGCTGCGCTACGTGGCCTATACCCCCTGCTTCCGGCGGGAAGCGGGCAGCTATGGCCGCGATACGCGCGGACTGATCCGGCTACACCAATTCAACAAGGTGGAGTTGTACTGGTTTGTCCATCCCCAGCACTCGGAGCAGGCCCACGCCGCCCTCACCGCCGATGCCGAGGCGGTGCTGGAGGCCCTGGAGCTGCCCTACCGCAAGATGGAGCTCTGCACCGGAGACCTGGGCTTTTCGGCGGCCCGGACCTTCGATTTGGAGGTCTGGCTACCCGGCGCCGGCACCTACCGGGAGATTTCCAGCTGCAGCACCTGCGCAGACTTCCAAGCCCGCCGCTCTTCTATCCGCTGCAAAGACGCTAAGGGCACCCAACTGGTGCACACCCTCAATGGCAGCGGTCTGGCCGTAGGCCGCACGATGGCCGCCCTGCTGGAAACAGGTCAACAAGCTGATGGCAGCGTCAGCTTGCCCGCCGCCCTGTGGCCCTATTTCGGGTCCGATCGGATTACGGCGGATTAGCATGTGGATTAGCATTACGGCGGATTAATTGGCGCTGAGCGCAATTGATTAGGGGCACCTCGAAAAATGCCGGCTTCGCCCCGCGTCGGGGAATAAATCCCCATTCGCGATAGGGGCTTCAGGCCCCGGCTGCTACGCCAGGGTCAATTTTACGCCAGGGTCAATTTTTCGACGTTCCCTTAATGCTGACCAGAATTGATCAGTGCTTGTTGGGATCAATCAGGGCTTATTGGGATCAATCAGGGCTTCGTGTGAGCAATCGGGGCTTGGTGGGAGCAATCGGGGCTTAGCAGGCTTGGCAACCGCTGAGCAGGGCGAAGCGGGGTTGGCCGGGATTTGCCCCCTGCGATGGCGCACTCCCGGACGGCTCCCTTCACAATGGAGCGAGTGTCGGGTGGGTCTAGATGGGTGTTTTGGCTGCTTTGGCGATTTTGGCCCTGCTGATCGTGGTGCATGAAGCGGGCCACTTCTTTGCCGCCACCTGGCAGGGCATCCGGGTAAGTGGCTTCTCGATCGGTTTCGGGCCGGTACTGCTGCAGCGCCAGCGCCGCGGCGTGCAATTTGCCTTGCGGGCCATTCCGCTCGGCGGTTTTGTGGCTTTCCCAGACGACGACGAGGAAAGCGCCATTGCCAAGGATGACCCCAACCTGCTCTCCAACCGCCCCCTGCACCAGCGGGCCCTGGTGATCGCGGCTGGTGTAATCGCCAACCTCGCCCTGGCCTGGCTGGTGTTGGTGGCCCAGGGAGTGGTGGTGGGCATCCCCTCTGGCATCAGTAATCAACCGGGCGTGCTGGTGGCCGGCGTGCAACCCGGCCTGGCCGCAGCCCAGGCAGGCCTGGAGCTGGGAGATCGAATTACGGAGCTCAATGGCGTCAACATCGGCGGTGGCAGCAATGCCGTGGCCCAGCTGGTGGAGGCGATCAAGACCAGCCCCAACCGCAGCCTCAGCCTGCGGGCTGATCGTCACGGCCAGGCCGTTCAGCTGCAGCTCACCCCAGCGGATGTGGCTGGTCTCGGGCGGATCGGAGCCCAGCTGCAGCCGAATGGCAGCGAGAGTTTCCGCCGCCCCCACGGCCCCCTGGAGCCGATCCAGCGGGCTAACCATGACCTGTTTGTGCTCACCCAGCGCACCGCGGCCGGCTTCGGGGCCCTGATCACCCACTTCGGCGAAAACGCCAGTCAGGTGTCTGGTCCGATCAAGATCGTGGAAATGGGCGCATCCCTGGCCCACCAAGGGGGCGGCAGCCTGTTCATGTTCGCCGCCTTGATCTCGATCAACCTGGCGGTGCTGAACTCGCTGCCCCTGCCCCTGCTGGATGGCGGGCAACTGGCGCTGCTGCTGCTGGAAGGCCTGCGGGGCCGGCCTTTGCCAGACAAGCTGCAGCTGGCGTTCATGCAGTCGGGCTTCGTGTTTCTGGTGGGCTTGAGCCTGGTGTTGATCGTCAAGGACACCTCCCAACTGCCCGCAGTGCAGCAACTCCTGGGCCATTGAGCTACCCAGCCGGGGACGCCTCCCAGCCGGGGGCGCCTCCCAGCCGATAGCAGCCGCTAATCGGCTAAGCGCTGCTAACCGGCTAACCGCTTGACCTTCCACGGCCGAGCGGTCTGCAAGGCCCTGGTGCTTCAGTGCGGCCAATGTCCCATCGCCAACCTCTGCCTGCTGGGCTGACCAGGGTCGCTAGGTGCGCTCCCCAGGCAAAGGGCAGCTGGCTGGCCACAGGCTATGGTTGATCCTTACCGATTCCATCCACTCCAGGCCGCATGGCGAAGAAGTCGATGATTGCGCGCGATGTGAAGCGCAAAAAAATTGTGGATCGCTTCGCCGTCAAGCGTGCCGCGCTCAAAGCCTCGTTTGAGGCTGCAGCTGATCCGATGGAGCGCCTCGAGATCCACCGCAAGATCCAGGAGCTGCCCCGCAATAGCTCCCTTACCAGACTGCGCAACCGCTGCTGGGCCACCGGCAAGCCCCGCGGCTACTACCGCGACTTCGGTCTCTGCCGCAACCAACTGCGCGAGCGGGCTCACAAGGGCGAGCTGCCGGGCGTAGTCAAGTCTTCCTGGTGAGTCAGGGACCTGCCGGCCCAGCCACCTGATCAGCCAGCGTCAAAGCGCCCTCTGGGCGCTTTTTTGTTGGGCTTGCCGCGCTGCCTCGCTGGCGGCTGGCCAGGGTGACAGGTCCGGATGTAAGAATCGTCAGGGACAACAAAACGGACATAAGCCCACGTGCAAGGACAATCTCAGTCGATCTCCTTTGATGGTCGGGAGATCCGGCTGACCACTGGTCGCTACGCCCCTCAAGCCGGGGGCTCGGTGATGATCGAATGCGGAGACACGGCCGTCCTGGTGACGGCCACCCGCGCCAATGCTCGCGAGGGCATCGACTTCCTCCCCCTCACCTGCGACTACGAGGAGCGGCTGTATGCCGCCGGTCGCATCCCGGGCAGCTTCATGCGGCGCGAGAGCCGTCCGCCCGAGCGAGCCACCTTGATCGCGCGCCTGATCGACCGGCCGATCCGCCCCCTGTTTCCCAGCTGGATGCGCGACGATCTGCAGATCGTGGCGACCTGCATGTCGCTGGATGAGCGGGTGCCCCCCGACGTGCTGGCGGCCACCGGTGCCTCGGTAGCCACCCTGTTGGCCCAAATTCCCTTCTACGGCCCCATGGCCGCTGTCAGGGTTGGCCTGCTGGGCGACGACTTCGTGCTCAACCCCAGCTACCGAGAAATTGATCGTTCCGAGCTCGACCTGATCGTGGCCGGCACCCCCGATGGCGTGGTGATGGTGGAGGCAGGCGCCAGTCAGCTGCCGGAACAGGACGTGATCGAGGCCATTGATTTTGGCTACGAGGCGATCGGCGAACTGATCAGGGCCCAGCAGACCCTGCTTCAAGACCTGGGCATCAAGCAAATCCTGCCCGAGAAATACCAAGAGGATGCGATTCTGCCGGCATTCCTGGAGCAGGAATGCGCCAAGGAGATTGGCAAGATCCTCAAGCAGTTCGACCAAACCAAGGCAGAGCGGGATGCCAAGCTCGATCAGGTCAAGGCTTCGGTAAGCCAGGCGATCGCCAGTCTCAAGGACGATGACGCTGTGAAGCTGGCTGTCAGTGGCAACTCCAAGGCCCTGGCGAACAGCTACAAGAGCCTCACCAAGAAGCTGATGCGCCTGCAGATCCTCCAGGACGGCAAGCGCATCGATGGCCGTGCCCTCGATGAAGTGCGGCCGATCAGTGCGGCCGTGGGTGTGCTGCCCAAGCGCGTGCATGGATCGGGCCTGTTCCAGCGGGGCCTCACCCAGGTGCTCTCCACCGCCACCCTCGGCACGCCCAGCGATGCCCAGGAGATGGACGATCTCAACCCGTCCAACGAAAAAACCTATCTGCACCACTACAACTTTCCTCCCTACTCAGTGGGGGAAACCCGGCCGATGCGCAGCCCTGGTCGTCGCGAGATCGGCCACGGCGCCCTGGCTGAACGGGCTCTGCTGCCGGTGCTGCCGCCGAAGGAATCCTTCCCCTACGTACTCCGGGTGGTGAGCGAGGTGCTCAGCTCCAACGGTTCCACCTCGATGGGTTCCGTCTGTGGCAGCACCCTGGCCTTGATGGATGCAGGGGTGCCGCTCAAGGCACCTGTAAGTGGCGCCGCCATGGGCTTGATTAAAGAGGGGGATGACATTCGCATCCTCACCGATATCCAGGGAATCGAAGATTTCCTGGGAGACATGGATTTCAAGGTGGCCGGCACTGAAAAGGGGATCACTGCTCTGCAGATGGATATGAAGATCCCTGGTTTGGCGATGAAGACCATTGGTGATGCGATCAATCAAGCTCGCCCCGCCCGTCTGCATATCCTTGAAAAGATGCTGGAGGCAATCGACCAGCCCCGCAATACCCTTAGCCCCCACGCGCCTCGCCTGCTCAGTTTCCGCATTGATCCGGAACTGATCGGCACCGTGATTGGTCCCGGCGGCCGCACGATCAAGGGCATCACCGAGCGTACTAACACCAAGATCGACATCGAAGATGGTGGTGTGGTTACTATTGCCAGCCACGATGGTGCTGCGGCAGAAGAAGCCCAGCGGATCATCGAAGGCCTCACCCGCCGCGTTAGCGAGGGAGAAGTGTTTACCGGCGCAGTAACTCGGGTGATTCCGATCGGTGCATTCGTGGAGATCCTGCCGGGCAAAGAGGGCATGATCCACATCTCCCAGTTGAGCGAGTCTCGAGTAGAGAAAGTGGAAGATGTAGTGAATGTAGGCGATCAGGTAACCGTGAGAGTACGGGAAATCGACAACCGTGGTCGCATCAATCTCACTTTGCGTGGAGTTCCCCAGGGCGAACTTCCCGCTTAAGACGCCAGGCCGAAAAGCTTCGTAATTCGAGGATTTCGGCCTAATCAACACTGCTGGCCAGGGCTCAGTTTGCTGATCCCTGGCTTTTTGTCTATGGGCGCCTCAAAAAATCGAGCTACCTCACCCAAAAAAAACTTGGTTTACAGGGCAAAGCCAGGATCGATAACGGCCATGGCCTCTGCCGTTTTGCTGCAAAGTTCAGCATGGCTGGGGCCGTGGCTGGCGATCAGACAGCCCGCCTGGCGGACGTCGCCGGTGTTGTAGCGGAGGGGGCGGCCGTCGGCATGGGTAAAACAGCCTCCGGCAGCGCGCAGCACCGCGTCAGGCGCCGCCATATCCCAGTCTTTCGGGGCACTGCGGCCCGACAAGGAGATATATAAATCCGTCTCGCCGCGCAGGATGGTGGCCACCTTGCCACCCACGCTGCCGATGGCCTGGGTATCGCCCAAGGCCAGGGCCTCCAGCAGCTGCTCCAGGCGGGCATCGCGGTGGTTACGGCTAGCCACGAGCACCAGCTCAGGGCAGGCATGCCGCTGGCTGAAGCTCACCGGCACGATCTCGCCGGCCCGGTTTTCGCACCAGGCACTGCCCGTACCGTCCGCCGCAAGCAGGCCCATCCAGAGTTGCTCCATCTCAGGCAACATCACCACCCCCAGTACGGGGTTACCCCCATGGGTCAGCGCCAGATGCACGGCGTATTCGCCTGTGCCCTGCAGAAAATCCTTTGTGCCATCGAGGGGATCCAAAATCCACAGCCACTCGGCATCCAAGGGCTGTCCGGGTATGAGCTGTTGCTTGGCCGTCTCCTCACTGAGCAGAATCCAGCCGGCGTCGGGGAAGGAGGCCGCCAGGCCCTCCAACAGCCATTGATTCACGGCCAGATCGGCGGCACTGACGGGGCCATCGCCGCCGTCTTCCACGCTTAGGGCCGGCGGGAAGCCGTAGGGGGGCTGCTGCCCGCTGCCATAGGCCAGCAGGATGTCAGCTGCGCCCCAACTGAGCCGGCGCAACTCCACCAGCAGCTGTTCGATCGACACGCCTGCGGGGAGTGGCACAGCCGGCAGGGGACTGGCGGGTGGACGATCCAGAGAAGCCGGCATCATGTAGTTCGAAAACAACCGGCGCCAGAGCACCGCTGATGAGCATTTTGACCGACGGCAGCGAACCTGTCGCCGGGGTGCTGTACCTGGTGGGCACCCCAATCGGCAATCTGGGTGATCTGACGCCCAGGGCGCAGCGGGTGCTGGCCGGGGTGCAGCGGATCGCCTGTGAAGACACCCGCCGCAGTGGCCTGCTTTTGCACCATTTGGGCCTCAGCCGCGCCGCGGGCGGTCCGCCGCTGTTGAGTTTCCACCAGCACAACCAACTCAGCCGCATCCCAGAGCTGCTGGCCGCTCTGGAGGCGGGCGAGGCCATCGCCGTGGTCAGCGACGCCGGCCTGCCAGGAATTTCCGACCCCGGTGAGGCCTTGGTTGCAGCCGCCCGGCAGGCGGGGCTGCCGGTGGTCTGCATCCCAGGCCCCTCTGCTGTGACCACGGCCCTGGTGAGCAGCGGTCTGCCGAGCGGAAGATTCTGCTTTGAGGGGTTTTTGCCCGCCAAATCCAGCCAGCGCCGGCAGAGGCTGCAGGAACTGCTGGCGGAACGCCGCACGATGGTGCTGTTCGAGGCGCCCCATCGACTGCTGGAGCTGCTGGAGGATCTGCTGGAGCTGCTGGGGGACCGACCGCTGCGGGTGGCAAGGGAGCTGACCAAACGCCACGAGGAACAGGTGGGGCCCACGGTGAGCGCCGCACTGGCCCACTTCCGCCAGATTGCGCCGCTGGGGGAATGCACGCTGGTGCTGGGCGGAGCGCCGGAGCCACCAGCGGCGGTCTGGGAGGAAGGGAGCCTCAGGCTGCAACTGGAGCACCTGATCGCAGCTGGACACAGCCGCAAGGATGCGGCCCGTGTGCTGGCGGAGAGCACTGGTCACAACAGGCGCGCCCTCTATGCCCTGCTGCACGGCGGTTCAACCGCCGAATAAACCCCTGGCGGCTGCCCGGTTGCGCGGTTGTCAATCACAGCCTGAGAGCAGCGTTCACGGCTGGCCGTACCACCGAATGGCCCATGGGCGGTGGTGATCGGCCAAACTCCCCATCAGCCGAGGCGACTGGAGCCCTCTTAATGCTGCTGCGCCTGCGACTCTTGCTCGCCAGTTTTCTGGGTGGAGCACTGCTGCTGCTGATCCTTTGCTTAGGAGCCCAGAACCTGGAGCAGCGCCCCCGGCTCAATCTCGGCACCGGCCGAACAGCACCGCTGCCGGTGGGATTCCTGGTGGGGGTGGCTCTGGTGATCGGCGTGGTGGGCGGTGGCGTAGCTGCAGCGCTGCTGGTGCCCAGCGACGATCAGGCGCCTGGCAGGGAATAAAGGCTGTTCTCGATCACCAAGCGACTGATGCCCTGAGCCAGCAGATGGTTGGCGGTGCGCACAAAGATGCGGGTATCGGGAATTTTGATCACCCGCTGGCTGCGACCGCAGTGGCGCTTGGCCTGGCGGGGATTGACGAACACCTGCAGCGCCTGGAGCTCCTCCTCCTCGGGGGGCAGCAGTCCCAACTCCGGAAACTCCTTCAGCGGGCGTGCCTCCAGCTCCACAGTCTTGTCCACCAGCATGTAGACGCTGGCTGGCAGCGGCGCATCCTTCAAGGGCTGGCAACTTACCGGTTGCAGGCGCTGTTCGGTAACGGCCACCGCCAGCAACATCTCGTCTTCATCGCCAGCAAATTCATCTTCATCCTCTTCATCCAGCTCATCGTCGTCTCGATCGTCACCATCTTCATCCGGCTCACCTACCGACAGAAATACCTCTACTTCGTCTCCAGTGAATTCATCCCCATCGTCGTCTTCATCTTCGTTGTCTCGATTGTCACCCTCTTCATCCAGCTTATCGACATCATCATTCGCCCCGTAAACACCATTGTCGTCGCTGTCCTGATCTTCGCTGTCTTTGCCATCACTGCCATCACTGCCATCACTGCCATCAAAAGCTGCGGCGCTGGGCTGCTCGATGGCGGTATCGACGGCCACGACGAAGTCGTCTGTGTCGGCCACGACGAAGTCGTCTATGTCGGCCGAGACGAAGTCGTCTGTGTCGGCCACGACGAAGTCGTCTGTGTCGGCCGAGACGAAGTCGTCGGTATTGGCCACGACGCAGTCGTCGGTGCCTTCAATGGCCAGTTCGACGGCCTGATACCGATCCAGATCTTGAACTGGATCGGGATCAGGCCACTGTTGTCTAGCTGCTGGGGGAATCTCAAGGCCGAACTGGCTGATCTGCTGATCGCTGACGACGAGCTGAGCTGGGGCTATGGGTGAAGCCTGAGCGGCCTGGTCCGGCACTGCCGCAGCATCAAACGCCGTCAGCGGAAGCGGCTGGGGGGCACCTGAGATCTCCAGCGGCGCCAAGGGGGGCTTGAGACCGCGAGCTCGATCCTGTTTCAGCTGTTCGTACTCACGGGGCGGCAAAGCCGCTTTAACGGTCCTACTGACCGTATTGGCACTGCAGCCGTAGACGGCGGCCAGATCGGCACTGCCCTCCCCGGCGCGGTAACGAGCCACCAGCTCGCTCTTCTGGCTGTCGCTGAGCCGGGAGGCAGCCATGGCAGGCAATGTGTTCAGCAGGCAACTGTAGGGTCCATGGTCGGCAGCGCTGGCACAATGCCTCCAGTTCGCCGCTTGGCGACGGGCTCCCTTAGCTCAGCTGGATAGAGCAGCTGCCTTCTAAGCAGCCGGTCGTGTGTTCGAATCACACAGGGGGCGTTTCAAGAAGCCAGTCGCAGACAGGGATCTAGCCAGGCGAGAAGGCTTTCGGGGGTGCTGCGAGCCTTCACAGATCAGGAGATCGAACAGCCGCGCGAGCGGATCCAAGAGAGCCCCCACCTGCTGAGCGCCGATCTGGTGGCCGGGGGGCTGCGCCCTCAGGGGTTGATCGGGCTGCGGTTGAAAGCAGGCACCGGCGGGGTGCCAGTGGCCGTGGTCAGGCGAGCGAAGGTCACGAGCAAGGGGGCTTCCCGGCTGGAGCCAGAAAGCAGCCAACCCAAAGGAGCACATTTACCAACAGCCAAGCCGTCTGCACATGCCCGCAGAATTAAGCAGCTGCGGCTGGCGGCTGGACGGGCCAGGGCTGCTGTCGAAGGTGCAAGGGCTGGGTACAGCCAGGGCAGGGGCCTGATTCACTCAGCAATGGAACGCGGCCTGATCACCTCATCAACAATGGGAACGGCTCTGGCCGGGTCGCACGGAACCTGCACCACGCCTGCATAGAACATCGCAAGCCTGGGCGGGGTTGTCGGCGGCCAGCACCAAAGGTGACAGGGGGCTGGGCACTTACTCGCTGCGGATCAAATACCAGAGATTGGCTGACTCGGGGCATTCAGATTGCCAAGGAAACCTTTGGTTTACGTGATCGAGTTGAGGCGATGAAATGGCGCTTGCCAAGCAGTTAGCATATCAACTACTTGATATACGTAGGGCAGTTGGGTGCTTTCAGCTCCGGGATCGCTCAAGAGTCTGCCGGCTATGGACATGAAATAGCGATTGCAATTTCATGTCGCTTCAGTGATGCAGGAGATGGCCACGAGGGTGCAGCACGAAGGCTTGCTACTGGTTAGTGATGAGGATGGGCTAAATGCGCAATGGCGGCATGCTCATTATCATCGCTTCTGGCAAGTAGTTTCCGGTAGCTCTCCAGGTCTTTCTGGTCCATCGCGACAAGTTGTTTCTTGATTACCCATAAGCCTCCGCGACCCTGAGATCCCGTTCTGAGAGCGGCATGCAACAGCAGACCGCATTGGCGATGCGTTCGGTCATCCCAGCCATCGAGAAGCGACGGTTGAATCGGAAGCAGTAGCCGCCCAGGTAGCGCTTGGCGTACTTATCAAAGTTGAAGGCGTGTAAGGTACCGCTGAAGCTGGTCTTGAAGTTGCCCAGCAGGGTGTTGATCCAGCGGAACTGCGGAAGATCGCTGGGGTGCTTGCCGCCGGTGACGACAGCCTTGTGGTGGCAGTTGGTGTCAGCCGACAGCGAAAACCGAGCCAGCGCTTTGCATCATTAAATGTTACCATTATTTAGTATCGCGATAGAATTGGTCGTTTCCTCTGTCTGCGTCCCCTTTCCTGCTGATCGCATAATCCCCAGCAGCCGCTCTGCTCGGGCTGTTCGCCATTCCTTGACGCGCCGCTCCATTGAGCGCAGCTGACCCTCGTGGTAGCTGCCCGGAACTGTGATAGCCGGTGATCACCACCAGCTCATCCACCAAGGCCATCTTTCCTGCAGCACTCAGGCCCCCGTAGCGCTGGTGAGCCGCGCCCAAGGCGGCCCGCCTGCGCTGCGGATCAGAGCCGGCCGCTCTCCCCTTTCGCTTCTCAACAGACAGCCCTACAGCACAGCCCATAGCGGCAACAGTTCAGCTGAGGCAACAGTTCAGCTGAGGCAACAGCCTACGCAGTCAACAGTTTTTTAGATGCAATGCGGCCACAGATCCGTACGTGACACTCTCGCATCATACGGCTCCTGTTATCCCAAAATTACCGCCACAAGTGATGCCAATGGCTCCACTTTTTGATAGCAGCGCGTTGTTCTCTGAACCAATCGCATTCCTCTCAGCGAACTGGTTGATGCTTTGGCTGGGATTGGATAACGCAGCCCCTTCGCTCCAGAGCCATTACAGCCCCTTCATCACTACTACGGGCTGCTCCGCCCCTGCCGTGGGTATTGGTATTCGCCCTCGTGGTTGTGGCCACTTGTGACTTTCCCCTACCGCTGCGCGGAAGCCTGCGGCTAGAGCACCCCATGTCAGGTTCCCACGTTCCGTATCGAGGCCTGCGCCGGGTGGCCCCGGGGAACTTC
>DGYA01000028.1:36570-38254 GCA_002396505.1 Cyanobacteria bacterium UBA5018 | reverse complement strand
AATCAGCTATTTTTCGAGGTGCCCTTATTTTAACATCCCGCACATATAAGGTAAATCCACAGGATGTGATGCCGAGAAAATGTCCACTCCTGATCAGCTATGGTATGGCTTTCGACCTCGCACGCGAACAGTCGCCTGAACCATTTATTTCTTCTATATGGCAGCTTGGAATTTTCAGGACAGCTTACATGAATGTAAGATCGTCAAAGTTCAAGATTTTATCCCACGGAAAAGTTGTATAATTCTTTTTAAACGCTGACTTGGCGATAATGGTCCACCAGCGGCTCCGATTGGCTTGTCATCATGCTACAAATTGTGGGCTTTATTTAGCCCTGGCCAGCCTTGGTATCTGGCTCAGTCATTGCGGATTGCGTGTTCTTGTTTATTGCGTGTTCTTGTTTGCATAGATGCTTTTAGATTGAAAGTGTAATCTGCAGTCGCAGGTGAGTATCCTTGCCAATCATTATGGCAGCGGAACTGCTGTACAATCGCAGAAAAAGCATTTGCTACCAACCCTTTTGCCTATGAGTTGGTTGGGCACAAGCCCATTTCCTTCCATCTTTTTTGGAGAATGTACATGACTAATTTGAATCTGCTGGCTGATTCTCAGTCCGAAATGATTGCAGGTGGCCGCGGTAGCTCCTTTGAATTTGTGAGCAATAAAGTGTATATTGGCCAAAGCAACACTGCCACCAATGTGGGCCTTGGCCTCGGCGGCGGCGGTGCTGCCTTTAGCTACCAAAAGAATAGTGCCGGTGTTGCGAACATTATTGCAGTCTGAATTAGAACATAGTTCTTGCTGAGACGCCCGTGATAATCGCTTCATGGGCTTTTAGTATTCCTTGGGATTTTCTCATGATCGAATTATCTGATTTGCAGGCTGAAACCATTTGTGGCTCCGCAGGTATTGTCATTGACCCGACAATTTCTATTTCCACATCACTTATTGGCTCATTACAGGGCAATAACGGCGCCAATGTTGGCGTCGGAGTGCTTGGTGGAATTGGAGTTGCTGGGCTTTCCCAGATTAATGGAATAAAAATCATCGGCTTAGGCTGATTTTTAATTATGGCGCCGTAGCTTTTGCTACGGCGCTTTTTTGTTTTTATTTGCTGCATTTTTTTGCTTTATTGTATTTACTTGAGTACCCAGCTCGCTCCGCTGCTCAGGGAAAGTCGTCTCAAATTGCTTGGCATCACAAGCTACTCCGCTCTTTCACAGGGATTAGGGCGGCACTTCACGGAGTGATCTGGGTAATTAAGTCTTTTTAAGGGTGCTTTTAAAAACTAGGGAGATTCTGGAAAACCGCGAATTCGAGGCGACCCAGCCAGCTGAGAGCCAATACGGCATCAGGGCTCCATTGGCCCTGGCTCGGGTTTTCAAGAGCTTCCTTATGTCCCACCGATCTTATAATGCGAAATGCTTTGCAGTAGCCTGCTTGACTCTAGCTCTAAATAGCCAAATTAGCAAGTTTTGAGATACACTTAAAGGTGCGTGATATACTGAGTTTTGTTCGATGATTCATTGGCATTGAGCGCTTTCCCGGAATCGTGACTGCTCTACCACTGAAGCTGACTGTCTTGCTTTTTACACTGGATTGGCGTTCCCTAACAATGGCTTCCTGAAAAGCCAACCCCATTGCCATGAAACTGGTCTCAGGCCTTAAAGCCTAACAAACCAGGAT
>DGYA01000028.1:28208-36399 GCA_002396505.1 Cyanobacteria bacterium UBA5018 | reverse complement strand
TTAAAGCCTAACAAACCAGGATATGTCGAGCCATTTTCTGCTCGCAAGAATCATTAAAGCATTAGAAGTGCCGAGAGCTGTGCTGCTATTGGCTCTCTTGCGATGAGTTCGTCATTGCTTTCGATACCAAACTCGACTCTGGAAATAGTTGGGTTCTGTTTGCTAGCTTAATGCCTCTTTGGAATGAGCCGGTAGATACCTATTTCTCTTGTTTCATTTCCAGGCCTAGATTCTCTGCCAATTCGGCACTTGTGGGATTTGGGCCGCACTACATAGAGTTTCCTGAAAAATACAAGCCAACAATGCAAGGGCTTGGGTTTTGTGGATGCACGATTGAACTTTTCTCTACTCCGCCTATACGATGACTTGTAAATCAGTTCATCTGATGTCAGATTCCTTAGCTGCCCTGCTTGCCGTCGCATGGGGCATCAACAAACTCTATAGCCGAACAAAAATAGAATAAAAAAAAGCCGCAGCAGCCTTAGGATCTTATCGGCACCCACATCAGGAAGCTTATGGAAATTGTGTCATCGGCTCCGTCCTTCAGTTTGGCTATGGTCAGATTCAGCGAATATCTTCACTTGCCAGTGCCAAACATACCTTCCACCTCATTACGTTTGCATTGATCAGCAAGCAGCTGTTGCCAGTGCTAAGCATTTATCTTTTTTGGCCCTTAGATGGTTTACCTATATGCTTGCCTGACAGCCAGATTCCCGCTCTCGCACAGAAGCACTTTTCCTAGAGTTTATATAAATAATATTGACGCAGATGCGCCAAAAATGACAATACAATTACTCTTGTATTTTGGATTTACAAAGTTAGATGCTCGCCTTCACTCCAGGGAGGCAGCTGATTCAGTGCAGAAATGAAAATCTGTTATGAATTAAGACACTAATCTATCGCAAGTGAAAGCCCTGCGGGCTAGGGGCCTGTTGCGCCTCTCCGCAGACGCCCCCCGATTTACCCAGATCCAAGTGACAGCAATGAATCTGCCTGGGAGAATGGAGCACGCAAAAGACCTAGCCGAAGGCTTGCGCGCAGTAGTAGACCTTTTGCCCCCTGGGTTCCGGGGCAGAGCTCTCTGCTGCCGGCATCGCCGAGTGACTGGCTGCCGGATGACCATCAGGTGTATTCCCTGTTCGATCTGATCGACGAGCTGGATCTCGCCGCAGGGATCCCTACTCAGAGCAGGGATACCCGCGGCGAGAAGTGTTTTAATCCGCAGATGATGACGCTGTTGCCGCTCTACGCCTACTGCGCCGGCATCGTCTCCTCCCGCAGGATTGAGCGGGCCTGTTACGCGGATCTGGCTTCCGGATGCTGACCGGCAACCGGCAGCCGGATCACAGCCGGATCAGTGAGTTCCACCGCAGCAATCTCGAGGCGCCCAGTGGGCTGTTTGTGCAGATCCTGCGCTTCTGCCAGGAGGCCGGCATGGTGAGCCTCGACCATGTGGCACTCGATGACATCAAGGTGCAGGACAAACGCCAGCGAGGACGACCCTCGAACCAGCCGGGCAGCAGGGCACTGGGGCAGGGCCAACTGAAAGTCAGGCACAAGGTCACGTCACTGGCCCAAATCGTCGAGCAGGACTGCGATCTCGATCAGTTGATCTGTAACGGTAAGAGCTTGCGTGGTTCCGCCAGCCAGGGCGAGGGAACTGACGGTGCCAGCCGTTTTGTTGCCCAGGTGACCAGGGCCGACTGAAAGTCGAGATTGCAGCTCGCGCAGGCGACTGGAACGCCGTGATCAGCCTCACCAGAAGCCGACTGCGACGGCATTGGTGATCAACAGACCTCTTCGAGATTACAGATATTCGGGACTTTCAGGCAGCCCTGGGTGAAGCCCTGGTGGGTGATGACGTGCTGGCGATCGATCACGAGCGCTGGCAGGCGATTGCCAGCTCCCCCTCCTCCCACTGGCGGGCGATTGGCGCCCAGGCGATCCGCCTTTATCCGGAGCCATGAGCCAGGTAGGTGCCAATCCCCAGCCACCACCAGATCAGTCCTGGTAGTGCTCCGAACATGGTCCCAGACTGGCCAGACCTGCCGAGTGACACAAGGGACGTTTCTCCTCGTTGCTGGGGATCGCTGGCTGGTTTTCGGCGTCATGCTGGAGCCAACGCCTGCCATTACCTGAGCGCAGGATGAACATGTGAAAGACCGTCGCCGCAGGTGGCGGCTCTGGTGCATGGCATTGTTAGCTGAGTCTTTCAATAAGCAAGAATCAGCGACTAAAAGAGCCAGTCATTGATCAAAAAGGGCATACCCGTCAAGGCTTGCCTCCACCTGTAGCTTTCGGTGTTTTGATCCAGCCTGTAATAGCAGATGGCACTTTACTCTCAAATACAGACATATCCTTATAATAGCCATCATCAGCTCCTGCAGAGTTGACCTCAGGTACTTGGTCAATGCCGTTGAACAATACGCCACTGTGCTTGATGGACGATTCCTTCATCAACTTTATCAGTCGACTGAAATCCTTCTTTGGGCTCACCTGGATATTTCTAGATCCTTGCATCACCAGTACGCGCTGTGGGATAGCCCGAATGCTGTGGTCGAGGGAGGCTTGATTGAGTTGAAGATGGGAGTGAGACCAAGGGCTCGCAAAACGGTTCATCCAAGACGCATCAAGACCTTTCTGCCAAAAAACCGACCCGTTCAAATATGTCTTCTGACTCAACTCATGTTGTTGGAACTGCTGCATGATTATGCGCCACTTAGCATCGGCTTGCTCTGTGCTGAGTCGGCGAAAAACTATTGTCAAGTCGTTTCATACCGCTGATGCTGCTTGCGTAATTAAGCCCAGCTCAAGTACGTTTGCTTCGAATTGCTCGGGAACTATCACTCCCATAGGCCGAGCTGGCGCAGCCATTAGGACCAGGAAATCCATACCAGCATTTTGCTTGCCCATGAGGCATGCAAACTTACCTCACTCGCTGTGACCAATAAGCCCTATTAGTTTGGGGTCAACAATAGGATAAGCCTTGGAGGCTTGAACGGTTGCATTCACATCTTCGAGCAATTCCTGAATCGCCAGCTGGAACTTTTCGCCGCAACTAGCGCCAGCTCCGGGACCATCAAGCTTGATCAATGCAATACAATTAGAGCAGAGAGTAGTTGCAAGCTTGGATCCCCAGGGATACTCATCTATCTCAACTTCACGCGTGTGTTTGCCCGAGCCTGGAAGCAGGACTGCAGCAGGGAATGGGCCTTCGACTTCCGGCACTTGAATCACACTTGCGCGTACCCGTTCATTGGGCCGCCTAAGCAAAAGCTCTTGACTGTTTCCACAGGATGATTCCTACATAGCCATGGCCGCAACCCACAGGGTGGGAAACAAAAAGGGAAATACCCACATAAGTAATGTCAAATAAATTGGTGTTCATAGTTGGAAGCTAACGTTTGAGGTAAGCCGCGCACGGAGGGCTGCGCCCTCCGTGCGCGTCGGCTTGACCGAAGGGTTAAGCCTCATTCGCTGCCTCCAGCAATGCTTGCGAGCACCCATACGAGACGATTTACCTGTGAAACGCTAAGATTTGAAGCATCGAAGCGCAAGGGCGAAACTCCCACACATGGACAGCGAAATCGCAGCTTACGTCGGGTATGTGGCGGCAGGCTTGACCACCGCTTCCTTCCTGCCCCAAGTATTAATAGCCCTAAAGTCACCTGACTTGAGCAGCATCTCCCTTCTGATGTACGTCATGTTCGTAAGTGGTATCTGCTGCTGGTTAATCTATGGAGTTTTGCTTGGAGATGGCCCACTAATTGCTGCAAACGTAGTCACGTTTATACTCTCGGCCTCTGTCCTCTACCTGAAGATTCGCGAAGTATGGCGAGGTCGAAGGCAGCGTTCCTCAGTGCCCTGAGAAGCGTGCCCGTGTTCTGTTCCTGTGAGGCCTCACTCTTTATTGGGAGGTTCCGTGAACCACGCCCCGACTTTCCTCGCTTTCCGTGAACCACGCTGCGGCATCGGGATGAATACCCGCAAAACCATTGCAGTGCAGTGCTCTTAGGCAAAGGCCGCCCAATCATAGGCGTGGCTTGCAGGTCCGACGACTACACGTTCAGCACGATACACAACCCAGATCGGATGACCATGCCAGCCACTAGCACGATTGAAGGAGAAGGTACGCAGCCTGACTAATCCGATCCTTCGAACTCCGGATTGAGCGGGACCGCAAACCACCCACAAGCAATGCTACAAACTTTCTACTAATCTACGAACCCCAACCGAGTCACAGTTGAAGAGGTGAATGTAGATCATTGTCGTGTTCGCATTCGAGGTCTCAACAATTCTAGTCGCCGGATTGGGGAGGATTAGGTCAACAAAGAAGTGTGCCTTTCAACATAACCCGAGCTGAACAGATCCTGCTTCAGCGGCGGCGGGCCCAGGACTGCCCAGCCCTTTGGACTCCCGGCTTGGATCGACCACAGCCTTCGCTTTGGCTTTGGCCTCTGCTTTGGATTTGGCTTCAGGTTCAGATTCGAGTTCGGAAAGGATCTTTATGGGCACCTCACTCCAAAAGCCGTACTTGCGGCCGTGATCACGCCAAAGCTGGGCCACATAGCTGCGGTGATCGGCCAGCTCCCCCCAGTTCTCGATGGATGAGGCCAAACGGTGGCAGGTTTCGAGATGGCGGGCCGCGTGGGAATAGCGCTTGGAACGCGCCAGCTTGAGCGTGAAATCGATCATCGCCCGCAGGCAACGGCTGGCCGCCAGCGGATGGGGTTTCTCCAGCAGCTCCGCCAGCGGCGCCAGCAGGATGTAGCGATCGCCATTCAGGGGCTGCGGCGTATCCAGCACCAGCCGGGCGGCCCGGTGCGGCTCCGGCCAATGCAGCAGAAACCAGAGCGCCTCTTCCGGGTCGTCGTGCTCCGCCACCAGATCGAGGGCCCGCTCTTCTGCTGGCATGTCTTCAAAGGCCGGCAGCCGTTTGAGGTAGTCGCGCAGGTGACGGCCTGAGAGCTCCCGCAGGGCGAACTCCAGGCGCTGGGCCTGGGCCTCCTCGCCGCGGCCGAGGGCATCCAGCGCCGCCAGCCGCGCATCGCACCAGGCCTCGGCGCCAGCGCGTCGCTGACGCAGGGCCGGGTCGGCCGCCTGCAGCAGGGTCAGCGCCTCCTCCGCCCGGCCGGCATTGGTGAGCCGCTCCGCCACCTTGGCCGCGATCGCAGGCACCATCAGCGCCTCGGGGTGGTGGTCGCGATACTCCGCCAGATAGGCCTCGGCATCGCCCAGCACATCGGCGATGGCGAGCATGGCGATGCTCACCACCAAATTGGGCTGGGCTTTGGCCTCCGTGGCGCCGGTGGAGCGCTGACGCAGGCTTTCCAGGCGCAGGCGCAGATGGGCCAGCCCCTCCGCTCCCAGGGCCGGGCCAAGATCGCGCACGATCGGATCGAACTGGCCGTAGCCGTTGCTCACCACCGCCGCATACACCTGATCGGCGAGAGCCTGGCTGCTGCCAGGGGCCTTGCTGGCCACCTGGCCGAGGCTGGCGCTCACCTGATGGAACCAATCACGCACAACGCCATCGCTTGCGTCGCAGCGTTCGATCAACCCTTCCGACAGCTCCAGCAGCTCCCAAAGCAGCTCCACCGCCAGGGCGGCGTCATGGGCCGCGATCGGTCCGCTGAGCGCCTGGCGGTGACGCTCCAGCTCCTGCAGCAGATCATCGCGCTGGTGGTTGTCGAGCAGGCTGCCCGAGCGGGCGATGCTGGCGAGCCGCTTACGCAGCTCCCGCACCATCTCCCCAGGCCCCTTGTGCTCCGCCATCGCCAACCGCAGCAGCCGCTTACTGGCGTTGTTGCCCTCGCAGAGCAGGATAAGAAGCTCCGCCAGCCTGGCCGCCCCCAGGACTTCTAGGTTTTTGGCATTGAGGCTGCCCTTCGCTGCGCCTTTGGCCGCCATCGGTTTTGGATGCTGCTGGATGCTGAGCGTCCAGTGTCGGTCAACTGGGGCGGATGATGCGGCGCCGCATCAGGCCCGATAGACCACATCGTGATCGCCGATATCGATCGGGATCACGGTTTGGCCCTCGATCAACAGCTCCAGGGTGATGCGATAGCTCAAGTTGATGGATACCGAATGCATCCCCTGCAGCCGGCCTCTTAGTGGATGCAGCCGCAAGGAAGGGTGGTGTGGATTGGCCTCCAGCAGCAGCAAGGTTTTGCGGTAGGCCTGCCTCAGGTCAGGGTGACGCCGCAGAAAACGCGCCGCTCGGCGGTTGTAGCGCTCGGTGAAAACCAGCGACCAGCTCAAGGCATGGAATCCAGACGCTGCAGGTGATCGTCCACCGATTCGCGCAGCATGCGACCAGCGGCGAGGTCGGCGCGGGTCTCCAGCAGGGCGATTTCCAGCTCGCAATCGCGCAGGCGCTGGTAAGCGTCTGCCTCCATGACCACAAACCGCAGTTCGCCCCGCACGCTCAGCCCCACCTCCCGTTGGGTCTGCAACGCTCGGGAGATGGCGCCGATGCCTCCAGTCTTGAGGTCGTTCGCCGAAATGGACTGCACAGCCCTTCAAGCAGCTGCTCCAATCGTACGGTGAATCGCGCGACCAACAGTGCCACTGGCTATTGTGACTTGGCGGATCGTCTCCACCCAGGTGGCCTCGCCGGGCTTGCCGGCTTGCCCTCACCCCAATTCCGCCAGCCGCCCCCGCACCAGCTGCGCCTGGGCTTCGGCTTCGGCCAGGTTGGCCTGGCATTCGGCCACCACCTCTGGTGGTGCCTTGCCGGCGAAGTTGGGGTTGGCAAGCCGGCCGGTGAGGCCGGTGATCTCCTTTTCGATTTTGAGCAGGTCTTTTTCGAGCCGGGCCCGCAGGGCATCGAGGCTCTGCTGGGGCACGGTGATGCCCACCTGGGCGTCGCTGTCGACGATGCCCAGCAGTTGGCCGGCCCTGGGTTCGGGCTGCCAGTGCAATTCTGATGCGCCCACCAGCCGGGCAATTTTGCCCTGGTTGGCGGCTACGAAGGCCTGGCGATCGGCCTTGGCGGTGTGGATACCAATCGATAGCTTTTCGCCTGGTTTCACACCGGATAGGGCCCTTAAATTGCGGATTGCCCGCACCGCATCGATGCCAAATTTAAAGGCAGTTTCATAGGTTTCATCGGCCCAGTGGGGATCGGGCTGGGGCCACTTTTGCAGCGCCAGAAAATCATCCGGTTCACTATTTGTGAGGGCATGCCAGAGCTCTTCTGTGATGTGGGGCATCAATGGGTGCAACATCACCAGCAGCGCTTCCAGGCTGTGGGCCAGCACTCGGCGGGCGGCGCTGCGGGCGGCAATATCTTCTCCGCCAAGCCTGGGTTTTGCCCATTCGATGTATTGATCGCAGAGATCATTCCAGGCGAATTCGTAGAGCAGCTTCGCTGCTTCGCCGAGGCGGTAACTGCTGTAGAGCTCGGCCGCTTGGCTGCTGGTGCGGGCCAGCCTTGAAAGAATCCAGCGGTCTTCGCTCTCCAGCACACCAAGTTCAGGGTTTTCTAGATTTTGCAGTGCCGGTTCCCCCAAACTCTTCGGCGTTTCACCGCCCAGATTCATCAGGGCAAAGCGGGTGGCATTGAATAGCTTGTTGGCGAAATTACGAGCCGCCTCCACGGTGGCGGAGCTGCCGCTGGCGCGGTCGTAGTCGAGGCGGATGTCCTGGCCGGCGCCGGCCACTTCGCGCACCAGAGCAAAGCGCAGGGCATCGGCGCCGTAGCGCTCAATCAGCAGCAATGGGTCGATGCCGTTGCCCGCAGACTTGCTCATCTTGCGGTTGTTTTCATCCCGCACCAGCCCGTGGATATAAACATCGCGGAAGGGAGGACCGGCCTCGGGCAACATGGCGCCCGCCAGCATCGTCATCCGGGCCACCCAGAAAAAGATGATGTCAAAGCCGGTAACCAGCACGCTGGTGGGATACCAGCGGGCCAAATCGGCGGCCTCGGGATCGGGCCAGCCCAGGGTGGAGAAGGGCCAGAGGCCACTGGAAAACCAGGTATCCAGCACGTCTGGGTCCTGCTCCAGCCGCAGCTCCCGGCCGGCAGCAGCAGCGGCGGCGCCGTACTGGGCCTGCGCCTGGGCCCAGGCCTCGGCCTCGTTCTCGGCCACCAGGTAGGGGGTGGCTTCGGTGATCAGGCCATTGGTTTCACTCACCACATACCAAGCCGGAATGCGGTGACCCCACCAGAGCTGGCGGCTGATGC
>DGYA01000028.1:0-28032 GCA_002396505.1 Cyanobacteria bacterium UBA5018 | reverse complement strand
TGGCGGCTGATGCACCAGTCGCGGATGTCGGTGAGCCAATCGCGATACACCTTGCTCCAGCGCTCCGGCACGAAGCGGGGTTCGGGGCCGTTGGGCTTGTCGAGGGCGGCGCGGCAGTGGGCGGCCAGCGGTTCGGTGCGCAGGAACCACTGGGTGGAGAGCAGCGGCTCCACCGGCACCTTGCCCCGATCTGAATAGGGAACGCTGTGGCGGTGGGGCTCTGTTTTCACCAGGCAGCCCTCCGCCTCCATCGCCGCCACCACCTGTTTGCGGGCCTCAAAGCGATCCAGCCCCGCGAAGCGACCGGCGACGGCGTTCATCGTGCCGTCCTTGGCCATCACCGTGATTTGGGGCAAGCCGTGGCGGGCGCCGATGGCGAAGTCGTTGGGGTCGTGGGCGGGGGTTACTTTTACGCAGCCGGTGCCAAAGGCCGGATCCACGTGCTCATCGGCCACGATCGGAATACGGCGGCCCACCAGCGGCAGCTCGATCGTGCGGCCCACCAAATGGGCATAGCGCGGATCTGTGGGGTTCACCGCCACGCCGGTGTCGCCGAGCATGGTTTCGGGGCGGGTGGTGGCCACCACCAGGTGGTCGGTGTCAGCGGCGCCAGGGGTGCCAGCGGCAGCGTCTGGCAGGGGCGTGAGCGGATAGCGCAGGTGCCAGAGATGGCCATCCACCTCCTTCATCTCCACCTCCAGATCGCTCACGGCCGAACCGGAGGCGGGGCACCAGTTCACCAGGTATTCGCCCCGGTAAATCAGACCCTGCTGGTGCAGTTTTACGAAGGCCTGCACCACGGCCCTGCTCAAACCTGGATCGAGGGTGAAGCGCTCCCTCTGCCAATCCACCGAATAACCAAGGCGGCGCAGCTGCCCCACGATCGTGCCGCCGCTCTCGGCCTTCCAGGCCCAGGCGCGCTCCAGAAAGGCATCGCGGCCCAGGTCGTCCTTGCTGCCGCCTGCGGCCTTGATCTGTTTCTCCAGGATCGTCTGCACGGCGATCGAGGCGTGGTCGGTGCCGGGCAGACAGAGCACGTTCTTGCCCTGCAGCCGCTGAAAGCGCACCAGGGTGTCGATCAGGGCGGTTTCAAAGGCGTGGCCCATGTGCAGGCTGCCGGTGACATTCGGCGGCGGGATCACCAGGCTGAAGGGTTCTCCTGCTGCGGCCGGATCGGGATGGAAGGCGCCGGCTGCATCCCAGGCGGCCTGCCAGCGGGCCTCGGTGGCGGCCGGGTCGTAGGTCTTGGCCAGGGCGTCGGACACGGCGGCGGCTAGGGGAGTGGACCCATGGTCTCAAAGCAGCCGCAGGCGGGGCGGCTGGCAGGGCGGCTTGAGGCGGAAGGCAGGCTGGGCGGCGGCGGCTCGGCCTGGATGCTCGGCCTGGAGGGGAGGGGGAGCTGGGGGCGAGGGGGAATTGGCGTGATGAATCGCGGGCGCCTACGGCGATGGGGTTAACAGCCTGGAACCAACAGCCAAGGGTTAAGAAACAGCCAAGTGTTAAGGGATTAAGAGATTGAGGGTTCAGCCGCCAGGCTTCCGCGCAGCGTTAGAAGAACAGCCCTGGTGGGGGAGGCAGACCACACGCAAACCGACGAGGTTGAGGAAGAAGACGTCGAGCCGGGGATGGCTGCGGGAGGCCGAGCGGCAGTTCCTGGGGAGGCTGACCCAGGAGCCGCCGCGCAGCAGCCTCGGGTGATCCTCAGGAGCCCCAGGAATCAACCAGGGAAAATGATTATCGGGAGCAAAATTATAACTATCATGCCAATGGTCTGCGCACCATTCCCACACATTACCGTGCATGTCGTGGAGGCCCCACTGGTTGGCAGGAAAAATAGCGACCTCCGTCGTCTCCTCCCGATATGCACCCTTTTGACCATCACCATAGGTGTAGTTGCCGTCATAATTTGCCAAATCTGGCGTAAGCGTGGCCCCGAAATGAAAGGGCGTATTGCTTCCAGCCCGGCAGGCATATTCCCACTGGGCCTCGCTGGGTAGGCCATAGCTGAAGCCTTGGCCCGGGCGCTTGTTGAAACGCTCGTTCAACTGCAAACAAAACTCCTGGGCTTCCTGCCAACTCACCTTCTCCACGAGCCGATTCAGCCCTTTGAAATAAGCTGGCTGAGCTTTCAAATCTCGCCCCACCGGCCGCCAGCTGGCCACCGCAGCCCATTGGGCCTGGGTGATCGGGGTCTGGGCCATGAAAAAGCTGGGCAGGCTCACCTGATGCTGGGGGCCTTCATCGTCACTACGCCCCGGCTCGTCCTCGGGGAAGCCCATCTGAAAGCTGCCGGCCGGAATCTGCACCATGGTGAGCTCCACGCCCTCGGCCAAGCTCTGCCGGTAAGCCGGCACCTGCAACGAGTGGGGCTCCAAGCGCCAGCTTGGCTTACCTCCAGGGGCTACAACTTGAAGCAAACGGGCTGTTTGCACCGGTAGGGGCTGCACAGGCAAAGCTGAAAATTCTGGGTATTGGAACTCTGCGCCTGCTGCAACTTCATTCGCTCCTGTTGGAGTTGCGCTTGCACCTTTTACGGCTACATTTGCTCCGTTTGCAGATATGCCAGGCTTAACGGAGGTGCTGGCTGGGTTAGGAGAGATACTATCTCGCCGAAGAGAAGAGATGGCTGGCTGAACATAGCTGGCAGCCGCCAGAGGAGAGGCGCTGGCGATACCTGGCTGAACAGAGCCGCTAGCTGCCTAGCTTGATGTGCCAGCTGCCAAGGGAGAGGTACTTGTGTTATCTGGCTTTACAAGAGGTGTCCCAGCCGGGGTGGAAGTGCTAGCTGCCTGGGCAGCGATAAAATCTTTATTACCATTAACTAACTCAGCCACCTCTCCTTGGCTACGCTTGGGATTGCCGCCGTTGCGATTCCGCAGGATTTGATTCGCCGTTTTCTCAATCCCCTCAACAACCTGATCCAACGCCTCCTCTATCGCGTGCTGATCATTTGTGCGATAAATCGGCTTACCGTCCTTGGGCAGGGCTTGATATTGCCCCAAGGCATAATGCTCCCATTTCCAGCGGCATGTCCTCAACACAACTGGCACGATGACAGCCTCACCCTTGGCATGGCGCTCCCTGGCGACAGCCAACTCCTGTTTTATATATTCCGACAGCAGAAAATCAATGCTGATCAACAGCAAGATAATATCCGCCTGTCGCAAATTATTTCGGATTTCATCATCCCAATTATCGCCGGCCAGAATTTGCCCGTCGGTCCAGGGCTCAATCAGACCTGCATCTTGAAGCTGCCTAAGATACTTGCCAAGCTCTTTGCAGCACGCCTCATCTTTATGGGAATAAGATACAAATAGCTTGAGCCGCTCTTGGCCTTGCATGGCAATACCAATTCAGATCAAGTTTGCCGGGGAAAATCCCAGAGCCAACTCCTGGCCCTCGCCAAGGGTTGGCCCAGAATTACCACCTGGATTAACGGCAAGCTCCATATCGCATTCAATGCCATCCATAACAAGTTTTACGCCCATCAGAGTTGATAACAAAATCCACCAATGCAGGTTAGCGCAGCGATTGGTCAAGTCAGCCACTAGTAAGCCCGCCAATCAAGCGGGGCCACTCGCCTAGGCCAGGAACCAAGGCGCTGTGCACAAGCTCTGTCCCCTGGCGCTCTCCACTGGCGGTCAAACTGCAATAGAGAATCGCGCAGCCAGGGAGCCAGCTCACCCAGCAGATCACTTGCCTTAGCCCCGCCTTATTGCGGCCAGATGGCGCCCCTACTGGCGCTTGTTTCGCGCTTACTAAACGCCTGCCTCAACCTCACTTCACGCTGCCTTCGCACTTACTTCGCGATCACCTCCGCATCAGCCATCAATCTCCAGCCCAAAATAGAGCAGCACTAAATCCTCGCTGCCGGTGTTGGCGATGCGATGCCGCTCGCCGGGTTCCACCAGCAGGCAATCGCCGGTGGCGAGGCTGAGGGGCTGGCCCTCGATCGCCACGGTGGCCTGGCCGGCCTGCACCAGGAACACCTCCGCCATGTCCAGGTGGCGATGCTCGCTGGCCTCCTGGCCGGGGCGCAAAACGGCGCGGGAGAAGCCGGTGAGCCGCGGCACCAGCCCCAGGGGCAGCAGCACCTGTTTGCGGATCGCCGGGTCGTGGGAGACGCCCTGCTCCGCCAGCTCGACGGCACGCACGTGCTTCATGGCTGCTGGCCCCCAGCGGCCCAGGGAACTGCCACCACACCCTCCAGCTGCTGCCAGCGCTGGCGTGGCGCCACCAGCTGCGTGAGGCCCAGGCGCTCCAGGGCAATGGTCAGCTTCTCCAGATCTGGGGCCAACCCTGCCCCTGCGTGAAGAGGCAAAGCCAGCAGCTGCTGTTCGGCCGGGTCGGCCATCAACTGCAGATCCAGGTCTTCCAGTTCCCGCTGGAAGAACAGGCGCCGCATCCGCACCGTCAAAGCCGGCCCCAGGCACTGGGCGAAGGCCTCCAGCTCGGCTTGCTCCGGCGAACAGCCGCAGTTGAGGGCCAGCCAGATCAATAGCTTTGACCAGCATTCAGCCGTCCAGGCGGGCTGGAAGCTGTCGCGGTGCTGGCGCACCAGCTCGGTGATGGCGAAATCAAACAGGGTGGCCTGCAGGCGGGGGGCTTCCATGGGCGGCAGCGGTGCCGGAATGGTGACAGAACCAGGTGCCCATCCTGACCGCAGCCGGGCAAACTGCTGTGACATGCCACGGGAAGCAGCCACATGGCCCTCGACTTCAACGACCCCGATCTGGAGTTTTCCGATCTGGTGTACGCATACCAGAGCTGGGTGATAGCGGTGATCAATGACGAAAAACTTGGCGGCGACAAGCTGCTCAGCGATGAGATCGCCGACGACGCCATCAACGCCATGCGCTTCCTGCCCGGCGAGGTGACCAGCGCAATCGAAACCAGCCTCGCCCGCGTCTACGAGGTGGATCCAGACGAACTGGCCAACCTGCTCTTCCCCGAGGGCTGAGCCAAATTTGAATGGCTAAGCCAAGGCAAATGGCTCATGCCTAAGCCGGGCGGCTACACCGAACAGGGGGTAGCCGCCTTTTTTGTGTAGCCGACACAAATAGCAGCCCCCAGTAGCTGCCCAATATCGCTGCCCGGTATAGCTGCCCGGCTGCCCCGTAGCTGCCAGACTTCGTTCACCGGCTGCCTCGTTATTCTCAGCCGCCTCATGCTCACCTGCTGGCCAGTTGGGCTCGACGGGCTCCGGCGCCTCGACCGGTATCTATCGCCACCCAGGGCCCCCCAGGCCATTGGTGATAATTACAAAAATATTCAGGCTGTCGGTTGGGAAATTTAGCTGTGGCAAACTCCACCATAGACAATTCTGCCGCAGGCAATCTGGATATTGGTACTTTGGAGCTGGGCGCTTTGGAAGTTGGCATGGTTGAAGTGGGCAGGGTGGAGGCGCTATGGCGCTATCCGGTGAAGTCGATGCAGGGGGAATGCCTGCCCCGGTTGGCGGTGGATGCGGGCGGTGTGCGGGGCGATCGGGCCTATGCCCTCTGGGATCACGCCACCAGCCGGGTGGCCAGCGCCAAAAACCCGCTGTTGTGGCGATCCCTGCTCGCCTACGAGGCCCGCTACAGCAGCGAACCGCAGCCTGGTGCAGCGCCGCCGGCGGTGGCGATCACCCCCGTGGCAGATCGGGGAAGCGCGCCAATGCTCACCAGCGATCCAGCCATTCACGCCAGCTTGTCTGAGCTGCTGGGGCGGGAACTCACATTGCTGGATCAGGCACCCGATCAAGTAAGCCTGGATCAGTACTGGCCCCAGGTGCCGGAACGGCCATTTCATAACGACGAAGTCAATGAGCTTCGCCTGCCAGAAGGCACCTTTTTTGACGCCTGTCAGGTGCATGCAATTACAACTTCCACCCTGGAGCGCTATAGGGAGCTAGAGCCAGAGCTGGATTTTGCGGTGGAGCGCTTTCGCCCCAATCTGATCATCCGTCCCAGCGCTGACCAGGGGGATGGCTTCGTTGAGGAAGCTTGGATTGGCGGCTATTTGCAGATTGGCGAGAGCCTGCGCCTACGGGTGATTGACGGCTGTCCCCGCTGCGTTGTTACCACCCTGGCTCAAAACCTACCCCAGGGGCAAATACCGCAAACCCTGGAAATCCTCCGGGCCACCGCCCGCCACAACAAGGTGGTGGCCGGTATCAGGCTGGCCGTGGAAACCCCGGGGCCGATTGCCCTGGGCGATTCGGTATTTTATATACCATCCCCAAACTAAATATCCTTAATGGCTTGTCATTTATTTATAGAGAAAATTAGTTTAGGGAAGTTCTGAGCAATCGCGATTTCGTCGGCCCAGCCAGCCGAGAGCTATTGCTGTATCAAGGCTCCATTGGGCTTGGCTCGGTTTTTTAGAGCTTCCTTGGGATTCCACTCGCCAAATCCAGCAGGGCTATTTGAGGTGGAAGAGGGGATTGCGTTGGCGGACCAATCTAAATATTAGCCAGCTAGAAAACACCAAGTTGCATCGATCTCAAACAGCGAAAAGCATTGCTGCTGCTGACCTGCCCGTTACTCTGGCGAACGCCAAGGGGGTAACTAACTTTGCTAGACACCCTTGAGGACATCTCGAAAAATCCCAGATCTCACCGATCTTTTGACACTAGGTGCATCAAGTGAGTTGCTTGCCTCAGACTCTCAAGAGCAGAATGAGAATATTTTGAGGTGACTTTAACATCCCCTTCCAAATTCACCATGCCCTAAACATCATAAAAAAAAGCCGCCAAGTTGGCGGCTTTACAGAGCTTACTAGACCGACTGCTTAGCCGATTCCCTTAGCCGCCAGTGGTTACCCCTTCGATGCGATCTTCTATTTCCTGATAGATCTCTTGGAGCTGCTGAATATTTTCCTCTGAGGTTTCCCAGTAGCCGCGGCCATTCACCTCGAGCAGGGTGCTCACGATGCGCCGGAAGCTGTGGGGGTTGAGATCCATCAAGCGCTTGCGCATCTCGGGATCATTGATGAAGGTGCTGTTGGCATCTTCATAAACGAAATTATCAACCTGGCCGCTGGTGGCACTCCAACCTAGCGTAAAATTTAGTCTCTTGGCTACTTCACGCACACCCTCATAGCCAGAGTTGAGCATCCCCTCGTACCACTTGGGATTTAGTAGCTTGGTGCGCGAATCTAGCCGGATGGTTTCGCTAAGGGTGCGAACCTGGGCATTGGCAGTGGTGGTATCAGCGATATAGCTGGCGGGAGCCTTGCCGTCATCGCGCAGGCTGGCGATCAATTTAGTGGGGTCTGAATCGAAGTAATGGCTAACATCGGTAAGTGAAATCTCGGCGGAGTCTAGGTTCTGGAAGGTTACGTCGGCGGTTTTCATCGCCGATTCAAAAACTTCGCGGTTTTGGTTCATCTCGCCTGGATTGTCTGCGTTAAAGGCAAACGTTTTGCGGCTTAGATACATCTCCTGCAGCTCATTTTCCTGCTCCCAGGTGCTGTTCTCCACCGCTAGGTTCACGTTGGAGCTATAGCTGCCGCTAGCATTGGAAAACACCCGCGTGGCTGCATCCCGCAGGCTGATGCCCTGGGCGCTGGCCTGCTCGCTGGCATGCTTGCGCACAAAATTCATCGCCAGGGGCTCGTCGGCCTCGGCGGCAAGCTTGACGCCTTGATCGATCAGAGCCATCTGATTGATGAACAGGTCGCGGAAAACACCCGAGCAATTCACCACCACGTCAATGCGCGGACGACCGAGTTCCTCCAGGGAAATCAGTTCGAGCTTATTAACCCGGCCCAGGGAATCAGCCACAGGGCGCACGCCGATAAACCAGAGGATTTGAGCTAAGGATTCGCCGTAGGTTTTGATGTTATCGGTGCCCCAGAGCACGCAGGCAATCGTTTCTGGCCAAGTGCCCTGCTCCGCTTTTTGGCGCTCGATCAAACGATCCACCACCACCTTGGCCGCAGCGATCGCCGCCCGGGTGGGAATGGATTGGGGATCCAGGGCATGGATGTTCTTGCCGCTGGGCAGTACACCGGGGTTGCGAATCGGATCGCCACCGGGCCCAGGAATTACATACTCGCCATCGAGGGCCCGCAGCAGGCTTTCCATCTCCATATCCGCGCAGATCTGCTCCAGGCAAAAGCGCAGATAGGCGAACAATTTATCCAATTCTCCCCTATCCACCTGGGCGAAACCGGCCTGGCAGCAGGCCCGCAGCCAGGGGCTAGGGAATTGGAAGCCGAAGCGGGCCAATAGATCGATTAGCCAGCCCAGGTTCTCCCGCAGGTTCACCCGTCCATCCCTACCGGTGAGCGAGCGCACCATCGAGGCCACGGCAATGCGACAAACCTCTGTGATGCGGCGGTTGAGCTCCACATCGGCGAGCACACCCTGATCATTGCCGAGATAAATGTCGTCAATGGTGCGGCCGAGGCTCTCGGCTAGCAGGGCCGGCAGCGAGCGGAGCCCCTCCTCCTGCCGCTCCAGGGCGGCGATGTTCACCAGGGTGGCGATCGCCTCCTCAGCGGTGGGCGGCTTGCCGATCGTGTGCAGGCCGCAGGGCAACAGCCGGCTTTCAATCTCCATCAACTGCCGATAAACGGCCCCCACCACCCCGTCGCGGCCATCCATATCCAAGCCGGAGGCATCGTTTTCGGGCAGGGTTACGTCTTTATCGAGGTTGCAGAGGCGGGCGGTTTCCACGATCGCGTTAACGATCTGCACGCCGCGGCTACTTTCCCGCAATTGCTGATAGGAACCCACCAGCTCACCCAGCTCCTTGAGACCCTTATAAAGGCCAGCATTTTCCGCCGGAGGGGTTAGATAGCTGATGGTGGAGGCATAACCCCGCCGTTTGGCGATGGTGGCCTCCGAGGGATTATTGGCGGCGTAGTAATAGAGATTAGGCAGGGCGCCAATCAGGGAATCTGGATAACAGGTTTCGCTCATGCCCATCTGCTTGCCGGGCATGAATTCCAGCGAACCGTGGGTGCCGAAATGCAGCACCGCATCGGCCTGCCATACCTTTTCCAGGTATGTGTAATAGGCGGCAAAGCCGTGGTGGGGGCTGGCGCTACGGGAATAGAGCAGCCGCATCGGGTCGCCCTCGTAGCCAAAGGTGGGCTGAACACCCACAAATACGTTGCCAAAATGGCGGCCGTAAATTAATAAATTGGTGCCGTCGCTATTCAAGGAGCCGGGCGGTTTGCCCCAGTTCTCCTCCAGGCGTTCGGAATAGGGCGTCAGCCGCTCGTATTCCGCCACGCTCATCCTGTGGGCAATGGCCAGCTCCGGTGATCCCTCCAGCGCCTCGGGATCCTTGAGCACGGCATTCATCAATTCGCCGCTATCGCGGGGCATGTTTTCGATGCTGTATCCCTTTGCCCTTAGTTCCTCCAGCACCCGATGGATCGAACCAAATACGTCTAAATAGGCTGCCGTGCCCACATTGCCCTTGTCGGGGGGGAAGCTGAATACTGTGATTGCCAGCTTCTTTTCGGCGCGGGGTTTGATCCGCAGCGAGGCCCAGCGGATTGCCCGTTCGGCGATGGCATCCACCCGGTCTTGGAGGGTGTGGGCCTTGCCCGTGGCATCATCCCGGCCGCTGAGCACAATCGGTTCGATGGCCCCATCCAGTTCGGGGATAGCTATTTGCAGCGCCACCTGCACCGGGTGGAGGCCCAGATCGCTCTCCTCCCATTCCTGGGTGGTTTGGAATACCAGCGGCAGCGCCACCATGTAGGGGCGGTTGAGCGATTTCAGCACCTCCACCGCCTTGGGATGGTCCTGGCGGGCGGGGCCCCCCACCAGCGCAAAACCGGTGAGCGAAACCACGCCATCCACAATCGGCAGCTGCGGATTGAGGGGGTCGTAGAAGAAGGCATTCACCGGTTTGGTGAAGTCGAGGCCGCCGCAGAACACCGGAATAACCGTGGCACCTCTATATTCCATTTCCTGGATAACAGCCACGTAATGGGCCTCATCGCCGGTAACGATGTGGCTGCGCTGCAGCACCAAACCGATCACCGGTCCCCGCCGCGCCTTATCGCTGAGATCGGTGCGACTGGCGGTCCAATTTAGATATTCCTTGAGATCCTCGAACATCGAGGGGGCCAGGGGATGCCAGATGCCCAGATCAGGAAACACCTGGGGCTCCGCCACCTCCACCGCCGGCCGCTGCGAATCCCCCCTAGGGAAAACGTACTTATCGGCGAGCATCAGCAGGAAGTTGCGCAGGTTATCCGGCGTACCGCCCAGCCAATACTGAAAGCTGAGCATGAACGAACGAGCATCCTGCGCCTTCTCTACCGGTAGATATTTGAGAACAGTAGGCAGGGTATTTAGTAGCTTCAGCATCGCGTCTTGGAAGCCTGCACCATTGGCTTCTTTCCGCTTCTTCATGAAGCTGGCGATGGCACTCTTGCTCTGGCCGAGTTGGGCCATGGAGAAGGTGCCCAATTTATTTAGTCGCATCACCTCCGGCATGGAGGGGAAGATCACAGCCGCCTTGAGCCGATCGCGCTGGGGGGCCACCGCCTCCACCACCTTCTGGGCCAGGTCTTCAATAAAAATAAGCGAGCCGATGAATACATCGGCGGCCGCCACATCGGCGCAGAAATCGGCGTAGTTATCGGGATCGCGCAATTCTTCGATCAGATAGCCGCTCAGGTCGATGGCCAGCGGACCGTTCTGGTCGTTGAGGGAGTTGGCCGCCTGGGTGAGGGCGTTCTGGTACTGGGGCTCCAACACCACATACACGGCGCGCATCACGGCGCCTTGGTGGTGGTCGGCAGGGCTGACCCGACGGTTGGCGGAGCGGACCTGCGTGAACATGTGAACCGGTATGAAGCACTGGCGGGCAGCCTACGAAGGCCACCCACCGGATCGGGAGCCGTGGCCCAGGCGCCATGGGCCATAGGCTCGAATGCCGCCCCCCACAGCCCTTTGCTGCCGCAATGACCACCAGCAACCCCAGCAGCTCAGCCATTGCCGTGGTAGTGGCCGGCGCCCTGGGCCGCATGGGCGCCGAAGTGGTGAAGGCGATCACGGCGGCGCCGGATTGCCGCCTGGTGGGCGCCATCGACAACACCCCCGGCAAGGAGGGCCAAGACGTTGGCCTGGAGCTGGGGCTGGGGGAACTGGAGGTGGCCGTTACCGCCGACTTTGAGGGCTGCCTCTGCCAGGCCAGCCAGGCCGTGCGCCAATCCGGCCCTGGCGGTGGGGCGGTGCTGGTGGACTTCACCCATCCATCGGTGGTCTACGAGCACACCCGGGGCGCGATCGCCTACGGGGTGCACCCGGTGATCGGCACCACGGGGCTGAGCCCCGAGCAACTCCAAGACCTGGCCAGCTTTGCCGCCAAGGCCGGCGTCGGCGGCGCCGTGATCCCCAACTTCTCCCTGGGCATGGTGCTGTTGCAGCAGGCCGCCGCCGCCGCCGCCCGCTTCTACGACTACGCCGAACTCACCGAGTTGCACCACAACCGCAAGGCCGACGCCCCCAGCGGCACCTGCATCAAGACCGCCGAACTGATGGAGGAGCTGGGCAAGCAGTTCAATCGCTCCGAGGTGGAGGAGCACGAAAGCCTGGCCGGTTGCCGCGGCGGCCGCCGCGACAGTGGCCTGAGGCTGCACTCGGTGCGCCTGCCGGGTCTGGTGGCCCACCAGGAGGTGATCTTCGGGGCGGCCGGCGAGACCTACACCATGCGCCACGACACCATCGATCGCGCCGCCTACATGCCCGGGGTGCTGCTCAGCGTGCGCCGGGTGCGCCAGCTGGAGGGGCTGGTCTACGGCCTGGAACGGCTGATCTGATCTAATCCGATGTTGATCCCCCTGCGGCCCGGTGAGCTGCCCCGTCTAATCCCGGCTGTGGCCACCGGCCCCCAGTTCAACGCCAGCAGTGGCAGCCCCCAAAAGTTGCTGCAACGCCTGTTCATCTCGGTGATCGGCGGTGTTATTACGCTGCTGATCAGCCAGAGCGTGTTGTTCTCCAGCCAGGCGGGCCCGATCGCCCTGATGGTGGGCGTGGTGTTCCTGCTCTACATGCTCTGGGGACCGATCCTGGAGGCCAGCCGCCGCAACGCCAGCTTGCGCCGCTATCCGGCGGCGGCGATTTTTGAGGGGGAGGTGGCCGACCTGTTCATCCGCGAGCAGGTGGAGGGCCGCCAGGAGACCACCGACCGCCAGGGGCGGCTGGAGCTGGTGGAAAACCGCCGCAGCTGGCTGTGTCTGGAGCTGGAGGACGAGCAGGGCTACCTGGGGCTGATCCGCTTCCCCTACGTGAAAAAGCATCAGAAGATTCGTCGCGGCATGGTGGTGCGCTGCCTGGTGCTGAGCGAGCGCCCAGACTTCTCCCGCATCGCCGCCCTCAGTGACGCCTGGTTGCCCCAACTCAACATCTGGGTGGGCGAGTACCCCTATCTGCTCAGGCCGGCCTTCGAGGAGCTCTGCCAGCGGCGCCTGCGCTGAACCTGAGCCTCAGCCACCAGCCAGCGCCGTCGAGCTCTGGCGGGCCCAGCGTCCAGACAGCCATGGCGAGCCCAGCAAACCGTCCACTGCTGGCGGGCTTAGAGAGCAGCAGCACAGGCCAGCCCTGGCGGGCCGAGCGCGCCCATGAAGCCTTCGTGAGCCCCAACTGCAGCAAGTTACATCTCGCAACAATGCGTTACAGTTCTTGCAGATCACCGCACCGGAGCCGACCGTGACCCAGGCCAACGCTTCCCTTTCCGAGTCCGCCCTCGAAGCTTCCCCCCTGCGGGGCCCCGTGATCCGCGGCGCCACCGTCACCACTGAAGATGGCGGCCGTTTGAACGCCTTCGCCACCGAGCCCCGCATGCAGGTGGTGGACGTGGAAAGCGGCTGGGGCTTCCATGAGCGGGCCGAAAAGCTGAACGGCCGCATGGCGATGCTCGGTTTCATCGCCCTGCTGGCCACCGAACTGGCCCTGGGCGGCGAGTCCTTCACCCGCGGTCTGCTGGGCATCGGCTGAGCCGTTTAGCCACTAGCTCACCGTCGCCCTAGGCCCCCGATCGGCCTTGGGCGCCTGGGCCGCAGCAAAATTGCTGCGGCTTTTTGTTGTGCAAGCCCGCTACCGCTGGCGAGTTGCTGATTCCGCCGTCTCCCCCTTGATCCCTCCGCCCTCCAGCTCGCCCTACCTGTGGGCCCGCGTCAACGGGGCTGGCCCCACCGGGGCCCTGGCTGCCTTGGCCCTGGCCGATGCCGGCTGGCGGGTAACCCTGGTGGACCCCCTCGATCGCAGCCAGCTGCTGCAATCCTCCCGGGGCTACGCCTTCACCCATTCCAGCCAGCTGCTGCTGATCCGCCTGGGGCTCTGGCCGGAGCTGCGGGCGGTGATGGTGCCCTTCACCAACCTGGAGCTCGCGGATCTGGCGATCGCTCGCCAGGTGAGTTTTGGCAGCACCGATCTGGCCCCCGGACGCCACAAAACCCCCGATGGGCCCCCAGATGGGGCAGTGGGCTGGATCGCCGCCCATCGGCCGCTGATGACAGTGCTGCACGATCGACTCGCCGCCAATCCGGCTGTGGCGCTGCGGCTCGGCACCACCGCCGCCACAGCCGCCGCCAGCGAGCAGGAGCCCAGTTGGGATTTGCTGGTGGCAGCCGACGGCGCCCTCTCCCCCAGCCGCGAGGCCCTGGGCATCGGCGTGTGGCAGCACTCCTATCGCCAAAATTGCCTGACCACCCAGGTGGAGCTGCGGGGCTGCGGCGAACACCAGGCCTGGGAACTGTTTCGACCGGAGGGCCCCTTTGCGGTGTTGCCCTTGGGAGGCCGGCGCTTCCAGCTGGTCTGGAGTGCCCCCCAGGCTCGTTGTCGCCAGCTGGAGAGCCTGCCGGATGTGAGCTTTCTCGATGCCCTGGCCGGCGCCCTGCCGGCCCACTTGCAGCCCGATGCCCTGGTGGAGCAGCCGCGGGCCTTTCCCGTGCAACTGCTGCTGGCCCGGCGGCTGCATCGGGGCAGGACCATCCTGCTGGGGGAGAGTGGCCATCGCTGCCATCCCGTGGGGGGGCAAGGCCTCAACCTCTGCTGGCGCGATGTGGCGGTGCTGCATCGGCTGGCCCTGCGGGCCGCTGCGGGCCGGTTGCCAGTGCAGCGGCTACCGGCGGCCTATGGGAGAAGGCGCTGGCCGGATTTACTGCTAACCCTGGCGGCCACCGACCTGTTGGTGAGACTGTTCTCGAATCGACAGCCGCTGCTACTGCCCCTGAGACACCTGGCCTTGCTGTCGCTAGCGAGGTTTGCGCCGCTGCGGCGCCTCAGCCTGACGCTGATGGGCGATGGCTTTAGCTGAGCTGACCTGAGCTGAATCGGATCCAGCCCAGTGGCACTGCCAAAGCCAGAGGGTCGCGGCTGGCGGCTGTGGTCAAGATCTCCAGGCGCTGGCAGGCTGGTGGTAGGCGGCTTTTTCGGCCATGGTCAACAGCAGTACCCCCCAGCTGCGGCCGGCGGAGGCGCTACTGCGCTTTTTGCGCCACCAGCTCGGCATCAGCGAGAGCGCCCTGGCCCTGGGGCTCAAGCAGGCTGAACTGGAGCAGGCCCCCCTGCCGGCGGTGCTCTGGCGCTACGGCCTACTCAGCCTGGAACAGCTGGCCCAGGTATTCGATTGGCAAGAAGATCAGCCATAAGCGATCAGCCACAGCCAGCCAGCCATAGGCAATTAGCCACAGGCGATCAGCAATTGACGATCAGCAATAGACAATCAGCAATAGACAATCAGCGATAGCCAGCTATTCGCATAAGATCAGCCATAAAAAGCCAGCCATGGCTGGTGAGCCGCAAATAATTAGCTGCAAATAATTAGCTGTAGATAATCAGCGACTGCACAGGTTGATCCTGGGGGAGGCGGCTGCGGCCATCGAGGGCGGCCAGTTCAGCCACAAAGCCAAAGCCGCAGAGGTTGCCGCCGGCGGCGACCACCAGCTCGGCGCAGGCCGCCGCTGTACCACCGGTGGCCAGCAGGTCGTCGATGATCAACACCCGCTGCCCGCCCGCCAGGGCATCGGCGTGAATCTCAAGGCTGTCTTTGCCGTATTCCAGTTCGTAATCCACGGTGATTACTTCACTGGGCAATTTGCCTGGCTTGCGTACGGGCACAAAGCCCAGGCCCACCATGGTGGCCAAGGCGGTGCCCACGATGAAGCCCCGCGATTCAATACCCACAATCAGTTCCGGCTGCAGCTGTTCACAGAGCTGCTCCAGTTGGCGGATCACCTCCCGCCAGCCCTCGGGATCGCGCATCAGCGGGGTGAGATCCCTGAACAGGATGCCGGGTTTGGGGAAATCGGGCACATCCCGCACCAGCCGCCGCAGATCGATGCCGCTAGCTGTCGAGTCATCGCAGTTTGCGGGCGTGGCGACCATGGGCGTGACGCTGAGCTGTAGTTGCTGGCATCATCGCAACTATGCGCCAAGTTTTTGCTGCCCCCTCCGGCTCCGTCAGCCAGTCCAGCCCGTCTGGTAATCCAGCTGAGCCCAGCTTCGCCGGCCAACACCTGCCCCGCCGGGGCTTGGAGCGGCTCGACCTGCTGTTGCTGGCCACCGAGGCCATCGACTTGAACGGCGGTGAGGCGCTGGTGCTGATCAGCGAACAGCTGGGTTTCGGCCAGATTTTCGCCAGTCGGGTGGAGCTGTGGACCCGTCGCTGCCACAACCCCCTGCGCCGGGCCGCCCGCCGCGGCAGCTTGAAGCCCCTGGAAACCGACGCCCTGATCCGCATCCTCTGCGCCATGGCGGATCGGCTCTACCCGGTACTACGGGTGATGCTTTCCAAGGCCGAACCGGCCGAGATCAACCAGCAGCGCTGGGAACTGTTTGAGTCACGAATGGCCCAACTGGTGGGCGAAAGGATGAACCCCCGTCGCGGTGCGGTGCATGCCCTGCTCGATCCCCAGGCTGGCTTGGCCCAGCGGCGCCGTTTGATTCAAAGCCTCGCCCTCGCCGCCGGTAACGGTGGCTTTGAGCGCCTGCGGGCCAGCCTGCTGGATGCGGCAGCCTGAGGCCCTGGCTTCTTCCCCATGAAAACCATCCTCCGCTTCGCTCAGCTCAGCTGCCGCCTTCAGGTGGAGGGACTGCCGGATGTGTCGGTGGGCCAATCCGGAGATGTGGTGGGAATCATCAGCGGCTGGAGCCTGCAGTGGGCCGGTCGCCCCGAGCTGGAGGGCCGCAAACAGCACCTGTTGGCCTTGATGCAGGTGGTGCTGCCCTATGCCCGCTACCTGCTCAGCGGCGTGGAGCGCCCCTTCGGCACGCCTCCAGCACAACCGGTGGAAATCTCTCCCCACCCCGAGGGCGGCCACCAGCTGGTGCTGCATAGCAGTCAGGCCGATACCGCCCCCCTGCAGCTGCGCCTCGACGACGCCGAGCTGGCCGATCTGGTGCGGGTACTGGATCAATTGCGCCTGGACCCCAGATTGCAGCTGGCCCTCGACCTGCCGGAACCCAAGCCCCTGAAGGCGTTTGAGCTGGAGCGTCGCACCCCCCTGGGCCAGCGCCTGGCGGCACCGGTGGGGGGCTTGCTGGCCCTGGCCCTGCTGACCGGCCTGGGGCTGTTGCTGCCGGTGCCCAAACCGCAGCCGGGCGGCACCCCTGGTGCCAAGACCAGCGCCACCCCCACCAGCCTGCCCCTGACACCAGCCAAGCGCGGCTCTTGATGCGACGCCGCTACTTGACGTAACGCCACTCCTGGACAAACTGGGTTAATGACAACCATGACCTGGTCGGAACTGCGGATTCGGGTGGCCCGCCTTGGCGCCGCCCTCAATGTGGTGGTGCGCAGTGATCCGGAGGTGTGTGGCCTCAGTGGCGACAGCTTTCATCTAACGCTGCACCATGGCGGCCATGGCGACTGCACGGTGAGCAACCTGTCGCTGATCGATTGCCCAAACGAGCTGGTGCTGATGGAATTTGAGCGCTGGATGCGCGGCTGCGGCCACCACCTGGAGGTATGACCTCACCCCGCCAGCGGATATTGCAGCTCCCCCAGGCGGCCCCCAAGTCCCGGCGGGTGTTTCGCCAGCGCCGCCGCCGGGCCCGCTGGCAGCTACTGGGCACGGGGCTGTTGTCGCTGGCCGGCGGCGGCGGGCTGATGTACGGCTTGATGCTGCTACCTGAGCGGCTCGACACCCTGCTGTTGGTGAGCAATGCGATCGCCAACTTGATCGGCGGCCTCAGCCGCTTTGGCATGGGCTTGCTGCAATTGGTGGCGGTGCTGGCCCTGGCTGCGGTGGCCCTCGGTGCCCTGGTGCTGTTGTTGGCGGGAGTGGTCAGACTGTTAAAGGCCCTGTGGCCCGAGCCGCCCCGCCAACCACCCAGCTGAACCAGGCCCAACAGCGATGGCTAAAGCCAGAGGCAAACACAAGCGCTCCCCCCAACACCGACCCACCCAAAACCACCCACAGGGGCAGGGGCAGGGGCAGGGCCAGCCAGGGCCAGCGCCACATTCGGCTGAGCCTCGCCCCGATCACGATCGCTACTACCCCTCCACCCTGCTGGAGGACCTGCGCGATGAGCCAGTCCATGATTGCCTGAATATTGATTCCCTAGCCGATTGCGCAACAGCGGATAGATCCCTGCCCAGTGTCCCCATAGCTGCCGGGGCTGGCGTCAACAAAATCGCCATCAATGCAGACGGGCAATATCGGCCAAATGGCGATGGCAGTGTAGGTGGCAATGGCAATGGCAATGGCAATGGCAATGGCAATGGCAAGCTCGACCGCAAACGCTACGAAAAAGAACTGATCAGGCTACAGATAGAGCTGGTGAAGATGCAGTACTGGATCAAACACACGGGCTTCCGCCTGATCGTGGTGTTTGAGGGTAGAGATGCTGCGGGCAAGGGTGGCACGATCAAGCGGCTCACCGAGGCCCTCAATCCCCGGGGTTGCCGAGTGGTGGCCTTGGGTACCCCCAGCGACCAGCAAAAAACCCAGTGGTTCTTCCAGCGCTATGTAGAGCACTTTCCCAGTGGCGGCGAAATGGTGATCTTTGATCGCAGTTGGTATAATAGAGCCGGCGTGGAGAAGGTGATGGGGTTTTGCACCCATAAGCAGGTAGAGGAGTTTCTGCAGAGCAGTCCAGAGTTTGAACGGATGCTGGTGCGCTCAGGCATCGTGTTACTCAAATACTGGTTTTCAGTGAGTGACGAGGAGCAGGAGCTGCGCTTCCAAGCCCGCATCGACGATCCAACCCGCCGCTGGAAACTGAGCCCCATGGATCTAGAAGCCCGCATGAAGTGGGCCGAATTCTCCCAGGCAAAAGATGAAATGTTTAAACATACAAACATCCCAGAAGCCCCCTGGTTCACCGTTGAGGCCGACGACAAGCGCCGGGCCCGCCTCAACTGCATCCACCACCTGCTCAGCAAGGTGCCCTATCGGGATATGACCCCAGAGGCAGTTAAGTTGCCGCCCCGCCCCAAGGCAAAAAAAGTGGCCAGACCACCCCTCGGGGAACAGTTCTTCGTGCCGAATCAATACCCCTGATCGGGCGGTCAATCCAGATACCCCTAAGCCCGCAAGCCCCTTTGCCGGCTTTCAGCCATGTGGTCTGGCTTTCAGCCATGCAGGCGGGCCTTCAGCCATGCAGGCGGTTAAACCACATGCCCGCCAGTTGCCAGCTGCTCCACAGGAAGGCTGCCAGGATCAGCCAGTTCAGCCAGGCGGGTCGCTGCGGTTGCTCGGGGACCATCGCCACACTCCATTGCGATCGGCCCTCTAGGTTGCCCGCAGCTAGAGCCCCCTGGCGCCCGATGCAGCTGATCGCCACCTACCGCAATGAGGCCCTGGCCGCCCTGGGGGACCAGGCGATCGATTTTTTTCAGCGCCGCAGCGACCTGCATAGCCGTGGCGTCAGCTTCGGTGGCGGCAATGCCAATCCAGACAAGGTCTCCACCGATATCTCCCTGGTGTGGCTAGATCGCAGTGACCCGGAGGCCCATCAACTGGCCGATGCGATCATGTTGGCCGTATCGGGCTGTCTGAAGCAGTACCTCAGCCAGCGACGCCAGTTCCTGGAGGTGGTGCCGGAGCGCTCCCTATTCGTCAACCCGATCTTCAACCTGCAGCACTACGAAGCCGGCGAGGGTTTTAAGAATTGGCATTGCGACTGGACCACATCTGAGGATGCCACCGAACCGATCAAGCGGGTGCTGGCCTGGATTCTCTACTGCAATGACGTAGACAAGGCCGGCACCGAATTCCTCTGGCAGCAGCACCATGTGGAGGCAGTGCGCGGCCAGATGGCGATTTTTCCGGCCGGCATGTCCCACGTGCACCGCGGCAGGGTGAGCCAGGAGCAGTGCAAAACCATCGCCACGGGCTGGATCAACGTAGGCAAACTGGAGGCCTACGTGGAGCGCCTCGCCAAAAGTGTCTAGACAGGAAGCAATCCACTCCTCGATTGCCCCGCCATGCTGCGCCCTCTCCTCTTGTTGGCCGGTCTGGGCCTGGCAGCCAGCATCTCCCCGGCCCTGATCTGCCTGCCCGCCCGCGCCGACTCGGTGCAATTTCGCTCCACCGTCTCGGAGGTGGATGCCTGCAACCGCGCCCAGGCCCTGGTGCCCCAAAACGGCATCGTCACCACTATGAGGGTAAAGCAAAATAACGAATCCAATGGCAGTTATGCATTCACCTGCCGGCTGAACTGGAGTTCCTCCACCAAGGCCAAACCCACCTGGATGCCAATCCTGTTTGGCCCGTTGTGGAGCTGAGCGGTTCAGGGATTACTGGGCCGAAGCGATGGGAGAACTACCATCGTCTAAACCCATGGGCTCAACCGTGGTCCACTTAGGCCGCCCAAGCCAGCGGACATTGCAAAGAAATGTAAACGGAGGATATCGGAACCGTGGACCACTGCTAGAAAACCAAAGTTCCACTCAAAGCGCTGGTCAGAACCAGCATTTAAAGCAACCACTCCAGCCACCTTTCGAGTGGTTCAAGGCAAGAGAGCGGACCTGGGGAGTTGTTCGCGGAACCAACGAGTAATTGGTTCGGCGGCTTCAGCTAAAGGTTGCGGCAATCCCTCGTGAACCCTCATCTCCAAAATATCAATATCAATGCAATACTTGAGGCCGCCTTATGCCGACGACAAAATGAAATATGTACTTGACATCAAAAGTGCCCACATAAGCTCTATTTGATCTCTATTTCCTCGACGGAAACCTGCATCAGTTCCGGCTCCCGAGAAGACAGCCCCATCTTTTTGCATAAGTAAGACGTGAACAATCAAACCGCACAGGCTAGCAGTAAACAGACTCAAGAGTCTGACAAAAGCTACTTTGCCTCACCTCCTGAGATGTCACTGCCCAAAGGCGGTGGGGCAATTAAGGGTATGGGAGAGAAATTTGCAACTAATCCTATCACAGGGACTGGCTCAATGTCTGTTCCCATTGCCACAAGTCCAGGTCGTTCAGGGTTTGGGCCGCAGCTATCGGTTTCCTATGACTCTGGAGCAGGGAACGGTATATTTGGGCTAGGCTGGAATCTATCGATACCCTCAATTACCCGCAAGACGGATAAGGGATTGCCGCGTTACTGGGATGCTGGAGATTCAGATGCTTTCATCCTATCTGGCGCAGAAGATTTGGTGCCTGCCCTGAGGTCCAATGGTACCGTCGATGAATTTACAAGAAATGGCTATCAAATCCGTCGGTATCGACCTAGGATTGAGGGGTTGTTTGCTCGGATTGAACGGTGGACTAAGCTAGATTCGGACGAGATGCATTGGCGATCAACCTCTAAGGACAATATTACAACGCTATACGGCCAAACAGAAATGAGTCGCATAGCCAATCCCGGCGATCCCAAACATGTGTTTAGCTGGCTGATTTGCGAAAGCTACGATGAGAAGGGCAACGCGATTCGATATCAATATAAAACTGAGAACACCGAGGGGATTAGCGCTGCTTACGTCCACGAGCGTAATCGCACGCCGGAGAGTCGATCGGCAAATCGCTACTTAAAGCACATTTACTATGGGAATCAGTTGCCTCGACAGACAAATGAGGATCTTAGTAGGCGAAACGATTGGCTGTTTGAGGTGGTGTTTGACTATGGGGAGCATGATGTAGTGAATCCCAAGCCAGGTGATGCTGGGGCCTGGGCGTTGCGGAATGATCCGTATTCGAGCTACCGTTCGGGCTTTGAAGTTCGCACCTATCGTCTCTGTCAGCGGGTGCTGATGTTTCATCACTTTGAGAATGAGACAGGGGTGGGGAAGAATTGTTTGGTGCGATCGACGGATTTCCACTATTCCCAACAGCAAGATAAAGCGGATGTTCGTAATCCCATTTATTCGCAGCTGCTGTCGGCGTCTCAAACGGGCTACAAGCGTGATGGCGCTGGGTATCTGAAGCAGTCTTTACCGCCGCTGGAGTTTACCTATAGTGAGCCGAAGATTGATGAGACGGTACGGGAGGTTGATCCTGAGAGTTTGGAGAATTTGCCTCAGAGGTTGGATGGGGCGCGCTATCAGTGGATTGATCTCGATGGCGAGGGGTTGTCGGGGATTCTGACGGAGCAGGGGGGGAGCTGGTTTTATAAGCGGAACCTCAGTCCAACGAATGCGGTAGTGGCAGAACCCCAAAGGGTTGCGGCCCGATTTGGGGCAGTGGAGTTGGTGGCGAGTCAGCCGGTGAGTGGGTTGGCAAATGGGGCGCAGTTTTTGGATTTAGCGGGGGATGGGCGACCGGATGTGGTGACGCTGCGGGGGGCGGTGCCGGGGTTTTATGAGCGAACGATGGATGAGGCATGGGAGTCGTTTCGTGCGTTTAGGTCGTTGCCGAATGTGGATTGGGATAATCCGAATCTCAGGTTCATTGATCTGGATGGGGATGGGCACAGTGACATTCTGATCACGGAGGAGAACTGTTTTGTTTGGCATCCTTCGCTGGCGGAGGAGGGCTTTGGGGCGGCACAGCGAGTAAGCCAGCCATGGGATGAGGAGAAGGGGCCGCGGGTGGTGTTTGCCGATAGCACGCAAACGATTCACCTGGCGGATATGTCAGGGGATGGGTTGACGGATATTGTGCGGATTCGCAATGGGGAGGTGTGTTATTGGCCAAATCTGGGCTACGGGCGGTTTGGGGCGAAGGTGACGATGGACAATGCGCCCTGGTTTGATGCGCTGGAACTTTTCAATCAGCGGCGGATTGTGTTGGCGGATATTGATGGGTCGGGGACGACAGATATTCTGTACCTGAGTGGGGAAGGGGTGCAGGTTTATTTCAACCAGTCGGGGAATGGCTGGGCGACGAAGCGGGTGGTGCGATCGCTCCCGTTGCTCGATAGTGTGGCATCTGTAACGGCGATCGACCTGTTGGGCAATGGCACAGCTTGTCTGGTCTGGTCTTCGCCGCTGCCGGGGAATGAGCGGCGGGTGATGCGCTATATCGACTTGATGGGCGGTCAAAAGCCCCATCTGTTGGTCAAGACCGTGAACAATCTGGGCGCAGAAACCGTTGTGCAGTATGCGCCCTCGACTAAGTTTTATGTGCAGGATCGCTTAGCAGGCAAGCCTTGGATTACGAAGTTACCGCTCCCGGTACATTGCGTTGAAAAGGTTACGGTTACGGATAAATGGCGGCAGATTCGCTTTTCTACAAGTTATACCTATCACCACGGCTATTTTGATGGCATCGAACGAGAGTTTCGAGGCTTTGGTCGGGTAGAGCAATTGGACGTGGAGTCCTATGGTGATTTTGCTAATGGCAACGCCGCCAGTCCCTATATCACGGCAGACAAAACGCTTTATCAGCCACCGATTAAGACGGTGACCTGGCATCATACGGGAGCGCTCCTCGAAAATAAACGCATCCTGGCGCAGTTTAAACAGGAGTATTTCCCCCACTGGTTTGAGGATCTGAAACCGGGGGTTGACAATGTCTTAGGCACTTTTCAGGAGAACGACTTACCAGAACCCGACCTGGATAACCAAGATCTGAACCCCGAAGAATGGCGGGAAGCCTTGCGAGCCTGCAAAGGCATGATGCTGCGCCAGGAGGTGTATGAGCTTGATGTGGATGCCTTAGAGCGGGGTGAACATCGCCCGGTGAAATTGTTCTCAACGGCCTATCACAATTGCCATATTCAGCGGCTCCAGGGGAAGGGGAGCAATCCCCATGCAGTTTTTCTGGTGACTGAGAGCGAGGCAATAACTTATCACTATGAAATGGATCTGAGGCCAGATGATCTGCTGCCCGATCCCCGCATTGCTCACACGTTGAATCTGAAGGTTGACGGCTATGGCAATATGTTACAGTCAGTCGCAGTCGTTTATCCCCGTCTGGGGCAGTTTGAGGATAGTACCCTCTCAACCGACGCAGTTAATCTGATTCGCCAAGTTCAACGGGAAACCCATCTGGCCTATACGGAGACGCGCTTTACCAACGATGTTAAGTCAGCGGATAGCTATCGTTTGCGGGTGCCCTGTGAAGTGCTGACCTATGAATTAACAGGCATTAGCCCAGAGGATGCGGGCGATCGCTCCAGTTCTGACCCGCGTGACAATCGTTACTTCGCTATTGATGAGCTCCGCCGTTATCAGCTGAGTCTAGTGCATCAGTCTACGGGGGAGTCGGTGCCGAACATCTCTTACCACCAGCTACCGAACCGGACCACTCCCCAGAAGCGTTTAGTCGAGCAGGCTCGGACGCTCTTCTTTAAAGATGATGGGTTGGCACTCAGCGATCCGCTGCCTTTTGGTCAGTTAGGGCGGTTGGGGTTGGTCTATGAAAACTACAAGTTGGCGCTGACGGAAGATCTGCTGGGTTCGGTGTTTGGGACAAAGCTGGCGACGGAGGAGCGGGGCAGGCTGTCTGATGCGAAGGTGAGCGGCTACCTCAGCGGCGCACCGTTGGCGACTCGCTTTCCAGGCATGGATACCACCGGGCAGTACTGGATTCGCTCCGGGATTGCCGGGTTTGAGCCGGATGCGGCACAGCATTTCTACTTGCCAGAACGCTATACCGATGCCTTTGGCAATATCACGACGCTGAAATATGACCGGCGTGACCTGTATGTGGAATCCAGTACTGACATGCTGGGGAATACGACCCGCATCACAGGATTTGACTTTCGGGTGATGGCTCCACGGGAAATGAGGGACATCAATCACAATCTCTCGGAGGTGTACTTCGATGTGCTGGGGTTGCCTACGGCGATGGTGGTGAAGGGCAAGGGGACTGAGGGCGACAACCTGACGGGATTTAGTGATGCCCTGGCGAATCCGGCACTGACTGAGTTAACAACGTTCTTTAATGCGCCTACCTATGATGAAGCTCAAGCGCGGCGCTGGTTGGGCAATGCCACGGCTCGTCACGTTTACTATTTTGGCGAGACCCGCAATGCCAAGGGCGACATTACCTGGGGCACCCACCCTGCCTGTGCGGTTGGGATTGGGCGAGAGAAGCACCTGAGCCAGCTGGCGATCGGGGAACAAAGCCCGCTGCAAGCTAGTTTTGAGTACTCCGATGGTATGGGGGCTGTGGTGGTGAAGAAGGTGCAGGCGGAGCCGGAGCGGGCAGGTCAACCGCTGCGCTGGGTAGCGAACGGCAAGACCATTCTCAATAACAAGGGCAAGCCGGTCAAACAGTACGAACCCTACTTTAGCTCGGTGGGGCATCGGTTTGAGGAACCCCGAGAAGAGGGGGTGACACCGATCGTCTATTACGATGCAGCGGGTCGGACGGTGCGGACGGAGCTGCCCGATGGTTCCTACAGTCGGGTGGAGTTTTCGCCCTGGCAGGTCGCCAGCTATGACCCGAACGATACGGTGTTGGAAACGGGTAATACCTGGTTTGCTCGTAATAGCACGTCTGATAAAGCAGGGGAGCGACGGGCGGCTCAGCTTGCGGCGGCCCATGCCGATACACCCTCGTTGACGCTGCTGGATAGTCTGGGACGAGAGGTGGTGTCGATCGCCCATAATCGGGTCAGGACCAATGCCGAGGTATTGCAAGACAAAAAGTATCTGACCTTTACGAAGCTGGATGCTGAGGGTAAGCCGCTGTGGATTCGGGATGCGCGTAACAATCGGGTGATGCAGTACATCACGCTGCCCGTGCCTGATAGTCAACTGACTGATCCGGTGAGTGGGTTTGTGCCCTGTTATGACATTGCCGGAAATTTGCTATTTCAGCACAGTATGGACGCGGGCGATCGCTGGATGCTGAATGACGCAACTGGGAAGCCGATGCTGGCTTGGGACGATCGCAAGCATCGATTTCGCACGGAATACGATGAGCTGCATCGCCCCACGGGTTCCTTTGTCAAAGGTGCCGATCCGCTGAATGCAAATCGCGAAATTCAGTTTGAAAAGGTAGTTTATGGGGATACCCCCAGCAACGGTTTGAGCGATGCGGCAAAACTGCAATTGAACCTGCGGGGCAAGCCTTACCAACAGTTTGATACTGCCGGGGTTGTGGTTAGCAAAGGGCAAAACCCAGCGACGGGTGCAGAGGAAGCGTTTGATTTCAAAGGCAATCTGCTCCGCAGCACCCGCCAATTGATTCAAAACTACAAGAAAACACCGGATTGGTCGCAGGCGACCGGACTGGAAAAAGAGGTGTTTAGCAGCAGCACCCGTTACGATGCGCTCAACCGTCCGGTGCAGATGGTTGCTCCCCATAGCAATAAACTTGGCAGCACGTTCAACGTGATTCGCCCTGGTTATAACGAAGCGAATTTGCTGGAACGGGTGGATCTCTGGGGAGGGCAAACCAATGAGCCAACAACCCTGCTCAGCCCGAATACGGCGAGCGATCGCATTGTCAAGAATATTGACTATGATGCCAAAGGTCAGCGGATTCGCATGGACTATGGCAACAGCAGCAGCACCGCTTACACCTACGATACTCAGACGTTCCGCTTGATGCGGCTGCATACGACTCGCACGGGAGCCTTTGCGGCTTCTCCCTTGCTGCTGGTGAACAGTGGCACGCTGCAAGATCTGAACTATGTCTACGACCCGGTGGGCAATATTACCGAGATTCGGGACGCAGCGTTACCCGTGATTGCTTACGATGGCGAGCAGGTAGAACCTGTTTCCCGCTACACCTATGATGCGCTGTATCGGCTGATCGAAGCTAGGGGACGAGAACACGCGGGACAGACCAACTATCAACCGATCGCCCCACGGGATAATGACCGCGACTACCCGTTCCAGAATTTGCCCAATGCTAATGATATGCAGGCATTGCGGAACTACACCGAACGTTATGACTATGATGCGGTGGGCAACATCTTGGCGATGATTCATAGCGTCCAGAATGGGGGCTGGAATCGTGCCTATGACTATGAAAGCAGCAGCAATCGGTTACGAGCGACCAGTTTGCCGGGGGATGCAGCGGGAACTTACTCGGCGAAGTATGGCTATGACGAACATGGCAATATGACGCGAATGCCTCATCTACCGTTGATGCAGTGGAATTTTAAGGATCAACTCCAGGCAGCGTCGCAACAGGTTCGCAATGGCGGTACGCCCGAAACCACGTATTTTGTTTACGATGCCAGCGGCGAGCGGGTGCGTAAGGTGACGGAACGGCAAAATGGGACGCTCAAAAATGAGCGAATTTATCTGGGTGGGTTTGAGATTTACCGCGAATACAATGGCGATGGCACGACGGTGACGCTGGAGCGAGAAACGCTGCACGTTATGGATGATCAGCGGCGGGTGGCGCTGGTGGAAACGAAGACGCTGGAGATAAAAGATGGCGTGGGCGGCAGGATCGAGAATCTAGTTGCAGTGGTGCGCTATCAACTGGATAACCATCTGGGGTCTGCCAGTTTGGAACTGGACAAGGCTGGCGATGTGCTTTCCTATGAGGAATACCATCCCTACGGTACGACTTCGTATCAGGCGGGGCGCAGTGTGGCGGAGGTGAGTTTGAAGCGGTATCGGTATACGGGGAAGGAGCGGGATGAGGAGACGGGGCTTTATTATCATGGGGCGCGGTATTATGCGGCTTGGTTGGGGAGGTGGATAAGCTCAGATCCAGCAGGCTTAATCGATGGCACTAATATGTATGCTTATGTGCATAATAGTCCCATAAAAAATACAGATCCGAATGGAACAGATACCAATACAAAAAAAGATGATCCGAATAATGATTGGGCACAGAAAGAAATCAAGAGATTGGTTGGTAGTGTACAAGAAGGGCCATCTTTGGAATTAGTTGATGGTCAGTTTCGTACTGTACAGAGGACAAAAGAAATAGTTATTACTGCGAAACCAGAAGACCGAACGGAAAATTTGTTAGTAGCAGAAATGGAGATGGATAATTACTCTGGTAAATCTCTGGATCACCTTCTACATTATTACGGTGAGAAGTATGATCCTTGGGATAAACGAGCCGCTCTTGCTCGTTCCGCTGCTTTTCTTACTGCGGCAGGAGGTCAGTTTCGACAGGGTGATTATGCTCCTGCCGCATGGAATTATACATGGGGAGCTGTTGATGCAATCGGCTCAACAATTTTGGGTGATACTCCAAAAGAAACTGTTCATAATGTTGCCAAGGGAATCTTAATCGCAGGCGCGCTCAAGTGGCTTTCAATGTTATCTAAAGCAGCCGCAGCAGGAGGTGCCGTAAGTGCCGTAGGTGCTAGAGCAACAAATATGGCTGAATCTATTGAAGGAGCGGAATCTTCTGTTCCCCCTGAGAATCCTTTCGCAGATCTTTCTGATGCTGAAATTGACATAAACAACATGTCTTCGGAATACTATCGGACTCCTGTTAGTGCAAGTGAAGCTGGCATACCTTTAGAAGATTTAGTTCCGACCTCACGTTGGGGTCTGCCAGGCTTACGACCAGGCGATTGGATTGTAGAAGGATCACCCTCATCATTTTGGAGCTATTTCAAGTCCTTTAAGTGGGATCCATCATCCAAGCTTGTAGGTAAGCGGTTCCTTGGAGTTCCGACGAACGAAATTGCACCCCGATCTTCTGGACAGGGCTTTATGCTGCCGAAGGAATGGATCAAATGGCCAAAAGGATTCGGTCTTGATGGAGCATTTAAAGGCATCTACGGGCAGAGGCAATATGTTCCCCCGACAAAATA
>DGYA01000050.1 GCA_002396505.1 Cyanobacteria bacterium UBA5018 | reverse complement strand
CTAGGACTTGTGTCGGTCAGCCAGGTGCAGATCTCCAATCCGGGCTGCGGCTGGCATGGCAAAGGAACGGCGTAGAACTGATGGTGCGATGGCAAGAAGCATAAGCTGGTTGGCCATGGCCTTGAATGGGCTAGCTGCCGGGCCTTGCCACTGAATACCTAGATTCTGAATGCCCAGACAATAACTAGTCGCTTCACGGGCAGCACAGATCGGATGGTCATTTTTTTGAATAGGCTCCTATGGAGCTTCCGGTGTAATCAAGTTTTACCCTCACTCAATATTCAATCAATCCCTGCTCAATATTCAATTCAATCCCAGTCCAATATCCAATTTAATCCTCACTCAATATTTAGCCTGCTGCGTCTACGTTCGGAATGGCCTCTAGGCAGGTGGTTGCTGCACCGGAAAGGCGCTGTCGCCGCATCGTCCAGCTGGGCCGCAGGCCGCAGGCCGCCCAGCGCACGGTACCGGCTCCATAGCGGCGATTGAGCCGGTCGATGGTGGCCATCAGGACATCCCGCCGTTGCTGCTGCTCCCAGGGCAGGGGCGCAAAAAGATGATGCTGGAGGATCTCATAGGGTTCTAAACCCTGTAGCAATACGCCGGCTTTTTGCAGTGGTTTATGGGGGCGCAACAGCTGGGAGGCTAGGGGTAGGGCTGCCGCCAACAGCACAGCGGTGTCATTGCTGGGCAAGGGCAATTCCACGCTGGCGGCATTGCGATAGAAACTGGTGCCATTGAATGGGCTGCTGCGCACAAACACGGTGAGTAGCCGGGCCCGCTGGCGTTGCTGGCGCAATTTTTCCGCAGCCCGGCTCACATAGGTGGCAATCGCCTCGCGCAAGGGCGCGAGTTCACAGATCGGTTCGCTGAAGCTGCGACTAACGCAGGTTTCGCGCTTGGCTGGTGGCGCAGTTTTAAGGGGCAGACAGGCAATACCAGCCAATTCCTGCTGCAGCCGGACCCCCACCACGCCAGCCTTCTGGCGCAGCGTTGCCGTTGGCATGTCCCGCAGGGCGAGGGCAGTGGCCACGCCCCGCAGGCGGCACCAGCGGGCCAGTTGCCGGCCGATGCCCCACACCTCATCTACGGGCATGCTCGCCAGCCAGGGATCTGGATCAGCCACGGCACCCAAATCAAAGACCCCATGCTGATGACGTTTAGCCAGCCGATTGGCGAGCTTGGCCAGCACCTTGGTGGGGCCGATTCCCACCGCCACCGGCAGTCCCAGCTGGCGCAGCACCGCTGCCCGCAGGGCTCGGCCCCAGGCGCTGAGATCACCGCCGTCGGCCGGCCGGGCCATCAGCGCAAAGGCCTCGTCGATCGAATAGATCTCCAGCGCTTCCACCCACCAGGCCAGGGTGGTCATCAGCCGGCGGCTCATGTCGGCATAGAGGGCGTAGTTAGAGCTGCGCACCACCACGCCATGGCGCTCCAAGAGGGGGCGGGCCTGGAACAGGGGTATGCCCATGGGTATGCCCAAGGCGCGCGCCTCAGCGCTGCGGGCCACGATGCAGCCGTCGTTATTGGAGAGCACCACCAAGGGCAAACCACGCAGGCCAGGCTCCAGCACCGCCTCGCAGGATGCATAAAAATTGTTGCCGTCGATCAGCACCATGGCGCTACGGCCACCGCCCCGCCAGCTCAATCCAGGCGATGGCGCAGTCCAGCCAGCCACGGCGCAATCACAAAGCCCAGCAATACTAGTACATCTGTATCAAACGCGCTAGGGGCGGTGGCTGGTGAGGTGGGCTGCCGGGATTGCGGATTAAAGGGCTGGGATTGCGGAGTAAGGAGTTGCGGGGTAGAGAATTGCGGGGAAAGGGGTCGCGATGTAGGAACTTACGAAGTAAGGAATTGCGAAATAGGGAACTGCGGGGTAAGGGGTCACGCAGTAGGGACTTGCGAGGTAAGGGGTAGCGGAGTACGAAGTTGCAATGGATGACGTTGCGCGCCGAGGGATAGGGCTAAGGGGGGATGTGCTGCCTCGGCTTGGACTTGCGGGGAATGAAGCAGAAGCTGCACCTCCTCAGTTGGCACCTCCTCAGCTGGCACTTCCTTAGTTGGCTCTACCTCAGCTGGCGCAGCCTGGAGCTGCGCTGCATAGGGACGGTTGGGCGCTGATGGCAAGCTGGCGCTGCTTGCGAAGTGGCTAATAAACAGCTCCAGCGCCATCGGACCACAACGGCGCTGCCAACCGATGCCGTCGCCGTAGCGCCGCCAGCAGCAGATGCGCGCCGCGGCTGGACCCTCCGCCAGGCGCAGCAGATAGCGGTAGCGAACCTGGGGACTACCCTCTGGAGGCTGATGGGGCGAACTGAGCACAGGCAGCGGTGCCAGCACCAGCAGCCACTCGCGCCAGCGGCGGGCTGGGGCACCGCTGGCCAGCAGGGGCGCCGCCAGCAGCGCCGCGAAGGCCTGGGGGTAGCCGCCGCAGGGCAATAGCCAGTGGCCATGGCGGGAGCTGGCGCTATCCAGCAGCGAGATCACGGCGGCATCAACCTGGGCCAAAGCTGGAAAAGGAGCGGACCCTTATGGAGTGCCCCAGGTGTCTCAGGCGATGCCAGCCAACTAAAGCCGCCCCAGCGGCCAGGGCTCAGCTAACCGGCCAGCTAACAAGTCAGCCAACAAGTCAGCTAACAGATCAGCTAACAGGTCAGCTAACAGTGGCCATGTGACGAATCAGATCGATGCACTTGCAGCTGTATCCCCACTCGTTGTCATACCAAGCAACTAGCTTCACGAAGGTGTCGGTGAGGGCGATACCGGCATGGGCGTCAAACACCGAGGTACAGCTTTCACCGAGGAAGTCACTGGAGACCACTTCATCTTCCGTATAGCCCAAGATGCCGGCCATGGACCCCTCAGCTGCGGCCCGCATGGCCTGCTTAATCGCCGCGTAGCTGGCGGGATTGGCCAGGTTCACAGTGAGATCCACCACCGAGACATCGGCGGTGGGCACGCGGAAGGCCATGCCGGTGAGCTTGCCGTTCAGTTCAGGAATCACCCGACCCACCGCCTTGGCCGCCCCAGTGGAGGAGGGGATGATGTTTTGGGCGGCGCCGCGGCCACCGCGCCAGTCCTTCACGGAAGGGCCATCCACCGTCTTCTGGGTGGCGGTGGTGGCATGCACGGTGGTCATCAAACCGTTGACAATGCCAAAGTTGTCATGAACCACCTTGGCCATCGGCGCCAGGCAATTAGTTGTGCAGCTGGCATTGGAGACGATTGCTTCGCCGGCGTAACTGTTGTGATTCACGCCCATCACAAACATCGGCGTGTCGTCCTTTGATGGAGCCGACATCACCACGCGAGCGGCGCCGGCATTGATGTGGGCGCGAGCGGCAGTATCAGTGAGAAAAAATCCAGTACTTTCAAGCACATAATCCACACCAATATCCCCCCAAGCCAGATTATTGGGATCCCGCTCAGCGCTAATGCGAATCGTCTTGCCGTTCACTAGTAGCTGATTGTTTTCCACCTCCACCTGGCCCCGAAAGCGGCCATGGGTGGAGTCGTAGCGGAGCATATAGCTCAGATAATCAATATCGATCAAGTCATTAATCCCCACCACCTCCACATCGTCTAGGGCCATGGCACGACGAAAAGCGAGGCGACCGATGCGGCCAAAGCCGTTGATGCCAATGCGGATGGTCATGGGGGAGTCAGGCGGGGTGAGAATAGGCTAATGACAGACTATAAGATGGCCCGGTCGCAATTGCAAAGGTGCCGTAGCTAAGCTGCAATTGCAAAGGAGCCATGGCTGAGCAAAGCAATGGCTAAGCAGTAATGGTAAAGCAGTAATGGTAAACCTGTGATGTCATGCCAATAATTGTAAACCAGTAATCGCAAGCCAGTTTTGGCCAACAAGCGATGGCGGAGCCAAATGGATGGCGGAGCCAGGAGGGTCAAGGTTCCTCGTGGTCGGCTTCCAGCAGCAACTGCTGGAAGGCCGTGTAAAGCTCGCCGTGCTCGGCGGCGGTGCGGGGATCGGGCTGACCCAGGCCGCTGGAACCCCGGCGGCGAGCTCGAGAGGCTTGGCGGCTGGCTTTAGCCCCTTTGACTTGAGCGGTAATGGCGCCATTGGCAGGGGGGTTAGCACGGGCTGCTGGCTCCCCGGAGATCGGCCTTAGCGCCACCGCCTGCTGGCGGGCGAGCCGCTCCTGCTCCAGTTGGCGCAGGCGCTGCATCAGATGGGGTGGCACGCTGCCGTCGGCACTGGCTCGCATCAACTCTCGGAACAGGGCTTCCGGGTCCTGTTCCGTTTCCAACCGGTGCAGCTTGGGCGCCGCGGCCTGTGGCCGCTCCGGTGCTGGTTTGGGCAGCGGCTGCGGCAGGCTGCGGCCCAGCTGTTGAAGTCGCTCGAGACTGCGGGCATCGAAGCTCATGTCAGGGGCAGTCCAGGGTGTCGCGGGTGTCGCGGCCGGTTACGGGGTTGGTGCCTGAGGCCACGGCGCAGAGGACCTTGAGGGCATCAGCGCGCAGGGGCACATTGGTGAAGTCGGCACCAACGATGCTCACATCGGTGAATTTAGTATTGAACGCAAAGGCGTCTTCCAGCACGGCATTGCTCAGATCGGTGCCGTTGAACACCGCTGAATCGAGGGTGGCGCCGCGCAGGTTGACGCCGCTCAAATTCGCCTCCTGCAGCTTGGCCCCAAACAGGCTTGCCTCCTGCAGGTCGGCGCCGGCGAAGTTGGCCTGGCGCAGGTTGGTGAGATTGAAGGTGGCGCCGCGCAGATCCTGGCCGGAGAAGTCAGCACCGATCAACACCTGCTTGGCCACGTCCATCGCCGCCCAGCCCGGCTGGCCCAGCAGCAGGGCGCAACAGAGCAGCAGCAAGCAAACCAGGGATCGCAAAGGGGCTAACACGGTGCGGTAACGGCTGTGGCAACCCTAGGTAGGCAAGCTGCTGCTGCCAATGGCCAGAACTCGGCAACAGCCAGCAGCCCTGGCCGGCGGCTGGGCCGAGCAGCGGGCGCTGCGCTTGCTGCGCAGTCGCGGCTGGCTGCTGCTGGATCGCAATTGGCGCTGCCGCTGGGGCGAACTGGATCTGGTGGTGCGCAAGCCCGGCCGCTTGTTGGTGGTGGAGGTGAAAGGGCGCTGCAGCGGCGTGGATGGCTGGGGCACGGCCGCCCTGCAGCGGGGCAAACGGCGGCGCCTGGAGCGGGCCTGGAACTGCTGGCTGGCGGCCCATCCCGACCAGGCGGAACTGGCGGTGAGCCTGGTTTATGCCCTGGTGCCCCTGCCCCCAGCCAGGGGAGCGGTGCGCTGGATCTGGCCGACTGATTGATCGCCAAAAACGAAGCGGATATCAGTCTTTATCACTTGACTCCTGCTCTTCCTCGGATCCATCCGCCAGCTTCCTGGGTATCGCGCTTACCAATAGCTTATCTACCCGCTTACCATCCATATCCACCACTTCGAAGCGATAACCCAGCCATTCAAAATGATCGGCCTCGCGGGGGATTCGCTCTAAGACGTGCATTACAAAGCCAGCCAGCGTGTGATAGCGCCCCTCCTTGTCAATACCAAATATGTCCGTATGTACCAGTTCGGTAAAGGCATCCAAATCAAGGCTGCCATCAATCAGCCAGGAGCCATCTTCTCTACCTACCACCAGTGGCTCATCATCGTCGTCAAGGGAAGGCAGGTCACCAACAATTCCCTCCATCAGGTCGTTGAGGGTTACCAAACCTTCCACACCGCCAAATTCATCAGTAACCAGGGCAATGTGAATACCAGTTCGCTTGAACTGCTCCAACACAGAAAGAGCCCTGGTTGATTCAGCCACAAAGAGCGGTGGCTGCATCAAATCTTCCAGATCAATCACCTTGCCATTTAGCTTAGCGGAGAGCAAATTACGAACTCGCACCACTCCCAAACAGTCGTCCAAGCTGCCCCGGCCAACCGGAAATCTAGAATGGGTACTATCCAAGACCTCCTGCATACTTTCGTCCAAAGGTTCCTCTAAATCTAGCCAACAAATATCGGTGCGAGGGGTCATCAGGGTTTTGATCGCTCGATCACCAAGGCGCAACACCCGCTGCATCATGTCGTGCTCTACCTCTTCAAATACGCCAGAATCAGCCCCCTGGCGAATCATAGCCTTTATCTCATCTTCGGTGATATCTGGTTCGTCGCTGATGGAAACGCCCAGTAATTTAAGCAGGGCGTCTGTAGAAAAACCCAATAGCTTCACCGCCGGCGCGCTAAATCGTGACAGCCAGCGCATCGATGGAGCCATGGCGCAGGCCAGCTTTTCAGGGCTGGCAAGGGCAATGCGTTTAGGAACCAGCTCGCCGATTACCAATGACAAATAGGTAATTGCTGCCACCACCAGGGTGAGGCTGAGCCCTTCGCTGTATGGAGCAAGCAGCGGCAGGCGATGCAGGAGCGGCTCCAGATGCTGGGCCACCGTGGCACCACCGACAGCACCACTGAGGATGCCAATCAAGGTGATGCCAATTTGGACAGTAGAGAGAAATTCGTTGGGCGAATCAGCTAATTTTAAAGCAATTCTAGCCGAGCGCTTACCCTGATCTGAAAGTTGCTGAAGCCGGTGCTTCCGGGAGGATACGATTGCGATCTCGGCGCCAGAAAAGATGCCGTTAGCTATAAGCAGCACCAGAATGAATAGGATTTCCAGCGCCAAGAAGGGGTTCGTCTCCGGTAATTAAGGCCAATTTACAGGTAATCTCGCCGGTTGCCGATGCCTTGGTGTGTCGCTGCTCATCGACCAGGCAGCTGAGCCAGGGCCTCACTGGAGCCCATCACCACCAGCAGCTCGCCGGCGCCCAGCAGCCGCGAGGCCGGTGGGTTGACGGTGAGGTCGTTGTTGGGGCCTGCGGCCAGCACGCTCACCCTGTAGGTCTTGCGCAGGTTGAGCTCCCGCAGCGTCTGGCCCACAAAGGCCTGGGGCACCACGATTTCCTCGATGCTATTGCGATCGTCGAGCCGCAGCCGCTCCAGCAAATTGGGGCGCACCAGCTCCAGCCCCAACCGCTGACCCTGCATCTTGGAGGGGAAAACCACCCGGTCGGCGCCCACCCGCAGCAGCATCTTCTGGTGTAAATCGCTTGTAGCCCTGGCGATCAACCATTTGACCTTGCTGCCCTGGGCATCCTTGCTGATCAAGGTGGCGGTGACACTGGCCTCGATCGGCTCCCGCATCGCCACCACCACAGTGCCCATATCAAAGACCCCCGCAGCTCTGAGGGCCTCCTCGTCGGTGCAGTCGACCACACGGGCCTCGATCGCCGGCGCAATCAGCCGCAGATCATCAATGGCCCGCTGGTCCAAGTCAATCGCCAGCACATCCGCCGATGCTGCCACCAACTCCTCGATCACCGCCCTGCCAAAGCGGCCCACGCCGATCACGGCAAAGCCGGCGGGATCGGGTCCGATCTCACGGTGTCTCTGCCACAAAAAGGGATTGGATGTCATTGCTAGGGATTGCGGGATGGAGAGTTGGAGGGTTGGAGGGTTGGAGGGTTGGCGGGATGGAGGGCTGGATGGATAGAGGCGGGGAGGCTGGCTGCGGAGATTCAGGGCGGCGGCAAGGCAGGAGGCAGGAGGAAACAGAAGAACGCGAGGGTGGAAGGGATGCCAGATGCCGGCAGGCAAGTAAGGGGGCGGCAGGCGGCGGAGATGGGAACAGTTAGGCAGTAAGCACTGGCTAGAGGCTAGAGCTAGGGGGTAGGGGCGAATCAAAAAATGGAACTGGCCAAACCAGAGCCCAGGGAAACCGCTCAAATTTCATAGAAAAACCTCCTCGCGGGGATAACCGACGCGGGAGGGGGGGCGATTGCCATAAACAGCGGCGAGCAGCAGCAGGATGCCAATCCGCCCCACGAACATTCCCACCATCAACACCAGCTGGCCCCAGCGGTTGAGCTGGGCGGTTACGCCCACATCGAGGCCCACAGTGCAGAAGGCCGACATGCAGGTGAACAACTTCTCCAGAAAACCGAACGATTGCCCCATCGGCTCCCCGCCAGCGGTGGGACCGATGCCCAGCAACAGGGTCATCAGCAGCACGCAAATGGCCGAGGCGAAGGTAACGGCCACCGCCTTGAGCAACAGCTCACTGGAAATCTGCCGGTTGCGGATCACCACCTGCTTGCGGCCCAACAGAGTTGATTGGGTGGCCCCCAGCAGCAGCGCGAAGCTGGTGGTCTTGATCCCTCCGCCGGTGCCACCGGGGCTGGCGCCAATGAACATCAGCAGAATCATCAACAGCAAGCCCGCCTCCGAGAGGCTCTCGATCGAGAGGGGCACCGTGTTGAAACCGGCGGTGCGGGTGGTAATTGATTGAAAGATAGTTACCTGCAGCTTGTCCCAGAGGGTAAGGGTGGTGAACACGCCATCGGGGGCAAATTGTTCGGTAAAAAGCAAGCCAATCGCTCCCACAGCAATCAGCAAAAAAGTGGTACGTAGCACCAGGCGGGTATGCAAACTAGGCCGCACCAGTCGCCTCCAGTTGCGGCGCTGACTCCAGAGATCCTGGATCACCCGCCAGCCAATGCCGCCGATCACGATCAAGCTACCGATAACGGCGTTGACCACCGGATGGTCCTGATAGCTCACCAGGTTGTCGCTGCGCAAACCGAAACCAGCGTTGTTATAGGCGCTAATGCAATGAAACAGGCTCGACCACAGGCGTTGAAACGGATTGGCGATGTCGGTGAACCCAAAGCAGTAGAGCACTACGGTGCCCAAGCCGATTACGCAAAAACCGGTGATCAAAATTGCGTGGAAGGTGGGTCCGATGCCGCCCACGCCAAATTCATCCAGTGAGCGACCGCGATCAAGGCGGTGACGCAGGCCGGAGTGTCCCTGGACAAAACCCTGCAAAAAGGTGGTGATCGCCATCAGGCCCAGGCCGCCAGTGACGATCAAGGCCGCCAGCACCAGTTGACCCACTAGGGTGAGTTCCTGGCCGATATCGATGATCGACAGACCCGTCACCGTGATCGCCGAGATCACGGTGAACAGGGCTTCCCAGAGGCCAACGCTATCGCTGGAGCAAAGGGGACTGGCTAGTACCAGCGTGCCGGCGGCGATCACCAGGCCACCGCTCACCACCGTGAATTGCGGCACCGTGAGAGCGGCGCGCCAGCGCTGGAGCTGGATCCAGGGGGATGACAAGGAGGACCTTTGAAAAGTCGTTAGGACGAAAAACTACTAAGGATGCGCCCAGGTTGCCTAGGTTGCCTGCTCAGTTTCCCCTCCCCCCTTTGATGCCCCCCAGCAAGCAGGCCGCCTGGCACGCCCTGGCACCGGCAGATTGCCTGCAGCAACTCGACGCCTCCAGCGAGGGGCTCAGCACCGCCCAGGTGGCTGAACGCCTGGCCCGCATCGGTCCAAACCGGCTCGAACTGGCGGCCGGCCGCAGCAATTGGCAGATCCTCTGGGATCAATTCAGCAACGTGATGCTGCTGCTGCTGCTGGGAGTGGCGGCGGTGAGTGCGGCGGTGGCCTGGCAGAAGCAGTCCTTCCCCAAGGACGCGATCGCCATCCTGCTGATCGTGGGCCTCAATGGTCTGCTGGGCTACCTGCAGGAGAGTCGTGCCCAGAAGGCACTGCTGGCCTTGCGGGAACTGGCCCAGCCGGCGGTGCAGGTGCGCCGCGACGGCGAATGGCAAATGCAGCCCTGCGAGCAGCTGGTACCGGGGGATCTGATCAGATTGGAGGCCGGCGATCGGGTATCGGCCGACTGCCGCTTGCTGGAGGTGGCCGATCTGGGCTTGCGCGAGGCCGCCCTCACCGGCGAAGCCGAGGCGGTGTTCAAACAGGCCCAGCTGGTGCTGGAGGCATCAACACCGGTGCTGGAGCGCCAGAACTGCCTGTTTCAAGGCACCGAGGTGGTGCGGGGTAGGGGCTTGGCTGTGGTTACCGCCACCGGCATGGCCACCGAACTGGGCCAGATTGCCGAGCTGATCAATACCGCCGGCGGCGAAACCACACCGCTGCAGCAGCGGCTCGATGGCCTGGCCAACGTGCTAGTGGGCAGCGCCTTGGCCCTGGTGGCTGCAGTAGTGGCGTTGGGCATACTGCTCGGCCAAAACGCCCTCGACCTGTTGGAGGTGGGCCTGTCCATGGCAGTGGCGATCGTGCCCGAGGGCCTACCCGCCGTGATCACGGTGACCCTGGCCATCGGTACCCAGCGGATGGTGAAACGGGCGGCACTGATTCGCCGCCTACCCGCCGTGGAGGGTCTCGGTTCGGTAACCGTGATCTGCTCCGACAAGACCGGCACCTTGACCCTCAATCGCCAGGTGGTGCAGGAGCTGCGCTGCGGCACCGAATCGATCGCCGTGAGCGGCCAGGGCTATGAGCCCCATGGCAAGTTCAGCGCCCGGGAGTTGGCGCCGCCGCCTGCGGCGACCGCGGGCTGCGCTGCTGGCGCCCGGCGACTGCTGCTGGAGGCCGGCGTGCTCTGCAGCGATGCCGAACTCAAACGCGAGGGCAGCGGCTGGGGCGTGTTGGGAGATCCCACCGAAGGCGCCCTGCTGGTGGTGGCGGCCAAGGACGGCATCGATGCTTTCAGCCTGCGCAGTAAATACCAGCGCAGGGCCGAAATTCCGTTCAGCTCGGAACGGCAGCTGATGGCGGTGTGGTTGGCCGATCCAGACGGCGCCCTCCAACAACCGCTGGGCGCCCTGGCGGCCGGTTCCGATCAGCTGCTGATCAGCAAGGGTGCTCCGGAGGTGATTCTGGCCAGCTGTGATCGCTGGCTGGATGGCGCTGGGGTGGCAGCGCTCAGCGCTGAGCAACAGCAATGGTGGTTGGAGCAGGCGCGGCAATTGGCAGCCCAGGGGCTGCGGGTGTTGGCCTTTGCCTGCGCTCCCCATCACGCCAGTCCGGAGCAGGAGTTGGAGCAGCTGGTGCTGCTGGGGCTGATGGCCCAGCTGGATCCAGCTCGCCCGGAGGTGACGGCAGCCGTGGCCACCTGCCGCCAGGCCGGCATACGCCCGGTGATGATCACCGGCGACCATCCGCTCACGGCCCGGGCGATTGGCTCCAGCATCGGCATCACCGATGCCAATGGCGAGGTGGTGTTAGGTCGCGAATTGGAGCAGATGGATGAATCCAAGCTGCGCAGCGTGGTGGCCAACTGCAATATCTATGCCCGGGTACCGCCCGAGCAGAAACTGCGCATCGTCAAGGCGCTCCAGGCCAATGGCCAGGTGGTGGCGATGACCGGTGATGGGGTGAATGACGCGCCGGCCCTGAAGCAGGCCCACATCGGCGTGGCCATGGGGATCACCGGCACGGAGGTGAGCAAGGAGGCCGCCGATATGGTGCTGCTCGATGACAACTTCGCCACGATTGTTAGTGCAGTAGAAGAGGGAAGATTGGTGTATGCAAATATTCGACGCTTCGTGAAATATATTCTCGGCAGCAATGTCGGTGAGCTGATCACCATTGCCTCCGCCCCCCTGCTGGGCCTGGCGGGCGTGCCGCTGACGCCGTTGCAGATTCTGTGGATGAACCTGGTGACCGACGGGGTGCCGGCCTTGGCCCTGGCCCTTGAACCGGGTGAGGATGGCTTGATGCGTCGGCCGCCCGCCGAGCCCGGGGAGTCGATCTTTGCCCGCGGCATCGGCAGCTACATCCTGCGCATTGGCGTGGTGTTTGCCCTGATCGTGATCTGCTTGATGGTCTATGCCGATCGCTCTGGCAGGCCCTGGCAGGTGATGGTATTCACCACCCTCTGTCTGGCCCAGATGGGCCACGCCCTGTCGGCCCGCAGTGATCGGCCGCTGCTGCAGGTGGCTCCCTTCTCCAACCCCTGGTTGATTTGGGCCGTGGTGCTCACCACCGGTCTGCAGATGCTGCTGCTCTACGTGCCGCCCCTGGCCCGTTTCTTTGGCACTGAGCCCCTACCCGGCCCAGACCTGCTGATCTGCATCGGCGTGAGCCTGGTGTTCTTCCTTTATCTGGAGCTGGAGAAGCTGGTGAGGCAATGGCGGCGTCGCGCCTCGGCCGACACCTGAGCCAGCCCCAACACTGATTAGCCAGTTCCAGTTGACCAGGCCAGGGTTGGCTTCCCCCTAGCCTGGTGCCGCCAGCAACTTCTCCATGCAGGATTTCATTAACCGTCTTCCGGAGTTGATCGGCTCGGCCGTAGACGCCAATCCCCTGATCGGCTACCTGGTGATCGGCCTGGTGATGCTGCTCGAAAATGTATTCCCCCCCATCCCCTCTGAACTGGTGATGCCCCTGGGGGGATTTTACGTGCAGCAAGGCAAGTTAGAGCTGCTACCAGTGCTGCTGGCGGGCCTGATCGGCACCCTGCTGGGCGCCTGGTTCTGGTATGGGATTGGTCGGTTGATCAACGAAGAGCGACTGGAGCATTGGCTCTCTCGTCATGGCAGGTGGATTGGCATTCAGCCCGCCGATCTAGCCCGCAGTCGTCGCTGGTTTAAGCGCCATGGCGCTGCGGTGGTGTTCTGGGGCCGCCTGATTCCCGGTGTGCGCACTCTGGTGTCGGTACCAGCTGGCATCGAATTGATGCCCCAACTGCCGTTCCTGGCCTGGACCGCCGGCGGCAGTTTGATCTGGATCCTGATCCTCACCCTGGCCGGCCAGGCCCTGGGGGAGGGCTACCAGCGGGTTGGCGAGTGGCTGGAGCCGATCACCCAATTGATCAAGGTGTTACTGGTGCTGGCAGCTATCGCCTTTACGGCCTGGATCGGAGCCAGGCTGATCAGCCAACGCCGTAAACCCTGAAGCCCACCCCTGAAGCCCGCCTGGCCTGATCCAGGTTGCTTACCCCGCACCATTTCTTTTGAAAACCTTGCCCATGGGCTGGCACCCTCATCTCTGGCACCCCACCACCCAGGTAGCTACGGCACCGGAACCCCTGCGGGTGGTGGCAGCCCAGGGATCGTTGTTGCAATTAGATGACGGCCGCCAGCTGATCGATGCGATCAGCAGCTGGTGGGTGACCCTGCACGGCCATGGAGAGCCTTCGATTGCCGCCGCCATCGCCAGCCAGGCGTTGCAACTGGAGCAGGTAATCTTTGCCAACTTCAGCCATCCGCTTGCCGAACAATTGGCGGAACAGCTTGCCTCATTAACTGGTCTCGATCGGCTGTTCTTCTCAGATAACGGCTCCACCGCCGTGGAGGTGGCCCTCAAAATCGCCTGGCAGTGGTGGCGAAATCGGGGCGAACCACGCCAGCAATTAATTGCCTTTGAGGGGGCGTATCACGGCGATACCGTCGGGGCCATGGCCCTGGGTGAGCGCTCCCTGTTCAACTCGGCTTACGAGAGCCTGATGTTCGCGGTGGCCCGGGTCCCCTGGCCGGCCACCTGGTGGGGGGATGAAAACGTTGAAGCCCGAGAGTTAGCTGCCCTGGCTGTGCTGGATCGGTTGCTGGAGACGCCCACGGCCGCCGTCATTTTTGAGCCCCTGCTGCAGGGAGCATCGGGGATGAATTTAGTGCGTCCCCAATTTCTGCAGGCGGTGGAGCGGCGGGTGCGCGCCAGTGGGGCCCTGCTGATTGCCGATGAGGTAATGACAGGTTTTGGCCGCAGCGGCAGCCTGTTCGCCTGCCAGCAGGCCCAGATCCAGCCCGATTTGATGGCCCTATCCAAGGGACTAACCGGTGGCTTCATGCCGATGGGGGTAACCATGGCCAGCGAGAGATTATACGAGGCGTTTATAGGCCTAGATCCAACACTTACCTTCTTCCATGGCCATAGCTTCACGGCCAATCCCCTGGGCTGCGCCGCTGCCCTAGCCAGCCTGGAGCTGCTGGTTCAAAAGCCGGATCTCTATGGCCAATTTGAACAGCGCCATCGGCAGCATCTAGAGCCGCTGAAGGACCATCCCCGCCTAGAAAAAATCCGAAATATAGGCAGCATTGCCGCCTTCGATTTGATCGTGGACCAACCCGGTTACCTCCAGGGCCTGGGCCGGCAGCTGCAACGCCAGTGCCTGGCAAAGGGTGTCTATTTGCGGCCCCTGGGCCATGTCGTCTACCTGCTGCCGCCCCTGGGAATCAGCGAAGCTCAATTGGAGCAGTGCTATGCCGCCATCTGGCAATCCTTGGCAGAGCTTTAAGCACATGTAAACCTCAGCAAGCAAGCCAGCTGGCCCTCCGCCCGGGACAACCTGGTGCTCGGCACCGCCGGTGGTGGCATTGATGGCGGCCAGTGGCAGCTGCCGATGCCCCAGATGATCAGCAGCGGGGCGATCACAAACGGCCGCAAGGTGCCGATGTACATCCTGGCGATGCTCTCCAGCCAGGGGAACGGCATCGTGGCCTCCAACAGTGTCAAGAAGGCCGATTTGGGCCTGAACACCAAGGGCGACGGCACCTTCTTCAAGACTTTTGAGAAGGAGAAGGGCCGCAAGTTCCGGGCCGCCTACACCTTCCCCAAGGCCAACCAGGACATGTGGATCCGCTACTGGCTGGCGGCCGGTGGCGTGGACCCCGACAAGAACGTGGAGCTGCTGACCCTGCCCGCGGCATGGTCCCTGCTGGAGTCGACGCGCTGGAAGTTCTATCCGGCCCAGTTACCCTCCGTCGCTGCCGCCAAGGCGCTCAACGACAAGGTGACCCGCGAAGACCTCTGGAAGAAGGCGGCCACGGAGCTGGGTGTGCCGACCAAGGACATCCCCAAGGGCTCCAGCCGAGGCAGCGAGCGCTTTTTTGACGGCGTCGTCTACGACCCCACCAAGCCCCAGGCCTACCTGGACAGCCTCAAGATCAAGCGCTGATCAGGCGACCGTGATCCCGGGGGGGGACCCTTGCGCCCAATGATTGCCTCTGCTTATCGCCTCTATTCATAATCCTTCGCAAAGTTCACACCCAACTGCCAGATGAGGCCACTAGGGTCCCCCGAGCAATAACGACTCTCTGGTCAGATGCTTTTGTAAACGACCGTTAAATTATCCTTGGGGTCCAACTGGGCCCCATCATTTTCAGCGGCTTCCGGTGCTGCTATTTCTCCCAGTCCGGTTTCGTTGACCTGTACCAAGTTCTCCTTTTTCCAGGAACTTTCTCCATGTCGAAGCGTCGTCAATTCCTCGCCCTGCTGGGCGCAGCCATGGCCAGCAGTGTCTTGGTCACGGGTTGCCTCGGCAATCCTCCCGAACCCGGTGGTGGCAGCGCCAGTGGCAGCGCCCCGCCCACCGCCGTCGCGCCTGCCAACCTCGAGACCAAGACCATCAGCCTCGGCTTCATCCCCATCCTTGAGGCCGCTCCGCTGGTGGTGGGGGTGGAGAAGGGCTTCTTCGCAAAGCATGGCCTGGAGGTGAACCTCACCAAGCAGGCCAGCTGGCCCTCCGCCCGCGACAACTTGGTGCTCGGCTCCGCCGGCGGCGGCATTGACGGCGGCCAATGGCAGATGCCTATGCCCCAGATGATCAGCGAAGGTGCGATCACCGACGGCAAGAAGGTGCCGATGGTTGTGCTGGCGATGCTGATGAGCCAGGGCAATGGCATCGCTGCCTCCAACGGCGTCAAGGATGGCAACCTCAGCTTCGATCTCAAGAAGACATCGCCGGGCTTCTTCGACTCGTTTGCCCAGAAGTCGGGCAGCAAGTTCAAGGCCTCCTACACCTTCCCGAAGGCCAACCAGGAGATCTGGGTGCGCTACTGGCTGGCGGCGGGCGGCGTGGATCCCGACAAGCAGGTGGAGCTGCTGACGGTACCCGCCACCGAAACCCTTCAGGGAATGAAGAACGGCACGATGCAGGCCTTCTCCACCGGCGACCCCTGGCCCTCGCGGATCGTCAAGGACAAGGTGGGTTACCTGGCGGCCACCACCGCCCAGATCTGGAAGTCTCACCCCGAGGAGTACCTGGCGGTGCGATCCGATTGGGTCGACAAGCACCCCAAAGCCGCCGTCGCCCTGATCAAAGGGGTGATCGAAGCCCAGCAATGGCTCGACAAGCCCGAAAACAAGGCCGAGGCCGCCAAGATCCTCAGCTCGCGCAAGTGGTACAACATCCCGACCCCAGTGCTGGAGCAGGCCCTCAAGGGTGAGTATCTGATCGGTGCAGCAGGCAAACCCGAGACCGATCCGGCCATGGGGCCGCTCTACTGGGCCAGTGATCGCGGCGTGATCTCCTACCCCTACAAGAGCCTCACCCTCTGGTTCCTGCTGGAGGCCGTGCGCTGGAAGTTCTACCCCGGCATCCTCGACACGGTCGAGCAGGCCCAGGCGATCAATGAAAAGGTGACCCGTGAGGATCTCTGGATCCAGGCGGCGACTGAGCTGGGAGTTCCTGCCGCCGACATCCCTACAGGCTCCAGTCGCGGCAAGGAGACCTTCTTCGATGGCGTCGTCTACGACCCGGCGAATCCGAAGGCCTACCTCGATGGCCTGAAGATCAAAAAATGACACCACGGGCCAGGGCTCCAATCCAGCGCCCCTGAGTTACCTCCTTCCACTACCTGTTCCCCATCCTTTCCCAGGAGTTTCCTTTCATGGTTCCCATCCCCTCCCCCCGCAAAGATTCAAACGCGAGTCCCCTGGGCTGGCTGACCCGCAGCTCCAGCAACTGGCTGCCGCCCTTACTGGGCACCGGTGGCTTCCTGCTGCTCTGGCAGCTGTTCTCGATGTCGGGAGTGATCGCACTGCCGGCGCCCTCCAGCCTGTTCACCGAAGAGCGCACCCGAACCCTGATTTTCTATCCCTTCTATGACCGCGGTGGCCTTGACAAGGGCCTGTTCTGGCAAACCCTGGCCAGCCTCAGCCGGGTGGCCCAGGGCTACACCCTCGCCGCCCTGGTGGGCATTGCCGTGGGCATCACGATCGGCCTCAAGCCCACCATCAACCGCGCCTTTGATCCCCTATTCCAGTTCCTGCGCATGGTGGCGCCCCTGGCCTGGGTGCCGATCGCCCTGGTGCTGTTCCAGAAGAACCAGCCCGCAGCCATCTTCGTGATCTTCATCACGGCCATCTGGCCGATTCTGATCAACACCGCAGAAGGGGTGCGCCAGATACCCCAGGACTACCGCAATGTGGCGTTGGTGCTGCAGATGTCTAGCCGCCGTTTTTTCACCAAGGTGCTAATTCCTTCGGCCCTTCCCTACATCTTCACCGGTCTGCGCATCTCCATCGGTCTGGCCTGGCTGGCGATCATCGCCGCCGAGATCGTGATGCCCGGCACCCTTGGCATCGGCTTCTTCATCTGGGATGCCTACCAGCAGAACTATGTGGGTGAGATCGTGCTTGGCGTGATCTGGATCGGCGCCATCGGCCTGGTGCTCGATCGACTGATGGCAGCCCTACAGAATTATATTTCCCCAGGCAAGTAGGAGTGAGGGCCATGAATCCAATCGAGCAACTACGCTCTCTGCCCTCCAGACTGGAATCCCTGGATCAGTCGCTGTTCCGCTGCGAAATAGTGATTCCCTTCCTAGTGGGAAGACTACTATTGATGGCTGTCATGGTTTATTTCTTTATCTTGGCAAGCCAGGCATTGTATTAAGATTAGATCACAAAATCAACCATCCCGCCCTGCGAGTCCAGGCCAAGCCAGTCGCTGAGATTACCCTATTCACCCCATAATGGAGAAAAAATCCAATGACTAGCCTTGTTCAAGTTCAAGAGATTGAGAAGAATTTTCCCCTGAGCGGTGGAGGCAACTACCTGGCTCTGCAGGGCATTGATCTGCAGATCCAAAAAGGGGAATTTATCTCCCTGATCGGCCATTCTGGCTGTGGTAAGAGCACCCTGCTCAACATGATTGCCGGCTTGGATCTGCCTACCGCTGGCACGGTGCTGCTCGATGGCGAAACGGTGAAGCGCCCCGGTCCAGACAAGATGGTGGTCTTTCAAAACTACTCCTTACTGCCCTGGCTCACGGTGCGCCAGAACATCAGCCTGGCCGTAGATGAGGTGATGCCAGCCATGTCCCGCCAGGAGAGGGAAGCGGTAATTGATGAGCACATCGCCATGGTGGGGCTCAGCCATGCGGTAGACAAACTGCCGCTGCAGCTCTCCGGTGGCATGCGCCAGCGGGTAGCGATCGCCCGGGCCCTGGCGATCAAGCCCAAGCTGCTGTTACTGGATGAACCGTTCGGGGCCCTAGATGCCCTAACCAGGGGAAATCTGCAGGAAAAACTTATGCAGATCTGCAACGAACATCAACTCACCGCCGTGATGGTTACCCATGACGTGGACGAGGCGGTGTTGCTTTCCGACCGTATTGTGATGCTCACTAATGGGCCGGGATCGAAGATTGGTGATATTTTAACCGTGGACATTCCCCGGCCGCGCAAGCGCTTGGAAGTGGTCCATCACCCCAGCTACTACAGCCTGCGATCGGAAATCATCTACTTCCTCAATCGCCAGAAACGGGTGAAGCAATGGCAGGCAAAGCCCCACAAAACGTTAGCCCGTCATGGTCTGGAGAAGGTTAATCTAGACTTGGGCTTCATCCCACTAGCCGCTTGTGCCCCATTGGCAGTGGCCGAGGCCAAGGGATTTTTTAGCAAGCATGGCCTCGATGAGGTACAGCTGGTGCGTGAAACTAGCTGGCGGGGGGTTACGGATGGATTGGTGGATACCACCCTAGATGCGGCCTTAATGCCCTCTGGTATGCCCACCTGGATGACAGCGGGTGGCCATGGTGGCCCGCCCCTGCCGATCGTTACCGCGCTGACCTTGAGTCGCAACGGCAACGGGATCACCTTAGCTACGCGTATTGGCCAGCAGGGGGTAAGCACGGTTGCTGAATATCGCGATTACTTACTTAAAACTAATCGGGAAAGCCACCAGCTTGGCATTGTGCATCCAGCATCTATGCATAATTTGCTACTGCGTTATTGGTTGGCATCCAATGGGATCGATCCAGATCACGACGTGCATCTGCAAACCCTGCCGCCAGCCCAGATGCTCGCCGATCTTAAAGATGGCTCAATCGATGGCTATTGTGTAGGTGAGCCCTGGAATTGGCGGGCGGAACAGGAGGGCCACGGCTTCCCTATCGTTGGCGACCTGGATATCTGGTCGGGTCACCCCGGCAAGGTACTGGGAGTGCGCGAGGACTGGGCATTAAGCTATCCCAATACCCACATCGCCCTGACCAAGGCATTATTGGAAGCCTGTCGCTACTGCGCCGATCCTGCCCACTGGAGTGAGTTGAGTGAGTTACTTAGCGACCGCCGCTATCTGGGCATGAAGCAGGAGCTGATTCGCTTCGGCAACGCGGGCGATGGCAATAGCCAGGAGTCATCGCCCCACAGCCTATTTTTTGGCCCTGCGGTAAACAGACCAAGCCGCAGCGAACACCTTTGGATTCTCACCCAATTAGCCCGCTGGAGTGAAATCCCCTTCCCGCGTAACTATGTGGAAATCCTGGAGCGCATCTGTGCGGTAAGTGTGTATAGCACTGCGGCTCGGGAACTGGGCCTAGATGACGTCTCCTACCAGCGGGGGGGCATCGAACTGTTTGACGGCGTGGCCTTCAACGCAGACGACCCGATCTCCTATCTCAACCAACTTTCTATTCATAAGGATTTTTGCGTGGCCGAAATCCCACTTAAACCAGCAAGGGTAATGATGACATAATCACGAGCTGAGTGCCATGGCGGCGTGAGAATTTATTTGATCATCGGTCATGCCTTACAAATTCCCCCAAGCAGCCCCCAGTCTTTTAATTACCCTTCATTCTCAACATGACACTTGCTTCCAGCAAAGATGCTGCAGTTCTTGCAGGCCAGCCTAACACCACATCGCCTTTTTTGCATTTTCGAGATCTGGGCAAGGTGTATCCTACCCCCAAAGGCCCCTATTCGGTGCTCGAAAATGTAAATCTAGAGGTTAATGCTGGTGAATTTATCTGTGTGATTGGCCATTCTGGCTGTGGCAAATCAACCCTTCTCAATATGGTGTCTGGCTTTGCCATGCCCTCCAGCGGCGAGGTTTTACTGCATGGCGTGCCAATCAAAAAGCCTGGACCAGACCGGATGGTCGTATTCCAGGGCTATGCGCTCTTGCCCTGGATGACGGCCTATGAAAACGTAGTGCTGGCGATTGATTCGGTGAAACCTAATCTATCCCAACAGCAAAGGAGAGATATTGCTATGGAGCATTTAGAGATGGTGGGTCTCACGGCAGCGGCAAATAAGTGCATCACTCAAATATCTGGAGGCATGAAACAACGGGTGGCGATTGCCAGGGCCCTGGCGATTAGGCCAGAAGTGCTAATTCTTGACGAGCCATTTGGAGCTCTAGATGCAATCACCAAAGCAGAGCTTCAAGAAGAGCTACTAAAAATCTGGAACACTCAAAAGTGCACGGTTCTAATGATTACCCACGACATTGATGAGGCTCTCTTTCTAGCCGATCGGCTGGTGATGATGACCAATGGTCCAGCAGCAGGTATTGGCGAAGTGATGGCGATTGACTTTCCCAGGCCACGGAATCGCGAGGATATCATGGAGGACCCCCGCTACTACGAACTGCGCAATCGAGCCCTAGATTTTCTTTACAATCGCTTTGCCCACGACGATACCTGAGCTTATTGCCAGCCGCAGAAGCTTCAAGCCTGCGGCTGGCCCATGCACTCGCTGCGGCGAAGCTCGCCCCCTGGTCAGCGGGTATTAATACTTAGAAGCAGTGGTGTAAAAAAGGCGGCGACTGGGTTTTTGGTCAGTCAAGGGGCTGGATAGATCACATTTGCTTTTGGCTCCCATAGGAACCATCATTGTTAGTGACACCCAACTCCCCTGGCCAATCCCTAGGCTTCTTCGATCGTGACCCCTTCGTCTTGATGTGATGACCGTCTCCTTCGTTCAGACGGCCTGGTTGGTGCCCATTTATCCGCTGCTGGCATCCCTGCTCTCGTTTCTGTGGTCTCCTGGCCTGATCGCTCGCACGGGCCCACGCCCCTGTGGCTACCTCAACCTGCTGATGGTTTGCGTGGCTTTTGTCCACAGCACACTGGCCTTGGTAGGGCTGCATACCAATGCCGCAGCCGGGGCGGATGCCCTATACAAACCACTCAGCTTCACCTGGACTTGGCTGAATACCGCCGGCTTGAAGGTGGGTTTTGATGGCTTGATCAGCGAGCCTGCCCTGATTGCCATGACGGTGATCACAGGCGTACACGTGCTCACCCAGATCTATACCATTGGCTATTTGGAAATAGACTGGGGCTGGCCACGCTTTTTTGGCTCACTTAGCTTTTTTGAGGCAGGCCTCTGCGCGCTTGTACTCACAGACTCCATTTTCTTTAGTTATGTACTGCTGGAACTACTCACCCTTGGCACGTATCTAATCGTTGGCACTTGGTATAACCAGCCCCTGGTGGTAAAGGGTGCCCGAGATGCTTTTCTTACCAAACGTATTGGTGACTTGGTGCTGCTGGCTGGCTTGATCGCCCTATTGCCAATCACGGGCAGCTGGAATTTCCACGATCTGGCCCGCTGGGCGGCCGTCCAGGCCGGCGGCAGCTATGTGCAACAGCTGGGCTACACCGCCCTGGTGCTGGCTCTGGTGGCCGGTCCGATGGGCAAGTGTGCACAAATCCCCCTGCACCTGTGGCTGGATGAAGCCATGGAGGGCCCCTTGCCCTCAACCGTGCTGCGCAACTCGGTGGTGGTAGCCGGCGGTGCCTGGTTGTTACTGAGGCTTGAACCATTAATCGCCCTGAGCCCAATCGCCCAGCTGGTGCTGGTGGTTGTCGGTGGCACCACGGCCCTAGTCGGTTCGGTGATTGCCCTGGCCCAGATCGATGTCAAGCGAGCCCTGTCGTTTCTGGTCAGCAGCTGGATGGGGCTGCTGTTTGTGGCCGTAGGCCTCGGTGGTTTCAGCGTCGCCGATCACCTGCTGCTGGTCTACCCGCTGCCGATGGCCCTGCTGCTGATGTCGGTGGGAGCGGTGGTAATCAGCAATGTGACCCAAGACCTCACCCAACTCGGCGGCCTTTGGAGCCGCAGGCCGCTGATGGGCCTCTGCTTCCTGGCCGGTGCCGCTGGTCTGATGGGCCTGCCACCATTTGGCGGATTTGCCGCTCTACGGGAGCTGCTGGCCCTTACCGCCCATAGCTCCCAGCCCCTGCTGCTAGGTGGCGTTGTACTGCTCACCAACGCCCTGATCAGCGCCGGCCTGATCCGCGTCTTCGGTCAAATCTGGGCTGGTACCCCCACTAAGTTCACGCTGCGCTCGGCGGAGGTGCTTTGGTTGATGGTGCTACCCACCATGGCCCTGTTTGGCCTGGTGCTGCACCTGCCAATTCTGCTGGTGATCAACGGGGTGGTGCAGCTCAATCCACTGCCGGGCTGGGGACCATGGGCCCTGCCCCTGCTGGCCTCCACGCTGGTGGGAGGCGGCCTATCGGCCCTGTTCTATCTGCGGCCCCATCCCCTGGCCAACCTGCCCGCCGCCCTGGGGGGTCTCCAGTATTGGCTGGCCCACGACATGCAGACCGAGCGCTTCTACCAGCGCACGGTGGTGGGCTTGGTGTTGCAACTGGCAAGGCTGAGTGTCTGGTCTGAGCGCAGCTTGGTGGATGGTTTCAGTGGCTCCACCGGGGAAGCAGCCCTGCAGGGAGCCAAGCGTCTCAGTTTGACCACCTCAGGGCGATCCCAGGCCTATGCCCTCTCTCTGGTCCTGGGGGTATTGCTGATGGCCGCCTGGCTTCTGGCGCGCCAGCCCGCCCTGCCTGCCCTATCCGCTGCCCCCCTTTGAGCTCTAATTACCGATGACCTTACTGCTGCTGCTGTTTATACCCCTGGCGGCTCTATTGGCCCTGCCGCTGCTACCGGATCGCGCCCCACTTTGCCGCCGGGTGGCTGTGGCTGCCGCCTTGTTTCAACTGGCCCTGGCGCTGCTGGCCTGGCGTTGGCCCCCCGCCGATATAACGCTGCCATGGCTACCCAAACTGGCCCTAACTCTGCAGCTGGGCCTCGATGGGCTCAGCCTGCCCTTGGTGTTGCTAACGGCCCTGATCACGGCCATGGCCCTGCTGTCCACGCCAGCAGATCAGAGCCGCAGTCGCCTGTACTTCTCACTGCTACTGGCCACCAACTTGGGTCTCACCCTGGCCTTTTTGGCCGGCAACGCCCTACTGTTCGTGTTGGCCTACGAACTAATTTTGATTCCCACCACCTTGCTGGTGGCCAGTTTCGGGCGCGAACAAAGGGCCAGTGCCGCGATTCGCTTTCTGATCTTCAATGCCATCTCGGGCCTACTGCTGCTGGGGGTGGTACTGGCCCTGGGCTGGCAGCATCCGGGCGGCGTCAGCTTCGCCTATGCCGATCTGGCCGACCTAGAATTGGAGCCGAAACTGGCAAATTCACTGCTGGGCTTGCTATTGCTGGCCTTCGGCTTGAAGTTACCGCTGCTGCCATTGCATGGCTGGCAGCCTGTTACCTATAGCCAGGCCCCCACACCGGTGGCGATGCTACTCAGCGGAGCGGTTTCCAAGTTGGCCGCCTACGGCCTAATGCGATTCGGCATCGGCATGTTGCCAGAGGCCTGGCTATTTTGGGCGCCCTGGCTAGCGGCGATCGGTGCGGTAAGTGCCATCTACGGCGCCCTCAATGCCATAGCCCAAACTGATCTAAGGCGGCTGGTGGCCTACAGCTCGCTCGGCCACATGGGACTGCTAGCCCTAGCTCTAGCGGCCGCCACCCCCTTGAGTCTGCAGGGAGTGGTGGCTCAAATGCTGGCACATGGCCTAATCATCGCCTTGCTGTTTTGCCTGGTGGGGGTTATCGAACGCCGCACCGGCACTGCGGCGATCGCCGAGCTTTCTGGCCTAATGAATCCCTACCGCGGCCTGCCCTTCACCATGGGGCTGTTTTTGCTAGGCCTGATGGCCGCCGCTGGGGTGCCTGGTCTGGCCGGTTTTGTCGCCGAATTACTGGTATTTGAAGGTAGCTGGGAGGCATTTCCCTGGCCCACCATCGTCTGCCTGGTGGCTTCTGGCCTCACCGCTGTGGTGGCGGTACGCCTATTCAACCGGGTTGGTTTCGGGCGTTTAGATAATGATAAAGCAGACTGGATTAGTACAACTTGGCCTGAACGACTGCCGGCAATTGTGCTCACCAGCCTAGTGATCCTAGCCGGCATCTGGCCCCAAACAATCACCGGATTTAGTGAACTAAGCACCGCCGGCTTAGCCCTGAGACAAAACCAACCAGTTATGGCACCGCTGCTGGCAGCTACTGCCCCCGCCTCTGATCCCACCGCCTTGGAGCTGTCCGCATGACCCCCACCACCATTGCCGCCACCGATACAGCTGCCGAGCCTTTAATTCCGCCTTCTAATCATCCCTATGCCGATATTATCCATCGGCTAGAAGCTGGCGGTTCGATGCTTCCAGACTCCGAGGAGAACCTCACCCAGATCATTGGCATCTACAAGGCCTATGCCGTGCCAATGGATTTTTACTGGCGAAATCTCCTTTACATAGCCGAGCAGGTCTTCCTTGATCCCCTGCCTGCTTTTAAGTATTTTATTTCCCAGGAATATCTGGATCGCCCCAACTCTTACTCCGGTGATCAATCAAAATTACGGATCTGGCGTGGTGGCGAAAAAGCCCATCCAGAGCTTTTAGAATTTATGGCCCGTGGCGAAACCACCGCCATGCCCAAAATACTGCATCATCTCTGGCATGATCGGGTAAATATGGAATTTGCCGAGGCCTGCATGCAGGCCATGTTTTGGCACCAGGGCATGGGAGGTCGCTTCAATGACTACCTAGATAGCGATGCCTACAGGGCCAATGCCGATCGGGCGATCCTGGCATATTTTCGAGGCAATCCATTAATGCTGGGACTCTACAAACTGTTCCCAGAAATGATGCTTGAGAAGGTTAAACAGCTTAGCTACTATGCAAATCTCGGCCTATTTTGGGAGGTGATGGCTCCGGTATTCTTCGAGATGAGTGACATCTACGAAGAGGGCGGCTTCAAGGGTGTACCGGATGCGATGAACTTCCTGGTGAACGGCATCTTCGCTGTGGCCGGCAGGCCGATATATCACCATGTGTTCATCAATGGTGAATGCCATGAGATCATCCCAAAAAGCGAAGGATTTACCTGGCTATACGAAGCAGCACTGCCTTACGTGGAAGCAGTTTTCTATCGCACTGCTCCATTCCGTGGCACCAAGAGCTACAATGCCCAGGCGGGTCAAGTGCCCGCAAAACAGCAGGATTTTATCTATGGAATTCTCTACGCCGATGTCTTTCCAGTGGGCTCAGCCGGCATACCACCTACTTTATTAATGCAAGATATGCTGCATTTCCTGCCAGCTGAACTGCGGGAACTCTACAAGCAGCACAAGCGCGGAGAGTCAGATCAGCTAATCCAACTTGGCGTCACTTTCCAGCGCTCAATGTATAACGTTACCTCGGCGGTAATCCAGGCCCTGCGCTGCGCCCTGCTCTATCCCCTCGATGATACTGATCCAACCCATTTGCTGGCAAATCGTCAGTTCTTTGAAGCCCAGATGGACCGCTTCCTCTGCCCAGAAGCGCGCCTACCCCAAATTCAAACCGCTGACTATCGCTGATTATATTATTTACCAAAAGCCAATCGCCGACAAGCTTTTTGTTGAAATTTTCCAACCATTTTTGCACAGTCCCATAGACTGAACATTAACCATCCAATCATAGTTATCGCCCATGGCTACAATTCTGGAAACCGCAAAGGCAGCAGGGGTGTTTAACAGCCTGCTCACGGCAGTAGAGGCCGCTGGTCTTACTTCGGCCCTGGAGGGGCCTGGACCCTTCACCGTGTTTGCCCCCATAGACGATGCCTTTGCCGCCCTGCCCCCAGGCACGGTGCAAACCCTGCTGGACAACCCACCCCAACTGGCGCGAATTTTGAAATATCACGTGCTGGTGGGTGCCCTTTCACGTCAGTCCCTGCTGGAGCAGCCCGAATGGTCCAGCCTGGAGGGTGCGCCGCTACCAATCCGCCGGGACGATCCGTTTGAAGTAAAGAACGCCACGGTGGTAACGGCCGATATTGCCTGTGACAACGGCATGGTACATGTAATCGATAGGGTGATGCTGCCAGGCTGATTGCAGGGCTAATTCCAGCGCTGATTGCAGGGCTGATTGAAGGGCTGATTGAAGGGCTGATTGAAGGGCTAATCAGATATAGCAGCTTATCACTGATTAGACATATCAGCCTATCTCTTATGCATGATCACTGCAAATCAGTGGCGTGGTTTTCCGTCGGGTACAAATACATAGCCATGGCCCCACACCGTCTGGATCCAACGGGGCCGGCTCGGGTCATCTTCCAGCAGGCGGCGTAGACGAGACACCTGCACGTCCATGCTGCGGCAATCGGTGTCACTGAGCGGGCCGCGGGCTAGGTCAATCAGCTGCTGACGCGTTAGGGGGCGATGGGGCCGTTCGGCCAGGGCCAGCAGTAGGCTGAATTCACCACTGGTAAGCGGGATATCGACAGCATCGCGCCGCAGGCGGCGACTGGCGGGATCGAGGCAAAAGGCACCGAATTTGATCGGCTCCAGCTCTATACGGGGTGCACCGGCGGGCGTTAGCCGACGCCGGCGCATTATTGCCTCGATCCTGGCAATCAATTCGCGGGGCAGAAATGGTTTTGCTAGGTAATCATCGGCCCCCTGCTCCAGGCCGATGATGCGATCCACCCCGTCGGCTCTGGCGGTTAGCATCAACACCGGCAGGTCGTCGCCAGCGTCGCGTAATTGGCGTAACAATTTGAGCCCATCATCGCCGGGCAACATCAAATCCAACACCAGCAGGTCGGGGCGTTGGCGCCCCAGCCAAGCCCGCAACTGCTGGCCATCATGCAAACAGCGCAACTGATAACCCTGGTTGCCGAGCACTTCGGCCAGCAGTTGCCTCAGGTCGGGATCGTCGTCCACCACCCAGATCCGAAAACCGCTGCTGGCCTCTCCACTCAAACCAGCAACACTCACACCGTCACCACTCACACGATCACTACTCAAGCCATCACTACTCAAGCCATCAGCACTTAAACCATCACTACTCACACCTTTACTACTCAAATCATCAGCTCCGGTTTCACCCAGCGGTCGAACTCTTCGGCGCTGATGGCGCCCAGATCCAGGGCCGCCTGTTTGAGGCTGAGTTGCTGATGGTGGGCATGCTTGGCGATGGCGCAGGCCTGGTCGTAGCCGATAGCTGGGGTTAGCGCCGTCACCAGCATCAAGCTCTGCTCTAGCAGCTGTTGAATGCGGCTTTGATTGGGCTGGAGACCCTCCAGGCAGAACTGACGAAAGCCGTGGCAGGCCCCCGCCAACAGGGCGATGCTCTCCAGCAGGTTGTGGGCAATCAGGGGTTTGAATACATTCAACTCAAAATTCCCCTGGCTGGCGGCCATTTGCACAGCGGTGTTGTTGCCCATCACCTGCACCGCCACCATGGTGAGGCTCTCGCACTGGGTGGGATTCACCTTGCCCGGCATGATTGACGAGCCCGGTTCGTTTTCTGGGATCAGCAATTCCCCCAGGCCGCAGCGGGGCCCGCTGGCCAACCAGCGAATGTCATTGGCCAGTTTGAACAGGGAACCGGCCAGCACCGTGAGGGCGCCATGGGTGGCCGCCAGGGGTTCATGGCCAGCCAGGGCCTGAAATTTGTTGCTGGCGCTGCTGAACGGCAAGCCGATGCGCTCCGCCAACCGCGCGGCCACCGCCTCGCCAAAACCCGGTGGTGCATTCAAACCGGTGCCCACCGCCGTTCCGCCGATCGCCAGCTGCAGCACCTGGGGCAAGGCGGCCCGCAGGGTCTGCAACCCCAGCTCCAGTTGGGCGCCGTAGCCACTAAATTCTTGGCCCAAGCTCAGCGGCACCGCATCCTGCAGGTGGGTGCGGCCAATTTTGACGATGCCCGCAAAGGCCTCGGCCTTGGCCTGGAGGCAATTTAGTAACGCCTGCAGCGATGGCAGCAGGGCCCGTTCCAGCTCGATGGCCACCGCCACATGCAGCGCCGCTGGGAAGGTGTCGTTGCTGGATTGGCTGAGATTTACGTGATCGTTGGGATGCACTGGATGCTTGCTGCCCAGCACCCCTCCTGAAGCTTGAATCGCCCGGTTGGCGATCACCTCATTCACGTTCATATTTGTTTGGGTACCCGATCCCGTCTGCCATACCTTCAGCGGGAATTCAGCATCCAGGGCACCGCTGGCCACCTCTTCCGCCGCGGCCACGATCAGCTCCGCCACAGCTGGACTGAGCTTGCCCAGGTCGCGATTCACCTCGGCGCAGGCGGCCTTGAGCTGGCCAAAGGCATGCACCACCTCCAGGGGCATCAGCTGGCCGTAGGGGAAGAAATGCAGGGACCGCTGGGTCTGGGCGCCCCAGTAGTGCTCGGCGGGCACCGGCAAGGGCCCCATGCTGTCTTGTTCGGTGCGCATGCCGCCGCTGCTCATCGGCTGACTACTTCGGAATTGAGTTCGTTAAAGCTCTGGGTGCTGCTCTGCAGGAAACCCTCGGGCAGGGGAATGCCCGTGGCATTGCTGATGGCCTCATTGATGTTCTCCAGCGGCACCTGGCCACTGGCATCGAGCAGCACTTCACCGGCCTTGCCCAACACCACCACCTGGGGCACCAGCCCCTTCCAGTAGTGGGCCGGATCGCCGCTACCAGCATCGGGCCGATTTTGCAAGGGATCGCTCACCAGGGGTATCAGCTCGATGTTGTTTCCCCAGAGGCGTTGCAGTTCTGATACCACCGGAGCGAACTGCTTGCTAGACGAGTCGTCGTCGAGATAAAAAATCAGTGCCGCCGGGCGGTGAGCCGCCAGGGTTTGGGCGAGGTTGTTGCGCGGTGGCACCAGCGAGCCATTGCCGGCGTAGAGAGCATAGATATTGCCGTCGTAACTATTGGTGTTGAGCGCAGCCTGGGCTGGCTCAGCTGCCAGAGCCAGGCCCCAGGCCAGCAGCAGGGCCATCAACATTCCCGGCAACCTGGCAACCAAAGGTGCAGCACGCAGATAAAGCCTGCTCACCACTCCTTTAAGGGCGCCTGGCCGCCAGGGCTTCGCCGCCAGGCTCGGCTCCAGGGGCAAGGGGGCCTGCGGTTTCTGGGCGAGGGGCAACGGAAGGGGCGCGGATGGGGCCATTGTGAGCCCTCAAGCCCACCAGCAACGCCAGCCTCAGCCCTTACCGAGACTGCGGCCCATCCCCTGCAGGATGCCGCGGCCCACCAGGCCGATGGCCTGGCCGATCACCCGGGTGAGCAGCACGCCCACCAGATCGCCAGCGGCCTTGATCAGGCGTCGCAACTGGGGGCCAAGGGCGTCGCGGGTTTCCAGCATCAGGGTGACCAATTGCTGCAACCAGCCCAGCTGGCGCAGCTCGGCATCCCGGGGCTCGGTGAGGCTATTGATTTGAATCTGGCCGCCGCTGAGGCTGAGCAGGGTGCGACGGCTCTCATAGAGGGCCACGGGCCGCTCAAACCAGATGCTCCAGCGCTGCTGGGCAATCAATTGGTTGCGCAACCGCTCCAGGTTGCGGGTGGGCAGCAGGTCAGGTCTGAGCAGATAACGCCGCAGCTCGGGCCAACTACTGCTGCAGCTGAGCACCTCAACCGCGATTAGTTCAGCGGTGCGCAACAGCCAGTTGGTCACCAGCAGCTCCAGATGCAGCACCGCCCGGGGTTCATCAGGCGCCAGCAGCTGACCCGCCACCACCAGGGGCCGCCCCAAAACCAGGCTGGCCAGCATCGGCTGGGGGTCGGGAAATTCGGGGTCTTCCAGCTCCAGGGTGCTACTGCGCACCAGGGTGTCAGCCACGGGCTGCAGCACCCCCTCATAGGGCAATTGCACATAGGGACTGGCCATGGCGCGCACCGCCTGCTGGCGCAGTTCCGCCTGCCACTGCTGCCAGCGTTGGCTGAGCTGCTTCGGGGTGGCAGTGGGGGCTTCTGTGAGATCTTCAGCCAGGCGACGGCGCAGCAGCGCCAGCTGTTCCAGCAGGGCCAGCAGCAGATCCACCCTGCGGGCCTGCGCTAAACCCTCAATCGCCAATAGCTGAGAGCTGGCATTGCCGATCCCCGCTTCGGCTGCCTTCCGGAGGCGGTTGTGAATCGCCTGCCAGATGGCCTCGGCATTGCGGCCCTGGAGCGAGAAAACAGCGGCGCCGGCCTGGCTGATCGCCAGGCTGCCCCGCCCTGCATCGAGTTCGGCAGGGCTGGCCTCGCTGGCACCCCGCTGCGCGAGGGCCCGATTGGAAATATCTAAATTTGCTAGATCGTATTGACTGGCATTACTCCAGGCCAGGCTGATCGGGCCCCACAGCCAGAGCAGCAGGCGGCGGGCGGCCGCCAACTCCCGCAAGCGCCCGCCCAGCAGCATCCTCACCAGCGGCGGCGCCGGCTGTAGCAATTGGCGGCAGAGGGCGATCTCAGCGTCGATTTGCTCCAAACCGGAAAGCAGCAGCCAGCTGCCGAGCCCAAACAGCGGTGCTGCCGGCGAGGGCAGCGGCCCAGTTTGCGGCTCCAATAGTTCAACAATCCGACCGCCCTCGATCAGGGTCTGCACCGCCCGCAACAGTTGCTGGCGGTTGGGCCCCTCCAGCAGGCCGGTGACCGGCAGGGCCAATAGTTGGCTGCGGCTGAGCCGATGGCCAGGGGTCAACAGCAGCAGCAGCGGGGCGGGCTGCCAACGCTCCTGCAGGCTCCGGCATTCCAGAGCCAGAGAGAGCGGTTCAATGGTGCTATCGGGCTGCCAGATCACCAGCTGGGGAAGCGGCGCATCAGCGCCTACAGCTCGACTGACACGGCACTGGGGGAGTTCCGCCTCCAGCAGCGCCTGGAGCCCATCACCGACCAGGGAAGCGGCGAACAGCAGTAGCTGAACAGTCACAGCTGGGCTCCAGGTTTGCCGTAGGGCACTTGATGCTATCGAGGCTAACAATCCCCTATTGATAGCCAGCCAGGGTGAGATGTCAAGCAGCTGAAATTATCCGGTTAGCTTTCGGCATCAAATAGGTTGCCGCGCTCTTGGCGCCACAGCTATCTGAGAACCGTTGTCTCCAGACCTGTCTGGGGAAAGAATTGCGCCACAGCTAGCCCGCAGGGTTGGCCGGGTGGCAGGAGTGACCTGGAGGGCTGATCTACACAGCTGGTCTTAGGGGCTGGTCTGCAGTGATTACCTGCAGGGCTGGCCTGCGCAGCTAGCCTGTCCAGCTGATCTATACAGCTGGACTGCGCAACTGATCTGCCTAGGGGATCTGGAGCTAGCTGCTCTTTGGATATTCAGAGGCTCGCCAAGGGGTGACCGGTGAACTGCATGGTGTAACTCTCGATTGCATAGCCGGTATGGGCTTCGATTTGACGCAGCAACTCAGCGGGCAACTTAACGTCAAGGTCTTGAATCCTGCCGGTTTCGGTGCAGGTGAGATGGCTATGGGGGTCGCTACGGTAGCCATACAACCGACCATTGGCTCGATCCAAGCACTCGATCACCCCAGCCGACTGGAGGGCTTCAAGGTTTTGATACACAGATGTATGCCCTATGTTACGGCCAAGATTATTGAGGCGCTCAAAAATATCTCTGGCACTGAGATGGCTCTTCTCAACCCAGAGCAAATCCAGCACCATGCGCCGCTGCCTGCTGAGTCTCATCCCCAAATTACGACAATGGCGATACACATCATCCACGTCTATTGGCGGACTTGACGGAGCAAAAACAGGGGCAACATCTTGAGGCGAAACAGGCAGGCAAGCGGCGTCATCAACACTTGCACTGCTTGAGCTTGGGCTGATTGATTCAGAGTTAATTGCCTTTGAGCCAATTGATGCCAACTCGACTAGCTTTAACCTGAGCGATTCCGGGCTAATTGATTCTGAGACAATTGGTTTTGGACTGAGCGATTCCGAGCTACTTGATTCCAGATCGATTGATTCTGGGCTGATTGATTCTGGGCTGATTGATTCAGCGCCGATTGATTCCGGACTGATTGATTCTGATGTAATTAATTTCGAACTAATTTGCCTTGGCTTTTGCGATATCAAAGTTCTAGAGGTGCTCGACTTAGCATCTAGCTCGCTCTCTCCTGAACCCTGCCTGGCGATACCGAGCCGCTGCCTGCCCGCTGCAGAAGGCTCGCCAACCGGCTTGAGCCTGTCGGGCGGCCCTGGGATGGGGGAGGGTAGATTTGGCCCTTGCATCAATCCTTTCTAGCCCAACCCCACAGCTGTTCGCGCTGACTGGCTGGGCTCGATCGCCATTGGTTCCCGCAAAACTTGCTCCAGCAGCACTGCTTTCAAGCAGCACTGCTTCCCCGCGTCACTGCTCCAGCAGAACTGGCTTAGGCAGGCCTGGAATCGACAGCCCTCGCTCAGGCAAAGGCACTGGAGCCAAGCAGCGGGTCCTGTAGGCGAGCAGAGCCGATGGCCTGCAGCGCTTCTGCCAGGTCGACGCGGCCGTCGTAGAGGGCTCTACCCACAATCACCCCCTCCACCCCCAGGGGTCCCAGGGCCAACAGGGAGAGCAGGTGTTCCAGGTTGCCGATGCCCCCTGAGGCGATCACCGGCACGCTGCTGGCCATGGCCATCGCCCGCAGGGCAGCCAAGTTCGGACCAGCCAGGGTGCCATCGGTGGCGATGTCGGTGCTGATGATCGCGGCGATGCCACTGGCGCCAAACCGCTGGGCCAGGGCCGTCGCCTCGGTGCTGCTCGCCTCCAGCCAGCCGCGGGTGGCCACCTTGCCATCCCTGGCATCGATGCCCACAACGATCTGACCCGGGTGATCGGCAGCTAATTGATCCACCAGTTTGGGCTGTTCCAGGGCCACCGTGCCCAGGATCACCCGATCCAGGCCGCAGGCCAGCAGGTCCTTGGCCCGGGCGGCGCTGCGCACCCCGCCCCCCAGTTGCACAGGGATATTCAGGGCGGCGGTGATCGCCTTGAGCACCGGATCATTCACCGGCTGGCCGGTGCGGGCGCCGTCTAGATCCACCAGGTGCAGGCGCTGGGCCCCCTGCTCCTGCCAGCTGAGGGCCTGGGCCACCGGGTCGTCGGAGAAGCGCGTCACCTGGTCGTAATCGCCCTGGTGCAACCGCACACATTGACCGTCGAGCAAATCGATGGCGGGAATTACCTGCATGGAGCGGCGCCGGGTATCGGGCCAGGTTGCCAGAGCTGGGGAGGCGGAGCCAGGGCTGCCTAAAAGTATGATTAGGGCGTGGTTGGTTCCGTCGCCACTCCCCCCAGCGCCAGCATTCCCTTGATGTCATAGGCCAGCTCCCGCAAGCCCTGGCGTATCGAGCGGTAGCCAACGCGACGCAACAGGTTCATCACCACGGTGCGCAGAAACGCGAATACCGGAGCACCGGTGCGGTTGGCGTAACCGGTGCGGTTGGCGTAGCGGTGGGCGTCCTCACCGAGCTGGGTGTCGCGGGCCCAGTGCCACTGGTTTTCAATGCTCCAGCGCTGGCGGATCAGGCGTAGCAGGGCTTCTGGAGCGGTGCGCAGGGTGGTGATGAACTGCAGGGTGCGCGTTGCTCGCTTGCCTTTGCGGGTCACGGTGGTGCTGGTCAGCTCAATGATCCAGCTGCAGCCGGGCCAGTTCTCCTTGATGTGCTCCGGTGCCTCTTTCGCCCGCAGCTCCCAGATCGTGTCACGACCATGCTTCTCCTCCTGAGCCGTTGCGGTGAAAGGGATATGCCGTTTTCCCTGGAACTGGCTCTGGATCTGTCGATGCAGGGTCTTCTGGTTCGATTTGACGCTCAGCAGGACGTCGGCCCCCTGCTCCAGGCACCACTGAAAAACGGCCGGGTGGTGTGCAGGGCATCTGCCTAGATCAGCACCCCTTAAAGATTCAGCGTGCTCAGGAGTTCTTTGAGGGCGGCGCGCTCACTGGATTCGCCGGTGTCGTAGGTCGTCTGGGCCAGGGCCACGCCGAGAGCACGGGCATAGACTGTGACCTGGGCCACAAACTGGTGACTGCCGTCCTCCTGCTCAACAGCAGAGCCCCGCAGCGTCTTGCCGTCGCACACCAGCTGGTTCAGACCCATGGCCCCGCCTGGGATCTGGCTGATCATCCAGGCCTGGAGCACCTGAGCGAATTCCTGCAGGTGGGCCTTATCAAACAGGTAGAGGAAGGTGGCATCCGACGGCCAGCGCTTGAACTCCAGCCCCAGCGCCTGGTTAAGCGCTTCCCGGTGCCGGCGGGCAAAGGCCTCCAGATCACGGGAGCTGCGGCAGCCGCTCAATATCCCCAGCACTGCCACCAGCAGCAGGAACCACTGTGGGTAGAGCACCCCGCGGCGGTAGCGGCCAACTCCTTCGGAGAAGGCTTACGCCTACGGGGATCGCCTTGAGGAAGCTGATCAGATCATCCGGAGCAGGCTGATCGACTGCAGCAAAACGGGTGTAGAGCATTGGGAGCGGTGAGAACCGCTAACCAAAGCCAATCCTGACAGCCCCGACAAGAGAGATGTGGACACACTTTTAGGCGGCCCTGGGGCCGCCTCAGTTCAATCCCCAACTCCTTGCCAAGCACCGCATGGTGGCGCCGAGCGAAACGCTCCCCCCGCGTTCAGGAAAGATCACACCCCTCTCAATCGCAAACCCGGCGGTGCCTATCAGCGTTGTTGTCCGCTCGAGGTGCCTGGGTTGAGCATCTTTACGCAGTGTACTGCGCTCTGTTGTTCATGGGCCACGAGTCAAGAAGAAGCGTTGCA
>DGYA01000060.1 GCA_002396505.1 Cyanobacteria bacterium UBA5018 | reverse complement strand
GTCATCTTTCCTGAACGCGGGGGTGTTGGCTGATTGGGATTGGCGAGCTAGTACTTTGCATGATTAAATGTTACCGCTTTGGAGGTTCTCCGGGGTTGTCTAGGGTTGTCCAGGGTTGGCCAAGTGTGGCGATTGAGCGGCGACTAATGGGGGCCTCGAAAAATCCCAGATCTCACTGATCACACGACACGAGAAGCGTGGCGGCGACTTGCTTGCCTCTGACTCGCAGGAGCCGAATCGGAATATTTTGAGGTGCCATAATGTTGGCAACTCTTTATAGTCACCAATATAAATCGTCCACCCTGTTCGGCTCAGTGGGGGATGCTGGGGGAAAACCGAGCTGGCAAAGCTGGCGAAAGTGAAGCTAGCGAGACTGGCGAAGCTGGCAAAGCTGGTGAAAGTGAAGCTAGCGAGACTGGTAAAACTAGCGAGACTGATAAATCTGGTGGGAATTTGAATTCATCGAGCTATGCTTATGCTGTGGCTATGCCGTGCTTATACTGTGGGCTTGACTGGCAACCTAGGATGATTTGCCATTGTTATTAAAGGCGGTATTGCTGTTAATGTTATTTTTATTGACGGTGTCATTGCCATTGCTTTTTTTATTATTATTGTAGGGTCCAGCGATGACAATGACATTGCTGGACCTGGCGATATTGATGGTGGCTCGGTGGGGCGATTTGCATGCCGAGCGGCGTTGCCCCAAAACTAATTAGTCATTGATCCTGGAAATTTGCAGGGGTTTGTTCATGATGCGCAGTTGACGCAGGCCTTGAAATACGTCTTCAGGCATGCCCTTGGGGAGGTCAACCGTGCTGTGGGTGTCGAAGATTTGGATGCGGCCAATGGCCTTGCCATTCAGGCCTGCTTCGTTGGCAATCGCTCCGACAATATTGCCGGGTTTAATGCGATCCCGCCAGCCCACTTCCACGCGGAAGCGCTCCATGTGGCCCTCGGGAGGACCAGGAGGCCGTTCGCCCCTGCTGGAACCCCTGCCTTCGCCGCCCCTGCCCAGCTCGCGACCGACCTCCCTTGGGCGGCGTCCATCGCCGCGATCGGCATCGCGGCCCACCGCCGCCTGGCGGCCCTGGTTCCAGGACTCCTCGCCCTGTAGGAGTAGGGGTTTGCCAACCAGGGTGAGTTCTAGGGCCGCCAGGGCCAGCTGCTCGGCGGTGCAGCTCTGCTCGCTGGCAACCCGTTGCAGGATTTCTACCAGTAGAACTCTCTCTTCGCTGGGTGCCGAGGAGAGTGGTGGTGCAAATTTCGAATCTTTTGAGCCTGATTCTTTCGACGAATCTTTATTGGATTCGGCTGTGGATTGGCCGGAGGGTTCGGAGGATTGAGACTGCAGCTGCGCGGTGAGTTTTTGGCGCAGTTGATCTAGTCGATGTTGATTGATAGTGGCATTGCTGGGCACCTCCATTGGCTCAATTGGCCGTGCCACCGCCCGCTCCAATCCGCTTAAAAAGCGTCTTTCCCGCGGTGTGAGGAACAGGATTGCATCGCCAGTGCGCCCCGCCCGGCCAGTGCGACCAATGCGATGCACATAAGCTTCGGCATCAAAGGGAATGTCGTAGTTGATTACCAGGCCAATGCGCTCCACATCCAGGCCTCGGGCCGCCACGTCGGTGGCCACCAGCACATTCACCTTGCCGCTGCGCAACCGTTCAATCGTGCGTTCCCTTTGGGCCTGGGGCACGTCGCCGTTGAGTACGGCCACGTCATAGCCGTGGGCCTCCAGGGATTCAGCCACGGTGAGGGTGATTGCCTTGGTGCGGGCAAAGATGATCACGCCTTCACTGCCCTCCGCCTCCAACACCCTTTCCAGGGCCGCCAATTTCTGGGGACCATGCACGGTTAGGTAGCGCTGGCGGATGCGGCTAGAATCGTCGCCTTTTTGGCGGATCGTTACCTCCGCTGGAGAACTGAGATACTTCTGGCTGATTCGCCTAATCTCATTTGGCATGGTGGCTGAGAACAGCACTACCTGCCTTTGCTCCGGCAGCTGGTTCAGCACCCATTCCACGTCATCGATAAAGCCCATCCGCAACATTTCGTCGGCTTCATCCAGCACCAGCGTGCGCAGATTGGATAAATCCAAGGTGCCCTGGCGCATGTGGTCCATCACCCGACCCGGGGTGCCCACCACTATCTGCACACCGCGGCGCAGGTGGTGGATTTGATCGCGGAAATCGGCACCGCCGTAGATTGCCAATACCCTTACCCGGGGCATGTTGGCTGCGTAGCTATTGAAGGCTTCGGCCACCTGCATGGCCAGTTCCCTGGTGGGAGCCAATACCAATACCTGGGGATGACGCAGCTCTGGATCGATCGCCGCCAGGAGGGGCAGGCCAAAAGCTGCCGTTTTGCCGGTGCCGGTTTGGGCTTGGCCCAATACGTCGCGGCCCAGCATCAGTTCAGGGATGGCGGCCTTTTGAATCGGGGATGGCTCGCGATAGCCCATCGCCCCAATGGCGGTGAGAATCTCTGGGCAAAAGCCAAAGTTGCCAAAACCATTGGTCTCGGGATCAGCTGCCAGCGATTTTTGCTGCTCAGCTAAGACATCGAGCTCATTGTCAGCAAAATCAGCCGTGTCGCTATCGTCTTCATCCGACGAGGTGAGTGCTGATGATGAACTGGAATCTAAATTCATCGAACTAGCTTCAATCAGCTCGGTAGAATTGGGTTCGCTTGGGTTCTTTTTGGTATCTACCAGCGAATTTGCAGCTTCCATGCTTAAGTTATCTAAGCGAACCGTCTCCTCGATATCTGGCTGGTTCGTGTTAAGATCATTTTCGGGGCTATTGATGGCATCCCCTGCTTCGCTTTGGTCCAGGTGATCCTGGGTTTTTGCTTGCGCTGCCGGTAATTCTAGTGAATCCAGGCTGATAGGTTCCTGGTGGTTCTGGAGTAAATTTGATGATATACGATTTGTGGATATACAGTCTGTGGATATACGGTGCGTTTGAACGCTATCGGATTGATTGGGGGAATCTACCGACGCGATCAGATCCACCGAGCAGCTGAGGCTCTCCTGTGTTGATGTCATTAGTTTTTCGGCCTGGGCCTGGGATGATCCTTCGTCGACAGGCCGGCAGACACCCGTGAATAACTGCCTTGACCTTCACAAAGGTTGAATTTTGATTGTACCACTTGGCAGCCAGCCCCTCGATGCCTCGCTTTTGGCTACGGGATGCTGCGCCCTTGGCTACGGGATGCTGCGCCCGTAGTCGTCGGCAAGTCGCTCAATATCAGTTTCGCTGAGCGGGGCGCCCAGCTGAACTTCAACGAGAATCAAATCACTGGCACCGGCACTGATGCGATGCACGGCCCTGCGGGGCACCGCCAGGCTGGTGCCAGGGCCCGCCACTATCACTTGGCCGTCGCATTCGAGCTCCCCCTGGCCAGCTACCACCAGCCAGTGCTCGTCGCGGTGATTGTGGCGCTGCAGGCTGATGCGTTGACCGGCGTGGATGCACAGCCTTTTCACCAGGTAGCCATCCGCTGCGCCCAGTATTTCAAACCAGCCCCAGGGACGGTTTTGACGGGTTTCTAGTGCCATGGGGTGTGATCAACCAAGCCCGATGTTGGGCCCGGGTGAGGCCTGTGTAGAGCAGTCGTGCATCCCAGCTGCGCCCTGGGGGCAGCAGCAGCCACACCTCGCCGTACTGGCTGCCCTGGGCCTTGTGAACCGTGAGCGCCAGGGCTGGTTCGGCGGCTCCGATCCGGGCCGGGTGCAGCAGCCTTGGCCCTGGAAAGAGCAGGCGCCGCTCTCCCGCCTGGGCCACCACCACGCCGATATCGCCGTTGGCCAGCCCCTGTTCAGGCAGGTTGCGCCGATTGAGCACCGGCGTGCCCAGGGGCCAATCGGCTGGCGCTCTTTCCAGTTGTTCGCCCAACAGCTGGCGATGGATCGCTGTCACCCCCCAACTGCCCAGCCGCAACGGCGTCAGCAGGATGCAGCGCTCTAGCTCCGCCAACAGGGCCGTGGCGGCAGCCATTGCGCCAGCTGTCGTTTGGCCCTCCGCCAGCGGCTGCGCGTTAGCGGTGATCCACTGCTCGCCAGCGGTGAACCATTGCTCGCTAGCGGAGCTGGCCAGGGCGGCCAGGCGCTCCTGGTGCTGGCGGAGGCGCTGGATGGCCGCGGGCGGCGGGGCATTGGCGGCGGCCTGCGACCACTGCAGGTTGTCCCCGGGGCGCAGCTGGGCCAATCGCTGTCGGAGTTCCTCTAGGCCAGGCTTGTCCCAGTAGGGGTCGGCTATATCGGGCAGCTCAAGCTTTGGATCGGCAGCAGCGGATTTGGCTGGCTGGGATTTGGTTGTATGTAATGCATCTAGTTGGAATACATCTAGCTGGAGTGGTTCTAGCTGGGATTCAGTTGGCTGGGATTCGGTTAATTGGGATTTGGATGGCTGGGATTCGGCTGGCCGGGATTCGGTTAATTGGTATTTGGTTAATTGGTATTTTGCTGGCTGGGTTTGGCTTGCCTGGGTTGGCCAGCGTTCTGGGCCGAGGCTCTCTTGATCCCCTGGGCCGTTGCCAGGTCGCAGGGCCGCCGCCACCGAGGCGATGGCGCCGCTGTTGCGATAGCTGGTGACCAGCTCCACGGCCGCAGCCCCCAGGGCCGAGAGGCGCTCGGGCTCCATCAGTTCCATCAACACCGCCCCCGGCCCCACCGGCGGCAGCTGGGCTGGATCCCCCACCAGCACCAGGCGACAGCTGGCAGGCAGGGCATCCAGCAGGGCAGCCATCAGGGGCAGATCCACCATCGACAGCTCATCCACCACCAATAAATCCAGCTCCAGGGGCTGGCGGTGATTGCGCCCGTAGCGCAGGCCATTGCTCTCCAGCAGCCGGTGCAGGGTGGAACAGGGTGCCGCCAGCAGAACTGCAGTGGCGGCAGCGCTGGCTAGCCGCTCGCAGCCGCTTTCGATCGCGTAGCGCAGCCGGGTGGCCGCCTTGCCGGTGGGGGCCGCCAGGTGCAGCCTGGCTGCGGGCTGCAGGGCCAGATGGGCCGCCAGCATCGCCACCACCGTGCTGGTTTTGCCGGTGCCGGGTCCGCCGCAAACCAGCACCAGCCGCTGGGTCAACAGGGTGGCAACGGCCCGCTGTTGGGCGCTATCGAGACCCGCCGCCGCCGCCCGGCGACGGGCAGCCTCCACTTGGGCGGCTGATGCCAATGGGGCGGCTGAGGCCAATGGGGCCAGGGGCTGCTGGGCCCGCTCGATCAGGGCAGCGATCACCTGGTTTAGCTGCAGATGCCAGCGCCGCCAGCGCAGCCGCTGGCCAGCCAGCACCAGGGGGGCCTCCGGTCGCTCGGCCAATTGGCTGGCCTGCACCACCAGGGGCGAGTCCTCCAGGGAGGCCCGATAGGCCCCTGGCCAGAGGCGCGGCTGCAGTTCCGGCGGCGCTGGACCCTCCAGCGGCAGTTCCAGTTGTCCCCGCTCCAGGGCGGCGCAGAGGGCGGCAATCAAGTCCAATAGCAACGGATCGGTGGCTGCGCTATCGCCACATAGCCGCGGCAAGGCTTCGGCCAGGGCGGCCCCAAGGAAGCTGAATTCGGCAGCCTCTCTACCGATCTCTGCATCGGTTACCCCAGAGGCCACTTCCCTGGTATCTCCAGTACTGGCGCTCACGCAAGGCCCTCCCGCAACAGGGAATCCAGCGCCAGCAGGCGTGCCAGCGGTGGTTGCTCCACCAGCATTCCCGGTATGGCCTCCCCCCGCGCCGCCCAGCGCTGGATGGAGGGGCTGTCCCCCGGCACGCCGCGCAGAAACACGTAGGCGTAGCCGCCCAGGTGCAGCTGGGGCCGATAGCCCGGCAGGCGCCAGCGCAGGTAGCGATGCAGGGCCACCAGGTAGAGATGGGCCTGCAATGGGTAGTGGCAGGCGGCCATCAGCTGCGCCATTGCCGCCTGGCCGTAGTGGGCGGGTCCACAGGCCCGAGGGCTGCCGGCCGCATCCCGCTCCCCCAGCCAGTTGCTCTTCCAATCCAGCACCCACCAGCGCTCCCCCCGGCGGAACACCAGATCGATCGAGCCGGTGAGAAAGCCGCGACTGGCCAGCTCCAGCCGATCCAGATCGTCGGCATAGGCCTCGCCAAACAGACCCCCCGGATGGCGGCGAAAACAGTCCGCCAGGCCGCGGGCCCGCACCAGGGGCCAGCCAGCCCTGCCAGTGGATGTGCCAGGGGCGTTGGCAGCCGTCCAGCGGGGCTTCGGCACCGCCAGCGGCAGGTCGAAGTTCAGTTCATTGAGCCGCTCCTCCCGGGCCAGCTCAGCCAGCCGAAATCCCCCCAGGCCCGCCCCCATGGGGGTGAGCCACAGTCGCGCCAAGCCCTCGCTGAGGGCCTCCGCCCAACTGACATCGAGAGCGGCCCGCGCCAGCTCCTGCTCGATCACGGCTCGAGCCTGGGGCTCGTTGGCACTCTTGCTGTAGTCGAGCCGCTCCAGGATCCGGTGCAGGGCTTCGCCGGGCCCACTGCCGCGGGGGAAGCTGGCCAGGGGGCCCAGCGGATCTGCAAAGCCAGGCTCCCCATTGCTGGCTGATGAGCTGGCTGATGGGCTGGCTGAATTGGTGGCTGATGGGCCTGCTGATTTGGTTTTCTCTATATCGCCAAGGGCCCCCGGCTGCTTTGGGGCAAGGGAGTTGGCAGCCGGTTCATCGCCTTGCCGGCCCTCCTCAACTGCGCCAGGCTGCAGCGGACCGCTATGGGTCCAGCTGGTGTAACTGCTGCGGCCCCAGCTGCTGTCCAGTCGCTGGCGGGGCAGCGGCCCGAGCCGCAATTCCCCCTCGCCCGCCGCTGGCTGCCAGCGGGCCGCGGCGGCGGGCAGCTCTTCCGGGTTGATCTCTGTGATCGGCAGCTCTTCTGGGCTGCGCCGCTCGCCATCCGATTGCAACAGCCAGCTGGCCAGGGGGTTGTCCTGGCCAGCTGGATATTTGCCAGCTGGATTCTGGCGAGCCTGGCCCTGCCGCCGCTGCTCCTGGCGCCAGCCCAACACCAGCAGATGCTGGGCCCGGGTGGCGGCCACGTAGGCCAAGCGTTCAGCCTCCTGCCGCTGGGCGAGCCAGTTTTCCTCGGCGGCGGCGCGGCCCCGACCCCAGTGGGGCGAGCGGTGCAGGTCGAGCAGCGGAGCATCGGCCGCCGGCGGCAGCCAGCGCCGGCCCAGTTCCCGGATGGCGGCGCTGGGCCGCTCGCTGGCCCGCCACAGGTAAGGGCAGATCACCACGGGATACTCCAGCCCCTTGCTGCGATGCACCGTCACCACGGCGATGGCGGCATCGGCTGCGGTGCTGTTGAGCTGGTGGGCTTCCGGCACCTCGGGATCCGGATCCAGCCGCCGGCGCCGCAGCCAGTCGGCAGCGGCGCCGGCCCCCTGGCCCAATTGATGCATCCGCTCCTGCACCAGCTCCGCCGCCTGCTGCAGGTCGGCCAGCAGGCGCCCCCCCAGGGACAGCCTTGCCAGGCCCTCGGTGCGCAACAACTGGCCCAGACAGGCCAACAGCCCATCGCGCGGCAGGCGGCTGGCCAGCCCCGCCAGTTGATCCCCCAACAGATCCCAGTGGTCGGGGCCCGCCGCCGCCAGGGTTGCGGCCGTCCAGCCGAGCAGGGGTGAAACGGCCAGCAGCCGCTGGCGACCAGGATTGCCGGGATCGGCCAGCGCATCCAGCAGACGCTGTAGAGCAGCGGCGGCCTCGCTGGCAAATACATCGCCACGGCTCACCAGTCGGCTGGGCAACTGGCGCCTTTCCAGGGCGGTGCGCAGCTCTTCGGCCTGGCGGTGCTTGGCCACCAGCAGACAGATATCGGCCGGCGTTAACGGCCGCTCCCGCCAGCCATCAAGGTCATTGCCCTTGCGGATCCGCAGCGGCCGCTGCAGTAAGCGCAGGCAGAGGCCAGCCACTTGATCCGGCAACTGCTCGTCGGATTCCAGGGGCAGCAGCTGCAGGGGCGATTCGCCTGGATCGAGTAGCAGCTGGCCATGGTCGGCGCGGGCCAGCACCTCGGGCACCGCCAGCCTGGAGCCCACCAGCCCCGGCGCCATCAGGGCATTGAGCGCCGCCACCAGGCCAGGGCTGGCGCGGCGATTTTCGCGCAGGCTGTAGATGGCATCGGCCCGCTGGCTGGCGCGCCGGTAGGTGGCCAGTTCGCCGCCACGGAATCTGTAGATGGCCTGCTTGGGATCGCCCACCATCACCAGCAGATGCTGGGGGCCTTCAGCCATTGGCAGCGTGAAGGCGCGCTCCAGGATGCGCCACTGAATCGGATCGGTGTCCTGAAATTCATCCACCAGGGCCACCTGGTATCGGGCGCTAACGGCTGCGATCAGATCGCCCTGGCCGCTGGTTTTCGCAGTGCCGCTGCCTTGCGCACGGCTGCTGGTTTTCGCCTGGCTGCTGCCCTCTTCATGCTCTCTGCCTTTGGGCCCTGGATCCAGGCAGGCCAATAAATCGCCAAAGCTGAGTTTGCCGCTGGAGCTACGGCGCCGCTGCAGTTCCTCGCGGCTCCAGTGCAAGCCATGGGCGAGCAACAGTTCCACCGGCCCGTCCACGATTGCCGCGATCGATTCCTGCAGGGCTCGCTGGGGCAGTGAACGCTTGCTGGCCGGCTTGGTTGAATCTGGCGGCGCTTGATTTGGGGGCCCATCAGCCAGGGGCCCCTCGGCCAGCTTGGTGAACACCGCCGGGTGGAAATAGCTCTGCAGCAGCGGTTGCCCCAGCACCAGGTCATAGCTGGCGGGGGCATCCCCCAGGCTGGCCAGCAGTCCCTCTAGCCAAGCGTTCAGCTGGGCACAGCGATCGGTTCGCGGGGCGGGGCTGTAGGGCTTGGTGTCCTTGACGCCCCAGGAGCGCAGCTCCGCCGCCAGGTCGCGGCAGGCCTGCTCCAGGCCCGCGCCGCCGGCTTCCCATTGAGAAACAAAATTGTGCCAGCGGCGATGCCAGATCGCCTGCAGCTGGGGGGCCAGGGGTTGATCGGCGAGCAGATCTGGCGGCAGGGGCTCCAGCTGCAGTGCCGGATCCGCATCCAGGCGGCGCAGCAGTCGCTGCAACAACTCCGGCGTGACGCCCTGCTGGCTCAGCCCCGCCAACATCGCCGGATCGAGGCTGAGCACCTGCCGCTGCCAGTAGTCGTGCACCACCTGGGCGGAGCGTTCACCGTCGTCGCTGTCCAGTTCCGGTGTCGGCCCCAACCCAGCCTCCAGGGCATGGCGCTGCAGGGTGCGATGGCAGAAGCCATGAATGGTGGTGATATCGGCGCGATCTAAACCTTCCAGAGCCAGCAACAGCTTTCCCTGTAAACGCAACCTTTGCTCTGGTTCCCCGGGCTGCAGCGCCAACCAGTCCGCCAGCACCTGGTCCGCTGGCTCGCCGCTGCCCTCCACGGCGGCCAGGGCCTGCTGGAGGCGGCGGGCGATGCGATCTCGCAGTTCGGCCGCCGCCGCATCGGTGAAGGTGACCACCAGCAACCGCTCCAAATCGAGTGGATCCAGCTCGCGACTCACCAGCCGCAGCACCAAGTGGGCCAAGGCGAAGGTTTTACCGGTGCCAGCGCTGGCCTCCAGCAGCTGCACGCCGGGCTGTAAAGCCAGTGAGTTGGCGTCGAAGTCGAGAGCAGATGGGGCTGCTTTCACAGATGGGGCTTCTTTCATCGCCTGCTCTCCTTGCTGTGGCGAGCCAGCAGCGGCCCGAACAGGTTGCTGGCGTGCTGCGCAAACCGCTCAGCCACCAGCTCGCGGGCCGGCAAGGAGGGGCCAAAGCAAAGCGCCATCTCGGCGGCCTGGCGTTCGGCGATGGCGCCAAATCCCCCCTCCCAGGCCTGGCAGGCCGCCTGCAGGCCCCTGCCAGCCTGCTTGGCTTCGGCCCCAGCCCAGGCCCAGCCGGTCTCCGGAGGCACTGGCCAACAGCGCTCGCGGTAGTGGTGGCGCCAGCGCTGCAATTGCTCCAGTAGGGGGGCCGCGGCGGAGGGCTCCAGGGGCTGAATGCTCTCGATAATTGCAAAACCCTGGTCTTGGCGGCCCACCAGCAGGGCCGAACCTGGCCGCTGGCCGGCGATGCAGGCCAGCAGCAGTTCAAGCCACAGTTGCAGGCGCTGGGGGGTGCGGGGTTTGGCGGCATGCACCAGTAGCAGGGCATCGCCGCGCCAGAGCAGCTCGGCCGACAGTCCCTGCCCCTGGGCCAGTTGCCGCCGTTCCTCCCCCAGGCCGGCCAGCAGCTGGTCGAGGCTGCACCAGCGCTGGCTGAGCCGCTGGGCCTCCAAGACTCCTGCCGCTTTGGGCGGCAGCAGGCCGCGCCCCCGCAACTCCCAAGGCAGGTCGGGGCATTCACCGGCCTCCAGGGCGTTGCGCAGCAATTGGGCCCGCTGGCGCTCCTCCAGGCTGAAGGGCTCCAGATCTTCGATCGGCTGGCTCGACTCCTGGGGGCGTAGACCCAGACCCGCCAACCAGCAGCGCTGGGGAGCCTGCAACCAGGCCAGTAGATCGGTGTAGGCCGCAGTGGTCGCCAGGGGCTGGGGCGGCGCCGCAGTTTTGATGGGCTCCGCAGTTTCGATGGGCTCCGCGGATGCGAGCGGCTCCGCCGGGCCTGCCGGATCCACCAGCGGCCTGGGCGCTGAGCTGCCCTGGTTTTCCAGCAACCGGCGGGCCTCCAATAGGCGTCGATCACTGCAGATTGGCGCCCGTTCACCCTCGGGCAGGAAGTTGCGGCGCTCCAACGGGTTGGCGGCCGGCTGCCGCAGCACCAGCTCCATAGCGCCATCGCCCAGGTCTTGTTCCAGCAGGGCCAGCCACTGCCGCACCGGGGTGCAGGGCATCAACAGATCGCCACTGCGGGGATCGCGGCTGTTCCAGGTGATCAGCAGGTGCTGGCGGGCCGAGAGCAGGCCCTCTAAAAGCACGTAGCGGTCCTGGTCGGCGGGATCGGGATCCCCCAGTTGCCGCTGGCGCTCCATCAGGTGGAAACCGGGCCGCTGCCGCTGGCGCGGAAACACCCCGGCATCCAGGCCCATCAGCACGATCAAGCGGTGGGGGATGGCGCGCATCGGCTCCAGGCCACTGATGGTGAGGGCGCCGCTGCGATGGCCAAAGCGACCGCTATCGACCGCCAACCGTTCCTGCAACACCGCCGCCACCACGGCGGCGGGCAGGCAGAGTTCACAACCCACGGCCAATTCACCCCATTCGGCCAGGGCGGCATGGATTGAGCTCAGCTCCCAGGCCCAGGTGCCACCATCGCCGAACAACTGCTCGATCAGACCCCGCAGCAACGGCAGCCAAGCCGCCGCCGGCCGGGGCCGCCGCAATTGAGCCAGGGCCCGCCGCAAGCCCAGCAACAGCTGCAGCCAGCGGCTCTGCTGCTCCAGATTCCCGGCCATCGCCAGCGGTGCGGTGTCGGCTGGGGCCAGGCCCGGCTGTTCCGGCAGCACCAGCCCCAGCAGCAGCCGATCGATCGCCCAACTGAGGCTGTGGCAGGGATCGCCGTCGCGATCGCCGCCATCCAACCCCCAGCGAAAGCCGGCCCGCTGCAGCAGAGCCGTGATCGCGCCAGCTTCATCGGCCTCGATGCCATGGCGCGCCAGCAGCGGCGTGCAGGCCAGCAGGTTTTCGAGGCAGGAGGCGGAAAGCCTTTCTCCCGCCAGTTCCAGCAGGGCCAGCAAGCCCTTTACGACCCCCGGCTCGCTCTGCTGGCTGCGGTCGGTGAGCCGCCAGGGCAGGTTTACGCCTGTGGCTTCGCTGTCGCCAAACACCGCCGCCACCAGGGGCGCGAACAGGTCTACTTCTGGCGTCATCACCAGCACATCTCGCGGGGCGAGGCTGGGGTCGGCGGCCAGCAGCTGCAGGATTTGATCCCTCACAATTTGCACCTGCCGCAGCCGACCGGGGCAGGCCAGGAACAGCAGTGATTGATCGCCTGGCTGGCAGCTCAGCAGCGGCCAGGATTCCGGTTCCACCAGCTGCTGTTGCAGCTGCTCCAACAGGCTGGCCGGCCGGCCGGCATGCTCGGCGGCGGTGGCTGAGCCGATGAATAGATCCCTCTCCTGCCAGGCCCCCAGCTGGGCGACGCCGGTGCCCTCCAGCAACTGCTGAAATTCAGCCCCCAGCCGGCCAAAACGGGCCTCCAGGCGGGGCACCTGCAGCAGCCAGTCCTCCCCCAGGGGGGTCTGGGCCGCCTCGGCCCGGCGGCGCCATAGCTCCCGGCAGGGGCTGAGCAGGTAGATCTCCACGTCGACCAGCCCCGACAGGGCCTGCAGCAGTTCCACCTGTAGCGGCGCCATGCTGCTCAGACCAAACAGCCTGATCGGGCCCTGCAGCGGCAGGGGCGCCAGATCCTCAGCGGCAGACCCCCCTGGCGCCCCCGACAAGCCCGCTTCCAGCCGCTGCCTGAGCAGCTCGATCGCCCGCCGCACCCGCAGGGCGAAGGGGGGCTGGCTGAGGCGGGCGGCCAGCAGTCGATACAGCAGCGGCTGCCAGTGCTGCAGGGGCCGCAGCGGTTTACCGCTTCCGTCGACGAACTGGCCAGCGCTCCAGGCGGCCAGCATTTCTGGTCGATAGAGGGCGTAATCGTCGAAGGCATCGGCAATGGCCCGGGCCAACTGCCAGAGGCTGAGATCGAGCTGAGCCAGCGAGCCGCCATGGCCCCGCCGCGCCAGCCAGCTGCGTAATAGCTGCGCTTGTGGAGCCTCGACCAGGGCGGGCAACAGCTCCAACAGGGGCCACACCAGGGCATTGGCCCGCCAGGGATCGACGCCACTGGCGGCCGGTTCGGCCTCGACCAGCAGGGCATCCACCAACTCCCGCAGGTAGCTGCCGGGGAAGGGAAAGCGCAGGTTGGCCGCTACGCCACCGGCGAAGTCGCTGGCGGCATCGGGATCGTCAAGCCCCAAGGCCAGCTGTTCCCCCAACCAGCGACTGGTGGGCCAGGTGTTGACCACCACCCGCACCTGCTCGAAGGGCCCCGGTGGATCCAGGCGCAGGGTGGCCGCCAGCAACTCGGCCAGCAGCTCGGCTCGATTGCCCCGATAGAGGGTGAGCAAGGTGGGTTAAAAACGACAGCCCGCCAGCGCTGGCCCGCCCGGGACCCTCTGTTCAAGACCGAGGGCAGACCAGGACAGCAAACCTGGCACCTGGCGCAGCTCTCCGGTCTCCGGGCAGTAGGCGCTCAGCTTGCCGCCGTAGCAGGCACCGGTGTCCACGATCACGATTTCACCGACATGGCGCACCTCAGCGGCTGGGGTGTGGCCCACCACCACCGTGCCGTAACGGCCGTCGTAGTGCTGCCAGAACGGCAGGCGGATATCCAGCGAAGGGTTCCAGGTGAACGGATCAAAGCCGGCGTGGGTGGCGGCCCAGCCAGCGCCCCAATAGACCTCTGGCAGTTGCGCTAACCGCTGCCGCCATCGGCGGCAATTGCCCGCCCCCAACTGGCGATAGGTGTCGTTGCCAGCCAGCAGGCGTTGGGCCGCTGGCTGGCTGGTGGCTGGCTGGCTGGTGGCTGGCTGGCTGGCGGCTGGCTGGCTGGCGGACAGATGGGAGGTGGATTGGCTCTCAACCACCAGCTCCTGCCGCTGCAGGGCAGCCAGTAGATCCGCTTCATGGTTGCCCTTTAGCCACACGGCCCGGCCGCTGGTCACGAGCTGCCAAACCAACTCCATCGTCTCGGCGATGCGCGGTCCCCGGTTGATCACGTCGCCGCAGAACACCAACCGGTCGGTTTCTGGCAAGAGGTTCAGCAGGGCCGCCAAGGAGGCGGCACATCCATGTACATCCCCGATGACCCAATGGTGCAAAGGTTGAACTGGGGACGACATCGATTGGTTGCGTCCTTGCCAGTCTGGACTGTCGACGGCAGGGTTGGCTATTACCTGCCCCTGGTTAGGGGCTAGGGCTCAGCGGATTTGGCCAGTACCCAGAACACTCCCTGAAGGTGTCCAACCGACTTTGCTGCAGCTGTCCAGCTAGTTCCATAGGTTGCGCTGGCAACGGTTTGCTCGCTGTACGGTCAGGCCGTTCGCAGCTAGCCGATCGCCGATGGATCCCAAAACTCTCTCGGTGAGCCAAAGGGTGACGCTGCTGGTGAAGGCCCTCAACGGCGCCCAGCGCACCAACGAGGCCCTGGCCCAGTGCGTCGATGGCGAGGCGATGCTGGATGTGCTGTTAGACGCCTCCGCCAAGCTTGGCTTGGGCTTGAGCCGTGAGCAGCTGGCCAACACTCCGCCGATCAGGGACTGGGTGTGGTGGAAGAACAAGGAAGCCCTGCTCACCATCGGCGACAACAAGCCCCGCTATCAGCAGGATGGCGGTCAGGGTCGCCAGCGGGGGGCCAAGCCCGACGGGCCAGCTGCGGCATCGGATCAAGAGCCGCCCCGCCGCAAGTTTCTAGGCCTGTTCTGATCGCCGCGCCATGCTCAGCAACCGAGTAATAGCCCTAATCAGATCTATGGCCAGGCTAACTAGCCCGGATCACCAGACCCGATAAGCAGACCCGATAAGCAGACCCGATCAGTAGCCAGAGCTGGGGCCCGCAGTCCAGAGTTGGGGCCCACAGCCGAGAGCTGAGGCCCTCAGAGGGTTTTGACCCTGCCTTCAGGTGGCGGCCAGGGGTTCGGGGATGGAAGGCGTAGGGGCTTCAAAGCTGCCCTTGGCCACAAATTCCAGCCTCAGCTTCAAAAAGGTGATGAACTTTTCGTCGCTGGAGATCACCGCGGCGGCGGGCCGCGGCACCGAGCTGGCCAGGGCGGCTAGTTCGGGCGCTTCCAGGAAGGCGGGAGCGCGCACCAACCAGAAATCGATCTGCTTACCCTGCTCGCCGTAGTGGCGTTGCCGCTCCCGCAGCACCTCCTCCAGCGGCTCCTGCTCGGTGAGGAAGGCCTCGCTGGCGGCAACGAAGTGGTACTGAGTCATGGCTGGCGTTGACCGAACAGGGGATCGCGGCGCGGATTCTGAATCAACGCCTTCATCTGGCGCACGGCTTGTTCAAGACCCACCGCCAGGGCTCGGGCCACGATCGTGTGGCCGATATTCAGTTCCTCCATCCCTTCGATGGCGGCCACCGGCTCCACATTTTGATAGGTGAGACCGTGGCCGGCGTTCACCCGCAGGCCGAGGCTGCGGGCGATGAAACCAGCCTCGGTGAGCCGGGCCAACTCCTGGGGCTGGTCGGTCCAATCGGCCTCCGCATAGCTGCCGGTGTGCAACTCCACCCAGCGGGCACCGCTGGCGGCACTGGCCTCCAGCTGGGCAGCATCCGCATCCACGAACAGGCTGACGCCAATCCCGGCCGCCTGCAGCCGAGTGACCATCTCCCTTAGGTCGGCCAGCTGGCTGATCACATCCAGACCGCCCTCGGTGGTCACCTCCTGGCGGTGTTCGGGCACGAGGGTGACCATGTCTGGCTTGATACGCAGGGCGATCGCCTCCATCTCGGCGCTGGCGGCCATCTCCAAATTCAGCCGACTGCGCACCAATTGGCGCAGCAACTCCACATCTCGATCCTGGATGTGACGGCGATCTTCCCTTAGGTGCACGGTGATGCCATCGGCACCGCCCAACTCAGCCAGCAGCGCATAGCTGACCGGATCTGGTTCTACCGTGCGGCGCGCCTGGCGCACATTGGCTATGTGGTCGATGTTGACCCCGAGGCTGGCCATGGTGGTTGCTAATTAGCCTCATTATTTTTGCTGTTGGCGCCTGCGCCAATAATTCGATCCGGTGACAATCCAATCAGTGCCGCTGGCGCAACTGCACGCCAGCGGGGACGGCGACCGCATTTGGCTTCTAGGTTCTAGTTTCCTTTAGTCGATGTATCGGTGGAGCTGCAGACGATCGGGTTGGCTCCCCCGCAGTCTCCCCTGCGGCCAGGGGGCCCTCGCGGCTGTCAACCGATGCCAGGCTCCCAGCAGATGGGTGAGCCCCTACAGATGGGTGAGCCCCTACAGATGCAAGCGGCCCAGCTGCGGCTCCGGGATCGGGAGCGGCGGCTCTGCAACGGCATCAGTCCCTGGCTCTCACCAATGGCCATGGTGCTCACCCAGGACCTGGCCCTGCGGCGCTGGTTTCGCCATCTTGCCGTGATCGGGCGCGGCAATCTGCCCCTGGCGGGGCCGCTGTTGTTGGCACCCACCCACAGGGCGCGCTGGGACGCGCTGATGTTGCCCTACGCCGCCGGTCGCCGGGTCAGTGGCCGCGATTGTCGTTTCATGGTGACCCTCGACGAGATGAAGGGTCTGCAGGGCTGGTTCCTGCACCGGCTGGGCTGCTTCGCGGTGAATCAGAGCCGGCCCTCCATGGCCAGCCTCCGCTATGCGGTGGACCTGCTGGCCAGTGGCGAGCAGCTGGTGCTGTTCCCCGAAGGGCGCATCCACCGCGAAGGCGATGGCATCCGCCTGCATCAAGGCCTGGCCCGGCTGGCTCTGCTGGCCGCCAGTCAGGGGGTGGAGGTGCCGGTGCTGCCGGTGGGGATCGCCTACAGCCATGCCTTTCCCCGGATCGGTGACAGTGCAGCGCTCTGCTTTGGAGAGCCCCTGGTAATTGAGGGCCAGGGGCGCCAGGTTGCTGGCCAGTTCAGCCAGCGCCTGGCGGTGGCGATGCAAGCGGCCGAAAGCCGCGCCCAGGCAGCCCTGGGAAGTGACGGCGAGCCCGCTTAGAGTTCAGCAGCGAGTCGAATTCGAGTTTGTGCGCAGCACCAATGGCCTCCGGCACAGCGTTTCCCGCGCCTTGGTGCAGCTGGGATCTACGGCGATTGCTGGCCTGAGTCTGGCCCTGATCAGCGGATCGGTGGCGCTGGCCGACACCAGCGCCCCTCAACTTTTGCTGGCCCAGGCCAGCGTGGCGCCGAACTCCGCCTTCAACCTTGCCGCCGTCAATGCCCTGGTCGCCAAGGGCGATGCCGCCGCCGCCGCCGGCAATCTCAATGAAGCCCGCAAGTATTTCGACCAGGCCAGGGACCTCAATCGTGGTCTGCTCGGTTGGTATCGCGATCTGAGTGGATCCTTCCGCGGTCTCGATGCCCGAATCCCTCGGGAGATGGACCAAAAAGGCCGTGACAGCCTGGAGACCCTGGCCCAGATCAACCTGCGTTTGGCGGCTGTATTCCGCCGTCAGAACCAACCAGAAGTGGCCGTGCCGCTGTTGGTGGAGGTGGTCAAGGTGATGAGCCCCGCCAGCGACCTCGGTCGCAAGGCCTATCAGACTCTGGTCGAAATCGGCTTTGCCGCCACCCCCTATGCCGCCGGCCAGGTCAGTCCCGCAGGCGGCAGCTGATCGGGAACCCAGCTTGCTCCAGTGAGCTTCTAGATTTACTAGCAGCTTGCCAAGCGCTCAATGGTGAAACTAGACCAGATTAAAGCGGCGATCAGCGGTGCGATTCCCGACGCAGCCGTGGAGATAGAGGATCTCACCGGTGGTGGTGATCATCTGCAGGTCAATGTGGTGTCGCCTGCCTTTAATGGCCTTTCTCGCATTCAGCAACATCAGCTGGTCTATGGAGCGCTGAAGCAGGAATTGGCCAGTGAGGCGATTCACGCTCTGGCCCTGCAGACCTCCAGCCCTGTTTGAATTAGTCTCAGTCCACAGTCCACAGTCCACAGTCCACAGTCCACAGTCACCAGTCCCCTGTCAGCTCAAAACATTCCACCCACCTAAACCACCCACCCCAACTTTTAAAAATCATGGCGTCCAATGCAGATCAGCGCATCAAGGATCTGATCGGCTCTAGCCGGATCTTCGTATTTATGAAGGGCAATAAGTTGATGCCACAGTGTGGCTTTTCTAACAATGTTGTCCAGATCCTCAACTCCCTCGGCGTCCCGTTCGAAACCTTTGACGTGCTTTCCGACATGGAAATTCGCCAGGGCATCAAAGATTTTTCGAATTGGCCAACCATTCCCCAGGTTTACTTGGATGGGGAGTTTATCGGTGGCTCTGACATTTTGATTGAAATGTATAATTCTGGTGAGCTGCGCGAGAAGCTGAACGTGGTGCTAGCTAGCTAGTAAGTAATCTAGTTAGCTAGTAAGCAATCTAGTTAGCTAGTAAGCAATCTAGTTAGCTAGTAAGCAATAAGGGAGCGGCAGATTTTCCAGCAGGTTCTCCTGGTGCCCCTGCCGCTCGTGAAGCTCTGCAAACCTGGGCTTCTTTCTCGTGATATTGCGGCGCTAATTATATTGAGTTGCTTGGACCCCTTGGGCCAGGTCAGAGTTTTTCAGGATTTCCCTGGCTGCTTGTTTCCCTGGCTGCTTGTTTCCTTGGCTGCTTATTTCCCTAGCTGCTTGTTTCCTTGGCTCCTGGATATCACGGGCTAGTTTTTTGAGGGCAGCCGCTAGTTGCGTCCCATCTCGTAGCCGCTCTGCTCGTAGCCGCTCTGATAGAGCGTGCGTGGGTCGCCGTCGGCGCCAATGAAACTGGACGGGTCGAGAATCCAGCGTTCCACCACCTCCTCCAGCCGCCGCTGGGCCAGGGGATCCAGAATGGAGCTGCGCCTCAGGGCGTGCAGATATCCGTCTGCATAGAGACGCAGGTCCGAGGGGCCATGATGTCGCGTGGCCAGTGCCTGGCAGGCATCGCAGAGCGACTGGAAATGGCGGATGGACTCTGGGTTTTGGAGGGCAGTCATAGGGGGTGGGTCCCTGGTGAGAGCACCGCGATGGCCCCTGCAGCGGAGCTGGGTGCCAGATCGAAAGGCATCGCCTGATACCGGTTCGGTGATGTATACACCGGTAGCGTAGAGAAATCGAGGGTCGCCAGGCCATGGCCTCAGTGCCACACCAACAACCAACGGCACCTGCCCCGGCCAGCGGCCAGTCCACCAGTGGCCAGCCAAAACGAGTGCTGGTGGTCGATCCCCACGCCACACTGCGCACGGTGCTGGCCCAGCGACTGCGCCAGGACGGCCATCTGACGGCGGCGGTGGGCTCTGCCCGCGAAGCGCTTGACGTCTGTCAAGAGCAGTCCCCAGACCTGCTGATCAGCGCCGAGTTGCTGGAGGAAAGCACCGCCTTGAGGCTGGCGGCCCATTTGAGCTGCCCGGTGATGGTGCTTACCGCCCGCTCTGGTTCTGAACCGGTGGTCACCCTGCTCGATGCCGGTGCCGACGATGTGTTGCGCAAGCCTTTTGGCTTGGAGGAGATGGCGGCTAGGGCCCGTACCCTGCTCCGCCGCAGCGGCAGCGGTCTGCAGGAGCGAGTTTGCGTCGGTCCCCTGGAGGTGCATCTGCTGCTGCGCCAGGTAACCATGCATGACCAGCCCGTGGAGCTCAGCCCCAGGGAGTTTGCCCTGCTTTGCGCTCTGTTGATGCCGCCTGGCATGGTGCGCTCTCGCCAGGAGTTGTTGCGGATGGCCTGGCCGCCCTTCAGTGGCGGCCCCAGGTCGGTGGACACCCAGGTACTCACCCTGCGCCGCAAGCTCGAGCAGGCTGGCCTGGGCGAAGGTGGTGGCATCGAAACGATGCGCCAACAGGGCTACCGCTTCAGCTTGGAGAACCTGCCTGAGCGGGAACTGACAGACCCTCAGCTCAGTGGGTTAAGAAGCCAAAATCCGCCGACAACTAGCTCAGCCAGCAGCATCAGCACCGTTAGTAACGCCAGTAGCCTGTAGGTCCAGGGGGGGCTGATACGGCCCACATGGCCGGTTTCCAGCCCCGTGGCAGCGCTGAAACGGCTGAGAAAGTCTGCATATCGCTCCAGTCGCTGGGGCAATAGGTAGGCCTGAATTTGGCCCTGGCGATCGCTGGGCCCCAGGTTGGTGGTCACGTAGTACACCCGCCCTCCCTGGCTGGTGGCCACGGGCACCAGCGCTCGTACCGCAGCCCAGTCGAGCTGCCAGCCGCGTCTAAGCAACCAGGCACACCAGGCCGGGTGGCCCACGCGGATCCCGGCGGCATCGATTTCCACCTGTTCGCTGGTGGCAGCCACCAGCAAGGCCAGCCCCAGGGCCAAGGCCAAGCTCAAAGCCAGCCGCAGCTCTGGGGGCGCCAGCAGCGGCAAGGGGCCCACCAGAGCCAGATACAGCCCCCAGAAGGTGGTGCGGAACAGGGGCGCCATCGAATATCTGTGGCGCAGCTCAGGGGCTGCTGGCTCGCTCTCGCTCTCGCCGCCAGCGCTGGGGTTGATTTGGGCCAGGGGCTCGGGTGCGGGCATGGCAGGCATCAAGGGGAGGCTCCTAGCGATCCTGAGGGGAACCGGGCAGCGGTTCCAGGCTGGTGGCTGGCTGATAGCGACCACTGAACACCTCCGCTTCGCGTCCTCGCCAGAATTCCCCCAAGCGCATCAGATCGGCATGGGCCTCCTGCACTTGGGCGAGAAATTCTTCGGGGGCCATGGTGTGCTTCGACTCCTTCAGCTTGGTGAGCCGCAGCAAGTGCAGCATCCAGGGCTTTGACAACTCGCCACGCTGCTCCAGGTAGCGAGCCAGCGATTCGTAACTGGGACTAGGCGATCCGGAACTGGGACTACTGCCCATCACAATTTGATGCAGATGCCACGAGCCTAGGAAAGCCAAGCCGCAGCCTGGGAACGCGGTTGATCTGGGCTCAATCTGCAGCATGTGCAGTCAGATACCCCGCAGGATCGATTTGGATAGGTAGCAGCGCCAGGGCACCATGCACGCTTGCCAGTCTCAAAACTGCAACGGCGACCAGGGTGGCAGCAGCTGGCAGGCCCACTGCTGATAGGCCCACTGCTGATAGGCCCACTGCTGGCTGGCCCACTGCTGACAGGCCCAAAGCGATGACGGCTTTCCAAAGTGTTCTTAACCAAAACCAATGACGCTTGCGCCGCTGGCTTCAATGGGCGATTCAAATTAATTAACAAGATTAATCAACTGCCAAGCCCGGCGGCTGATCACGGGCATGCAAAACCCCCAAGCCAGCAGCAGCTAGGCAAGAAACGCTTTGAACACCCTGACATCAAAGTGGCTGGGCTCCAACCAGCGGCTCAAAGTAGATTTGCAAAGCCCAGACCCACCCCAGCAGGCCAGTCATGTAACGTTGCCATACTAGCGTTGCTTAATCTAAGATTTGCAAACCCATAGCTTACCCCCCCCCTCACACACACACATACAGGCCAATGGCAGCCAGGGCTTTCACTGCCCAGGCAAGAATCTTCAGGTCGACGACTGAACCAGGGTACTTCCAGTCCCCTGGTTCAAGACTGCCGCCCCAACCCACCTCAGGGACGCTGCCCGAAACAAGCAACTAATTTTATTTCATCAGATCACACAATGTCTTCCTACCTTCCGATCAGCAAGTTGCCAGGGGAACAAGGGCTGGCTATCGGGGTTGTAAAACCAGTGGCCCCACCTGAGCCTGGGGATTTAGTGGATATGGCTAGGCAAATATTGGATGATGAACTATTGGCCTGGCAGTGGGCCTGTCAGTGGGCCTGTCAGTGGGCCTGGCAGTCTCGATCCGGTCCCACTCGCACCGGTCTCAGTCAGAGATTTTGATGGCCACATTCAATGCCTGTCTGCACTGTGGATTCGACATTGCTGTTGGATTTCGTTTTTGTGGTAACTGTGGCAAGCCAGTCAAAGACTATGTTGATGAATTTGGGCTGGAGATCACGGCAGAGCGGCGAAATCTGATATTAATGTTTTGCGATCTAGTGGGATCCTCTGCGATGGCAGAGAGGCTAGATCCAGAAGAGATGCTCCAGGTGGTTAATTACTTCCAGGCGGTGTGTACAGATATCGTGGGCAACCATGACGGCCATGTCGCTCAGTATCTCGGCGATGGCATTCTGATTTACTTTGGCTATCCTCTTGCCCAGGATAATGATGCGAAAAGAGCTGTTCTCTGTGCTCTAGATATTCAAAAAGCAATATCCAATGGTAGCCAGATTGGAGAAGCTGCCATCAGGGCTCGCATTGCTCTGCATAATGGCCAAGTGGTGGTGGGCCCCCTGGCTGGACAGGCCAATGGCCGAGCATTGGCCATTGGCGAAGCCCCCAACTTGGCCGCCCGCCTGCAAAAACTGGCGGCGCCTGGAGAGGTGGTGGTTTCCGAATCCCTCCGGCGGCTGCTAGCGGCGGAAATCGTGGCTCAACCCATGGGGCTACATCAGCTCAAGGGCATTGATAAGCCCATAAAAGTATATAGAATCTGCGGCATTTATACCGATGCTACTAGGTTAAAGCGTCAATCGAATCTTTTGTTGGGTCGCGAACAGGAGCTGCGGCAGATAAGCGAACGTTGGCGGGATGCGGCTACAGGTAAGCCGCAGATGCTGTTGTTGCGTGGCGAACCTGGCATCGGCAAGACACACCTGATCAATGCCATCAAGGAGCAACTGGCGAAAGGGCGGGTCACTGTGCTCGCCATGGCCTGCACTCCGCTCACGAAGGAGATGGCCTTCTTTCCAATTGCCGAGCTGATTAGATCAAGGCTAAGCCTAAATGATTTACCCTCGGAAAAACAGCTCGATAAGCTACACCAATTTCTTGGGCAAATCGGCCTATCCACTGAAGATAACTTGCCCCTGCTGGCCCGGCTATTGACAAGGGCGAACAAAGAAAACCTTTGGCCTGAGCAGTCATTGCTCCCCCAAAGACAGCGGCAGCTCACCATGGAACTGTTGGCCGAATTACTGCGGCGCTTGTCAAGTCAGTCACCAATACTATTAATTCTTGAAGATCTGCATTGGGCTGATCACTCCACGTTAAATTTATTGCGTCACTGTATTGACAATTTCGACCGGGAACCTGCCCTGTTTATTGTCAGCGCGAGACCAGAGTTCAATCCTTCCTGGCTAACAGCGAGAAATATCTACAGGATTGAACTCGATGCTCTATCGGTGCTGGCCGCCAGCCAGCTGATCTATTACATAGTTGGTGGCGCGGACTGGCCGGTCGAACTGGTGCGAGTAATTCGACAGCGAGCCGGCGGTAATCCCCTATTTCTGGAGGAAATTACTCGATTTGTGATGGAGGTAACCCTGGTAAGTACCGACTCAAATCTAGCACTGTCAACCAAACAGATGATCGCTAAACTGGTGCCATCATCGATGGAGACAGCGGTGATGGCACGACTGGATCGGCTCGGCCCGGCAAAGGGAATGGTTCAGATAGCAGCCATCATTGGCCGGGAGTTTTCCTTGTCGCTACTAGCGGCAATCACCAAGATTGACCGATACGAATTGTTGTCTGGCCTTGAAAAGGCCCAGGCTGCGGGCCTTCTGCATGGCATGTTTAGCAGTGGAGGTCGGGATGACATGTTTGCCTTTAAGCATGTCTTAATTCAGGATGTGGCATGTAATTCGTTGCTCAATAGCACCAAAGCCTCTTATCATGCACTGATTGCCGATGCAATTGTTGCGGATTTTGCCCACCTGGTGTTTGATCGTCCTGATGTTTTGGCCTATCACCTGTCTGCAGCCGGTCGCTATCTGGAGGCTGCCTGCCAGTGGCTAGAGGCGGGTAAGGATTCCGTTAAGCGCGGTGCGACAGTTGAGGCCCTGGACCAGCTGCAGCGTGGTCTTGCCGATCTGGCTGCCCTGTCGGCCGATCAATCGCAGCAAGAGTATGAGTTGATGCTGCTACAAGAGCTATTACCAGTGAAAATGTTGATCTATGGCTGGGCGGCTCCCCGGATCAGTAGCACCTGCTGCCGGATTTTGGAAATATTGCAATCCTTGGGCCGCCAGGATGAGAGTTATCCATTTCTGTGGGGGCTGTGGTCGAATCGCTTTGTGAGCGGTCAACTAAACCAGGCCGAACAGACGGCAATGGAGCTACAGAAAATTGCTTTACATGCAAACGTGCCGATGATAAGTACAACGGCACTTCACGCAGATTCCTATACTGCTCTCTACCGGGGAGAATTCACAAGAGCTATCCATGGTGCCAGCAAAATCGTTCGGGGTTTTGACTTGGAAGAGGAGCTGCAAATAATCGATATGTTTCAGTTGTCCTCTGCTGTTTGCATGCAAAAAGTTGTTGCTACCTGCCTGTGGATGCAGGGTAAGCAGCAGGAAGCCTGGGGGCAAGCCAAGGCGATGGTTCAGTTTTCCAGGGAGCTTAACCATAGTCCAAGCTATGCTTGTGCCCTTGCCTTTTTGCTTCACTTTAAGGCTTACGCCTGTGATTGGCAGGGCATAATTAAGACAGCAAATCAGCTATCTCAAGTGGCATTGGCAGAGGGCTTTGACCTCTGGATCGCCTTGGCCTCTATGTATAGCAAGGCGGCTTTGTCCTATCTAAATCCTGGAGGCCTCGATAATTTTCTTGATGCCAGAAAAAGTTTTCGGCATACTCATGCCTATTGTGTTGAAGGTACGGCTGTAATGTTTACCACCGATTTGCTGGTGCGCCATGGAAGACATGGGGAGGCGCTTGCATTGAATCAGGAATCTGAAGAGCTGATGCTGCAGTGGAAAATTGGCTTAATGCTGCCCGATCTCTATCGCGTGCGCGGCCATGCCCTGTGGAAGCTGCGCCAGCTAGACGAGGCCCAAGCCGCCTACGAGCAGGCGGTGCAATGCGCCCAGGGCCAGGGAGCCTGGTCATTGGTGCTGCGAGCCCTCAAGGCCTTGCAGCTGTTTATGCAAGCGGAGCGGCGAGCACCCCTGGGGCCAGCCCTGGCTGAACTTTGGACCCTGGCTGACCAAAGCCTGCAGGATGATGGGGATTTCTGTAATCCCCAACTAGTGACTGGCCTGTCAATAGAGCAACTATTGTCAGAGCATCTATGAGTAGAGCGTTTAATGGCATAACGGCTATAGACAGAGAATCTATGCAGCTATCTGCCATGGAACGCCCTGGCGATGCGCCTGTTTCGGGGCAGTGGCCGGCAGCCGCCCCCGGCCACGGTGCTGCGCATCCTCGACGAGGTGGACCACCTGCTGGTGGAGAGCCTGGATGGTCAGGTGATGGAATTGGGCTGGACCCGCGACAACCGTCTGGCCTTTCAGCCAGACAACTATATGCTCCTCGTGCTGAAGAAAACCGCCTGGCATAGCTTCATCCATCCGCTACGCATTGGCGCCCTGGTGGCCGATGGCAAGGATGAGGATCTAGGGCGATTCGACCAATTTCGCTTCCTGCTGGGCTTGGTCTTTCAGATCATCGATGATGTGCTTAATTTGAATGGTGAATCAACTAGCTATGGCAAGGAAATGGACGGTGATCTCTGGAACGGCAAGCGCAGCTTGATCCTCAGCCATGGCCTGAGCCAGGTGACGGCTGCGCTCCTGCATTGATTATCTGGTGCAACGCCAGCTGTTGCCCCAGCTGTAGCCCTAGATGGGGGCCCCGGGCCTCAATCTGGAAGTGCCCAGGCATTGAGGCCGAGATCGGCGCCGACGCGGTGGGAGCAGGCGTAGCCACTGAAGGCCACGGCATTCAGCCCCTGGCCTGGAAAACAGGAATCGCCCACGCCATAGAGCCCGGGAATAGCGGTGCGGTTGAAGGGCATCGGCAGCAAACCGGGTAGGCGCCGGCTGGGAATCGGTCCATAGCTGCCATCCATTCGGCCCAGAAAGCGGCGGTGGCTGCGGGGCGTGCCCACCTCGCAGTGGCTGATCGCTGCCGACAAGCCCGGCAGAATTGCTTCCAACCGGCGGATCAACCGCTGGGCATCGGCCTGTTTTTTGGCCCGGTATTCACCGGGGGATAGACCCTGCCATTCCTGCATGGAAGAAGGTGTGAAGCTATGCACGATGTGCTTACCCGCTGGCGCCAAGCTGGGGTCCAGCAGGGTGGGGATGGAAACGAAAATCGTGCCCTGTTCTGCATCCATTTCCTGCCACTGCTCCAACAGCAGGTGATGCACGTGGGTGCCGGCGGCAATCAGCTCGGCCTTTACCCCCAGATGCAGCGACAGGAAGGAGGGGGAGGCCTTATAGCGCTGCCGCCAGCGGGCTTCCGCAGCTGGGGTGTGGGCCGCGTCCACCAGGCTGGACTTGCCCGAGCCTTCGCCGGCAAAGGTGTCCCAGCGGGTGGCGTTGCTGATCACCCTTCGCGCCTGAATCCGCTCGCCACTGGCCAGCTCCACCCCCACAGCCCTGCCCTGCTCCAGGATCACCTTGGTGACGCGGGCCCGATAGCGGATCTCACCGCCATGGCTCTGCAATCCAGCCACTAACTTCTCGGCGATCACCCCCACCCCACCCCTGGGGTAATTGATGCCGCCGGCATGGCGATCGGAGAACACCATGCCGGCATTGATCATCGGGGTGCGATCCGCCGGCATCACGCTCCAGCAGAAACACTCCATATCGATGAACTTCAGTAGGTAGGGATCGCGAATGTGCTTTCGCGCCACATCTCCGGCATTCACCGGCAACCAGCGGGCCAGGCCCAGGCAGGCCAGCGGCGCCTTGAAGAACACCTTGGCCAGGTAGGCCGGGTCTTCCAGGGAGAGCAGCGGCATCGCATCGAGACAGCGAAACACGCTCCAACAGGTGTCATAAAAGGCGCGGATGCCCTTGGCCTCGTGGGGGAAAAGGGCGGTGAGCTCGGCGATAAAGCGGTCGTAGTTTCGATCCACCGCCAGCCGTAGACCGCCCGGCAGGTGGTATTCCAGTTGGGCTGGGTCGGGGATCGTCTCGCAGTGCTGGCCCACATCCGCCAGGGCTCGGGTGAGCAGGTTGGTGTGGCCCTTGCTGCCAAAGCCAAAGATCATCGAGGCGCCCACGTCAAACGTGTAGCCCGCCCGCTTGAAGCTGCCGCCGCTGCCGCCGGGAATTAAGTAGCGCTCCAGCACCAACACCCGCGCCCCCTTGGCGGCCAGTTGGCTGGCGGTAACCAGGCCGCCGATGCCGGCGCCGATCACCACGGCATCCCAGCTGGCTGGAGCTGAGCTGCTGGAGCTGGAATTACTGGTGGTGCCAGTGGCGCTGGGGTTACTGCTGGAGCCGTTGGCTCTGGAGTTACTGGTGGAACTGCTAGGAGCTGGAGCGCTGGGCACCGGCGGAAGGGAGGCTGGCTGAGACCTTAGGGGCTGGTGTTCAGGTCTAAAGCCGCCAGGTCAGCGGGCTCAGCTGACCCCGGGGAGCCAGGAGCCTGTTGCCCGTAGCAAGCCGACAGGCCCCAGCTGCTGCCGCAGCGCGTCGATTGCCTTAGCCGGCAAGCGCCAGCGGCCGCTGGGCGACCTGGCGGTAGGGCTCCAGATCGGCCAGGGCCCGGTCGCGGTAGGCGCCATAGCGACTGCGCTTGTCGCGGATGCGCTCGGGTAGATCCGGCAGCAGGCCGAAGTTGGGGGGCATCGGCTGGAAAGCCTTGCTGGGGGCCTCGGCGATGAAGTGGGTCAAGGCGCCGATCATCGTGGTGGCCGGCAGGCTGATCGGTGCCAGCCCTTTGGCCAGGCGGGCGGCGTTGGTGCCGGCCAGCCAACCACCGGCCACCGCCGCCGCATAGCCCTCGGTGCCGGTAATCTGGCCCGCTGCCAGCAGCTGGGGGCGGCTGCGGAACTGCAGGCTGGCATCCAGCAGCTGGGGCGATTCCAGGAAGGTGTTGCGATGCATCACCCCAAAGCGCACGAAGTCGGCCTGCTCCAGGCCTGGAATCAGGCGCAGCACCCTCTGCTGCTCGCCCCATTTGAGGTTGGTCTGGAAACCCACCAGGTTCCAGAGCCGCCCATCCTTGTCTTCTTGGCGCAGCTGCACCACCGCATAGGCCCGCTGGGCCCGGCGCACCGCGGCGTCCTGGAGATCACCCCAGCGGGGATCCCAGAGGCCGATCGGCTTGAGCGGTCCGTAGCGCATGGTGTCTTCGGCGCGGCGAGCCAGTTCCTCGATCGGTAGGCAGCCCTCGAAGAAGCTGGCGCTCTCCTGCTCGAAGTCCTTGAGCTCAGCCTGCTCGGCGCTGAGCAGGGCCTCGCGAAAAGCGAGATATTCGGCCTTATTCATCGGACAGTTTATATAATCAGCGTCGCCCTTGTCATAGCGAGAGGCGCGAAATGCCCTCTCCAGATCAATACTCTCACCGGCCACAATTGGACTGGCCGCATCAAAGAAGTGGCATTCCTCGCGGCCCGTGAAGGTGCGCAGCTGCTCGGCCAGGGGCTCGCTGGTGAGCGGGCCGGTGGCCAGCACGGCGATTTGATCGGCTGCCGGCAGCTGGGTCTGTTCGCGGCGCTCCACCGTCACCAGAGGGTGGGCCTCCAGGCGGGCGGTGAGGGCGGCGCTATAGCGACCCCGATCCACCGCCAGGGCACCACCGGCGGGTACCGCATGGGCATCGGCGGTGGCAATCACCAGCGAACCCAGCCGCCGCAGTTCCTCCTGCAGTAGCCCAGCAGCTCGATCGCTGCTGATGGCCCCGAAGCTATTGCTGCACACCAACTCGGCGAACTCGCCGCTGTGGTGGGCGGGGGAGCGATGCAGGGGCCGCATTTCCACCAGCCGCACCGCCAGGCCGGCCTGGGCTATTTGCCAGGCCGCCTCGGTGCCAGCCAGCCCGGCACCGATCACCAGCAAGCTGGCCGGCTGTTGCTGACCAGGCCGCTGGCTGGGCTGCTGGTGATCGGTGGGATCGATTGGGGCCGCTGGCTCGCCTGGGTTGGCGGCCATCAGGCCCGGGCACGCTTGAGCATCAGCTGCAGCTGACCAACGGCGGCCCGGCCGATGTGAAATACAGCCCAGCTAGCGGCCAGCAGGATCGGAGCGGCAACCAGCACCAGCCGAGCGTCCATGGGAAGGCAAGGGAAAAGGATGACAATGATCTTACGGACCCCGGCTGGCCACCGCTGCGCCGCTGCGCCGAGCTGATCGATATCTACATTTGTTCGGCAGGCGGCTCGGGATTATTCGCTCGCCGGTTCAGGCTCGGCGGTTCTGGATTATTGGCTCGGCGGATCAGGCATTCATCGGCCGGCGGCTCCGATTTATTCGCTCGCCGGTTCGGGCTCTGATCGCCCGGCGGCTGCGGATTGCAGAGCTTTGGTTTGGGCTGCATGGACCATGGCCAACTGGCGATAGCGGCGGGCATGCTCCAGCTGCTCCGTCACCGCCTCGGCACTTAGTTCCCGCTTCACCACAGCGGGAGCACCCATCACCAAGCTGCGGGGCGGCACGTTCCTGGTTACCACCGATCCGGCCGCCACCAGGGCTCCAGCCCCCACGGTGACGCCATTGAGCACGATCGCGCCGATGCCGATTAGACAACCGTCTTCCAGGGTGGCGCCATGGATCACGGCCCGGTGGCCAATGGTCACATCAGCCCCGATCAGCACTGGCTGGCCCGGGTCGCCATGCAGCACCGCTCCGTCCTGCACATTGCTACCAACTCCAACCCGGATCGCACTTAGATCGCCGCGGGCGACGGCCGTGGGCCAGAGGCTGGCGCCGGCGGCCAGGCTCACATCGCCGATCAGCACGGCCGAGGCGGCCACCCAGGCCTCGGGGTGAATTTGCGGTTGGGGCCAACTGGAGCCCTCGCTTGCAGACACTTCTGTTCTAGATAGCTCGCTTCCAGACAACTCGCTCCTGAGGAAATCGGCCATGGCTGGGGTTGCGTCGCCACTAATCAGCGTTCCACCACCACTAGCCCCCGGCTGAGGCCACTGGCGGAATCCAGGCTGCGCATCGACTGCCACAGATCCTTCAAGGGCACCCACACTGAGGGGTAGCGATAGCGGGCCACGTCGAGGATCAGCGCCCGATTACTGGCGGCGTGGTAAGCGGCCAGTGGCGCAATGTGACCGCCACCGGTCTGGCCCAATAGCCGGCGGTCATAGTTCACCAACAGCCGATCGGTGGGGTTGGCCAAGCTGCTGGCCAGCAGCCGGCGCAGGGCCAGCAAATCGATATCCAGGCCATGGATTGCCCTCACCTTGACGCCCTTGCTGGCCAGCAGCTGTCGCAACTGGTCCAGGGTCATCCCCTGGCGGGCGATCAGCTCCGGTGCTTTGACAAGCCGGGTGGCGGGGTCGTCAAACAGGTTTTCCTGGGTCCAGAAGCGGTAGGGGCCGTAGCCAGGCACCGCCGGCGCTGGTACCGCCAGGCTGTTGAGCAGCATTGCGCTGCTGGCCACGCCGCAGTAGGCCAGGTTGGCCTGGGTGAGCAGGGCCCCCGCCAAGGCGCCGTAATCGGCCCGATGACCACTGCCGGCCAGCAGGTTTAGCCCAGCGGGCTCGGTCAGGGGAATCAGGCTCGGCAGGGCCTGCCCGGGGAGGGTCTGGCCAGTGGGGGTCTGGCCCGAGCGACCTGGGGAAGCAGCGAGTTGAGCCGCCATTGGCGCCCAGCCGCCAGGGGGTGGTTGGGCCGCACTGACATCGCCTTTGGCCAGCCCAGCGCCTTTGGCCAGCTCACCGCCTCTGGCCAGCCCATCGCCCCTGGCCAACCCTGGCTCCGCCAGGGCCGCCAAGACGAGGGCAAGGGCCAGCCAAAAGTGCCGTCGCCCAGGGACAGGGGAGGGGCGCAAGTTGGGATGCAGGCGAAATCTCATCCACCCATTGTTTCGGCTTTTGAGAACTGTTTCGGCTTTTGAGGGCTTCATTCGCTGCGGGGCCAACGGCCATAGGCCTGGCAGAACTGCTCCCCCAGGGCCTGGCGCAGGGCTGTATCGCTGGCGAAGGCCGCCTGGGCCGCCTCCAGGGTGGCGGGCAGGGCCCTGGCGGCGGCCCCCGTCGGCGGATCGGTGTAGGCGTTGGCATCGTTGCGGGGGCCTGGATCCAGTTGGCGCTCGATGCCATCGAGGCCCGCCGCCAGCACCGCCGCCTGCAGCAGGTAGGGATTGGCATCGCCGTCGGGCAGCCGCAACTCCAGCCGCTGGTCGTCGGGCAGGCGCACCATATGGGTGCGGTTATTGCCGCCATAGCTGATCCAGCTGGGCGACCAGGTGGCTCCGGAAACGGTGGTGCTTCCCCCCAGACGGGCATAGCTGTTGAGACTGGGATTGGTGATCGCGCAGAGGCCCGGGGCGTGTTCCAGCAAGCCGCCCAGGAACTGGTAGGCCAGGCTGGATAGCCCCAGGGGGCCGCTGGCATCGACAAAGCGGTTGCCAGCGCCATCCCAGAGGGAGAGGTGCAGGTGGCAGCCGTTGCCGGTGAGCTGGGCAAAGGGTTTGGGCCGGAAGCTGGCCCGCAGGCCGTGGCGCTCCGCCAGGGTGGCCACCATCACCCGAAAGAAGGCATGCCGATCGGCGGTGGTGAGCGCATCGGCAAAGGTCCAGTTGATCTCAAACTGGCCGTTGGCGTCTTCGTGGTCGGCCTGGTAGGGAGCCCAGCCAAGACCCTCCATCGCCTCCAGGATCTCGCTGATCAGCGGATAGTGACGCATCAAGGCCAGCTGGTCGTAGCAGGGTTTGCGCTGCTGGTCGGTCGGATCGCCGATCGCCTGGCCACCGGCATCCAGCAGGAAAAACTCCGGCTCCACGCCGGTCATCAAGCGCAGGCCCAGGGCCTGGGCGCGCTGCAATTGCCGCTGCAGCACCCGCCGCGGTGACTGCTCCAGCGGCTCCCCCCCCATCTCCAGGTCGGTGGCCACCCAGGCCACCTCCGGCTGCCAGGGCAGCACCGTCAGGCTGGCTGGATCCGGCCGGGCCAGCACGTCGGCATCTGCGGGGGTCAAATCCAGCCAGGCGGCAAAACCGGCAAAACCGGCGCCGCTGGTCTCCAGCTGGGCCACGGCCGATGCCGGCACCAGCTTGGCGCGCTGGACCCCGAACAGGTCGCAGAAGGAGAACAAAAAGTGGCGAATGCCGCGGTCGGCGGCAAAGCGGGCGAGCACAGTCATCGGGATCTCAGGACAGGGGGTTGGGCAAATCGGCGCAGAGGGTCTCGACGGCAGCGCGAATCAGCGCCTGCTCGGCCGGGCTGTCGCGGGGATTGCCGGCCCGGTGGCCAAGGTCGGAATCGAGTAGCTGGAAGCTGGCTCCAGGAATCAGGGCCGCTTCTGCGGCGCAATCGGCCGGCGGGAAGTAGAGGTCGCAGCTGGCGGCGACAACGGCGGTGCGGGCCTGGATCCGGCCCAGGGCCGCAGCCAGCTCGCCATCGTCGCTTGCTTCGGCTCTGGCATTGCTCGTGGTGCTGGCCACCTGCTGATTTGTTGAGCCTGCGGCTTGATCGTCGCCAGCGGCGCCGCTGGCGACGTCGTTGGCCAGCCACACGTCGAGCATGGCGATCAGGTTGCGGGGGTCGTGGCGGCGGTAGGCGGGCAGCCAGGCCTGTTCCACATAGCTCTCCACATCGGCGTAGCCCAGTTGCCGGTGGGCGCCGCGGCGGTAGAAGCTCTGGCTGGCGGCCCAGCTGGCGTAGATCAGCGCAAAGCTGCGCAGACCCCGCTCGGGCACCGCATCGAAGCCGCTGCCGTTCCAGGCCGGATCGTTGGTGAGGGCCTGGCGCAGGCTGAGCAAAAACAGGCGGTTGTGGGGGGTGGTGCGGGCCGTGCCGCAAATACAGCAAAGCCGCTGGGGCCGCTGGGGCTCCAGCACCCCCCAGTGGTACGCCTGCTGCGCCCCCATCGACCAGCCGTAGACCAGCGCCGGCCGCTCCACCCCGAATAGCTCCTCCAACAGCTTGATCTGGGCCCGCAGGTTGTCGCGGTGGTCGATCGGCCAGCCGTGGGGCCCCAGGGGTGGCCCGCCGTTGCTGGGGCTGCTGGAGCGGCCATTGCCAAATTGACTGACCAGCACCACGCACCAACGGCGCGGATCGAGAATTGGCCCTACCAGCCAGTCGATGTCCTCGGGCCAGGCGCCGTAGGAACTGGGATAGAGCACCAGGTTGGAGCGAGCCGCATTCAGCTCGCCATACACCCGATAGTTGAGTTGGGCCTTGGCCAGGATCTCGCCGCAAGCCAGCGGGAAGGCTGGCAGCTCGTAGACGCGATCGGCGCTGGCGGCCCGGCTGAGGCCGGTCGTTGCGGCACCGCTGGCACAGGTTCCGCTCAAGGGATCGAGCCGGGTGCCGCCGGAACAGCCTCCTCCGCAACAGCCCCCTCCGGTGTAACCAGCTCTGGAACAGTCGAGGCCGCAGGCATCGCCAGGGCGGGGAGGTTGGCGAGCAAGCCGCGATGCACCGCTAGGTAGCCCGGCGCCACCACCGTCAGCTGGGGGGCCAGATGTTGGTGGGCCCGCTCCAGGGCGTGAAAGGGCAGGGAGGGATAGAGGTGGTGCTCGGCGTGGAAGGGCATGTTCCACATCAGCCAGCGCAGCGGCGCCAGGGTGTATGTGGTGCGGGTGTTGCGCAGGCCGTCGGCCACAAAGGGGCAGCCACCGTGCTCGGCCAGCAGCACAAAGCGCAGCAGCGGCTGGCCAATGGCCAGGGGCAACAGCCAAAACCAGAAGCCAAAGCCATTGCCGCCGGGTAGGGACAGCAGCAGCAGCAGGCCGTAGACCGCCCATTGGCGGCGGATTGAATCGCTTACCTGCCGTGCCGCCTGAGGCGGGATGTAGGGGCAGTCGCCAAACTCCCCCCGCAGACCCCGCCAATGGCCGCGCAGTTTGCCCAGCCACCAGCCCAGTCCAGTCAGTTCCAGCAGATAGGCGCTGGGGCTGCAGGGAGCTGGATCCTCTAACTCCGGATCGAGACCCGGCAGATGGGTATAGCGGTGGTGCCACTGGTGGTAGCGCCTGAAGAAATCAGCGTTGTAAAAACTGAGTACCCCGGCCCACCAGGCCCAACGATCGTTGCGGTCGCGCTGGTCAAAGACGGTGCGATGACAGCATTCGTGCATGGCGCAGAAGCTAAAGGCCAGAGCGACCCCCAGCAAAGCCAGGGCCGGTAAGCGCAGCAGCAGGGGCAGAGCGGGCTGGCCCCACAGCCAGCCACTCACCAGGATCAGGGCCAGATGGCACCAGAGTTGACGCCAACCGGCGGCATTGGAACGGCGATTGAGCATTGCCAAGCGATCGGCGGCAATTAGATCCGCTTTGGCGCCGCTGGGCTGATCTGCCCTGGGGCCGACCTGGCCACCAGGGTTGGGGCTGGAGAAGAACACGAGCTATAGATGGCGAAACGGCCCTGACGGCGCAACAAACAGTTTGGATGGGGAAACAGCTGTAGCGTTGAAACGGCTTAGCGTTGAAACAGCCTTGGCGTAGAAACAGTCGTTACGAGGCAACCAGCATGGATGGGGCTGACAGCACCGTCAAGGCAATGGTCCAGTTTCCGGTTCTGGCTTACAGGTGAACGTTCAGGCTGAACAGCTCGCAAGCAACAGCCACTGATCATCGACAGTTCAGGCAAATCAGCAACAGCCCAGGCAGAACAGCCCAGGCTGCTAGACCGCCAATCGGGCCGCAGCTCGCTGGCAGCGGTAGTCGCAGAGCCCAGGGGTCAACAACCGCTGCCAGCCAGCCTTTGGCTTCACTGAAAACCAGCCTCACCAGCGGCATACCCCAGCTCCGGGCGATGGCCTTGGCTGGAGGCGATGGCCTTGTTTACTGCCGATGGCCTTGGCAGTGAGCAACTTGCCTTGAGCAGCCTGGCCCGCAGCCGCGATCCCAGTAAGGTTGAAGGCCTGATTAACCGTTAACCTGCTTAACGGTTAACCTGGTTAACGGTTAACCTGCTTAACGGTTAAGCATTGGCAAATTTGACCGCGACCCCTGTATTGACTTGCCAAATCAAAGAACTGGTGAATTGATATACTTTCTAGATCAAGCAATTTTCCTGAACAAGCCACATTAAACAACTTTCCGGATCAAACGACTTCCGGATAAATCCACTTCCCGGATAAAAGTGCCGATTGGATTAGGCTATCGGCCAGGTCAAGAACCCGTTAAATCAAAAAAACTTTACTTGATTACCCATCAAGCTCTGCGACTCAGGGAGGGCCGACCCAAATCGCTTGACCTCACAAGCTGCTCCGCTCTATCCCAGGAATAATGTCGGCTCTCCACGGAGTGATCCGGGTAATCAAGAAACTTTATGGGCCAAAAATCTTGGTAGATTCAAGGCATTGATGGGTCGAGGCGATCGATTAGATCGTATGGCCAGCTAGATGAAATGTCCGACTAAGCGAAAGCTTTTAATAGATCGAGGAATGGTTGATTGGGAATATAGGGAAAACCTGGAAAACCCAGTCAAATAACTGAGCCCTGCCCTGATGCCGCGACGCAAGAGTTGCCGGGTGAAAGGCTCAACGAAATGGCAGTTTTCCAGAGTCTCCCAAGCATTCCTCTATCTATTAGTAAATCAAAATTATTCTCGAAATAATTTTGCAGGCTTCCTCTCCTGTGGTTAGGAGATTGTTGCAATCAGAGGGAGGTGACGCTGCTTAGGCGCCATGTCAGGGCGCCTAAGCAGCGGCTGATCCCGAGGCCCTAGTGGCCTGGATTCACCATCTATTGCCGCCGCCGGCGCCGCCACCGCCACCGTAGCCGCCACC
>DGYA01000079.1:16953-17491 GCA_002396505.1 Cyanobacteria bacterium UBA5018 | reverse complement strand
CCGGCACCGGCCAATGCAGCGGCAGGGCCGGGGCGACGGCCGCTCGCTGCACCTGCCCTGCCGGCGGTTCCGCTCGACAGCCGCCCGCCCCGATCCCCAGGCTGGAGAGGGCCAGCACAAGGGCTAGCCGCAAAAAAGCAAGGCGTGGCAAGGGGAAACCGGCTGGAGGACAGGGCTGAACAGATGGGCCTGGGCAGATGGGCCTGAACAGATGGTGCTGGTGGGGGATTGGCCAGCTCAACCTGCGGCCCCCACGACGGCAAGCAGGCACTGGCCCTTCTGGAATGGCAGTGGCGGAGCTGGGGCGCGGGGCATGACCGCGCTCTCAACTCTGCCGAAAACATCTGCTCTTTGGAGGGCCAGTCACCTGCCTGCTCAACTGCCTGCTCAACTGCCCAGTGCAACTGCCCAGTTCAATTACCAGCTCACCTGTCCAGGTCAACTTCCCAGGCCAATCGCGCGAGAGGGGGGGGAAGGCGACGGCGTAGGCTGTTTGTTTGCGTCCGCGCCGCCAGACATGCCGAAGCTCAAGACCCGC
>DGYA01000079.1:16485-16777 GCA_002396505.1 Cyanobacteria bacterium UBA5018 | reverse complement strand
TGCCGAAGCTCAAGACCCGCAAAGCTGCCGCCAAGCGGTTCCAGGCCACCGGCAGCGGCAAATTCATGCGCCGCCGCGCCTTCCGCAGCCACCTGCTCGATCACAAGAGCCCCAAGCGGAAGCGCTATCTCGGCACCATGGCCGTCGTCGACGAGCGCGATGCAGACAACGTGAGTGCCATGCTCCCTTACGCCTGAGCTCCAGGCCCTGGCCCTTCCCGTTTGAGATTCACCTTTTAGATCCACTTCAGATCCACTGCATTTTTTGTCATGGCCCGCGTCAAGAGGGGCAA